>JAFZBQ010000042.1 GCA_017561665.1 Bacteroidales bacterium | reverse complement strand
GGCCATTCTGGCCGGACGGCGCGGAAGCGGAGCCCAAAAGGTTGAGACAGCCCTCTGTCAGCGGGGGTCCATAACCCAAACGGCCTCGGCATACGGCAGGATCCGTCCGGTGCGGCAGGTGAAGATTTCTCCCGATGTTTCAGGGGAGATTACCGACATTTACTTTGAAGAGGGCGACACGGTGAAACGGGGCGATTTGCTGCTGAAAATCAAGCAGGAATCTTACCTGATGGCCATAGCCCGCTGCAAGGCGGCCCTGGGCACCGCCCTCAAGGCACGCGACGCGCAGGTTTGCGAAGCCCGCCTTCGGGAGTTGGAATACGAGCGCATGAACGCCCTGTACGAGAGCGATGCCTCCTGCCTGGCGCAGTTGCAGCAGGCACAGATTGCCTTTGAGACCGCCTCTGCAAGGGCCGGCGAATGCGAATACAGGGTTGCGGCAGAAGAGGCCTCCCTGGCTGCCGCCCGCAGTGAACTGCGCAAAACGCTGCTCTATTCCCCTATGGATGGTGTCGTGTCGTCGCTACGGGTAAAGCCGGGCGAACGGGTGGTCGGCACCAGCACCATGGCGGGCACGGAAATGATGACCATCGCCGACCTGGACAGCATGGAGATTGTGGTGAATATCGGCGAGAGCGACATCATCTCGGTAAGGGAAGGTGAAGAAGCCCAAATTAAACCAGACGCCGCTCCCGGCATCGCCTTGAAAGGGTATGTCAGCAAAATTGCCGGATGTTCTGTCGGAGAAAGCCAGATGGGCTCCAACACCGATTTCGAAGTAAGGATAAGCATTGAGCCTCAGGATGTTATACGGTTGTTACCGGGAATGTCGGCATCGGTACTTATAGTCACCGGTTCCAAAAACGACATTTTAACCGTACCTTTGCAGTCGGTAGTTGTAAGGGACGGCCGCGAAACCGTTTGGGTTGTGGATGGCGACGGCCGCGTCAAACCCGTTGCGGTCACCTGCGGAATCCAGGATTTCGGCCGGGTCGAGATATGCGGCGGGCTGAGCGAAGGCGACCGGGTGGTCACAGGTCCCTTCCAGACTATCAACAAGACCCTCAAAGAGGGGGACAAGGTAAAAACACAGCTATGATACTTTCAATCGAAACCAGCGCCGATTTCTGTTCAGCCGCCATTTCAAACGGCGAAGAGATCATAACCAGCTGTCTGATAGACCAGCCACGGGCCCAGTCGTCCCGTCTAGCACCGGCCATAGACGAAATGTTCAAGACCGCCGGCCTCAGCGTAAAAGACTGCAAGGCGGTGGCTGTCAGCAGCGGCCCCGGCTCCTACACCGGCCTGCGCGTGGGCGTGTCGCTGGCCAAAGGGCTGTGCTTTGGCGCCGGCATCCCCCTGATAGGCGTCGGCACCCTGGATTTGATTGTTATCCAGGCACTTGAGCTGTACAAGGGCGAGCGTCCTGACTTCATCGTCCCGATGATTGACGCCCGGCGTATGGAGGTTTATCAGGCGGTGTATGACGATGGTGCCAATCGTATCGGCGAGATAGAACCGTTGGTTCTGGACGGTGAGTCATACAAGGATCTTCTCTCTAAAGGCAAGGTACTTTTCTGCGGCGACGGCTGCGAAAAGTTCCAGTCCGTAATCAACAATCCAAACGCCCTGTTCCTCCCCTGCCGCCCCGAGGCCCGGTATATGGCAAAAATCGCCCGCCAAAAATATCTGGCGAGCGATTTCGAAGATGTTGCCTATATGGAGCCCTTCTACCTGAAAGATTTCAGAATCGGTCAGAGCAAGAAGAACATCCTGGGAATCTAATGGAGACTATTTACCTGAGAAAAGCTCATCTATTTTCATATCTAGTTTCCACTTACCATCCCTCTTGATCAAAGGCCAATCTTGCTCTGAATCTTCGTGTTCTTTGTACTCGTATTTAACTTTCACGACTGCTGTACCTGTCGTGTTGTCAATAGTTTCGGATATAACCTTATACCCCTTGAAATCAGTTTCTTCTGTAGTCTCACTATCCGTCTTCGTATTGTACTGCTCCAGGAAATAATCCTTTTGTGCATCAGTCATGTCGACACACTCCCAGAAAGTAGGGAAATCACCTACAAGAAGTGCATCTATGACAACAGCTACTACCTCCTTAGGACCACGACCTGCCTGGTTGATGACCACTGTTGCTTTTTCTGAGCCACAATAGAACGTAACGTTTGCTGTACGAGCAGCCTCATAATAATTCGGGGAGACAGTAATGGTGGGTCCAGATACACTGAGCCACTCAGCATCGGGCTGTCCACTGTATTCTCCGCTTGCTGTAACATTCATGGTGATAACTTCTGCCCTGTCGGAAACATTCACGAATTGTTTGTCGAGTTTGATGGAGTCCTTAGCTTCTTTCTTGCAAGACACAGCCATTGCAGCTGCCACAATTGCAAGCATACTAAAGATTACAAATAGTTTTTTCATAACAATAGTAATTTTGGTTATTAGTAATAAAAGTAACTTTCATTTCCTGAATACAACAGCAAGTCATTTGGACTGATACAGCCTTTACCTCTAAGTTGTGGCATCATAACGAAGCTGCGCCGGCCTTCGCTAAGGTCAATCCCCTCAATCAAAAACAGCCGCCAAATCAGTTCCGTACAGTACAATTTGGTTGTGTCCTCCAAATCAAATGCCTTATCAAACCTGACACTGTCCCTGACATATTCAAGCGCCCTGGATACTACGCGGTCTGTCCGGGGCAACGGTGTATGCACAAGATTGGCATGGAGGCATCTCCTTAGTGAAAGGAATGTATCCACTGGTTCCAGTTTGACCCGTTCAAAATCGTCAGGCTGATCCAGCTCCTTGGGAACTGAATGGACCACATACCATGATGAGTCCAAGTCCACGAGAAGTCCTACATGGCTATATTGGACAGTATCGGTATGCGCATTGATCAATTGGCTGTACAGGCTTATCCCCGTACGGAAAACAAGGTCTCCTGTACGCATCTGGGAATAAGGCAGTTCGGGAACTTGATAGTCGGGTTTCTTTGCGTTGCGGCAAGCCGCAATGCTCACACAGACCATGGTCAGAACGATCGCAGTCGATAAGAAACTCTTACTATCGAACGGAATCATGTTGCAAATTTAATCATTTTTTAGCCTAAAAACAAACCGGCACCTCTTTGAGGTTTATACCTATAGTAAAAAGAATTTTTACTAACTTTGCTGTTTCAAACGTAAAGTCGCAAATTTCAATGGCGTATCTAAAATTCAACAAGGCGGAACTGGTCAATCTGGAGTATTCCCTCAAGCGGGAGCTGATTGCCACAAACCGCACCGGAGCATACGCAAACACCACTATCGTATGCTGCAACACACGCAAATACCACTGCCTGCTGGCCGTCCCCATAGAGGAGATGAACTGGCGCCGGCACATTCTGCTCTCTTCTCTCGATGAGACCCTCATCCAGCACGAGAAGCAGTTCAACCTGGGCATCCACTGCTACGGCAAGGTGTTCGAGCCCAGGGGGCACAAATACATAGTCGATTACGAAAACGATCCCATACCTACCATCACCTACTACATCGGCGGCATCAAGCTCCAGAAACAGTTGCTGATGGTAGAGAACGAAGACCGCGTCCTTATCAAGTACACCCTGCTGGACGCCCATTCGCAGACCACCCTCAGGCTGCGTCCGCTGCTCTCTTTCCGCAGCATCCACGCCCTCACCAGCAAGAACGACGTGGCCGACACACGCGGCACCGAGGTGGAGAACGGTATGGCCTACAAGCTCTACCAGGTTCTCCCCACCCTCTATATGCAGCTCAGCAAGAAGGCCACCTTCACCGGCGACTCATCCTGGTACAACGGCGTAACTTATCCGGAAGAGTACCGCCGCGGATTTGACTGCACCGAGGATCTTTTCAACCCCGGATATTTTGAAATGCCCATCAAGAAGGGCGAAAGCATAATTTTCTCCGCATCCACAGCCCCCTGTGACCCCGCCGCATTCAAGCGTCAGTTCACCAAGGAGGTTTCTGCGATAGGCACTCTGGACGACTTTGACTCCACCCTGCGCCACGCCGCCTCCCGCCTGCTCTTCCACCGCCAGTGGCTGGAGATCAGCAGCGGCTTCACCTGGCTTGGCGTCGGCGACCTTCGCGGGACTTACATCTCCGCTCCCGGCATCATCCTTCACAACACCGGCAGCGTCAAGGACTTTATGGCAGTGGTCGACGGCCAGGCAGAGAAATGGAACACCGCGCTGATGTCCTCCTGCAATGACGTGGAGGCGCCGCTGGGATTCATAACCCTGATACAGGAGCTGGCGGCATTTACCGGCCGCGGCAAGGTAGTATGGGACAAATACGGCGCCACCGTCAACGCCATTCTGGGCAGTTATCTGGCGGGCGGCCGTCCCGAAGCGCGCCTGCACGACAACGGCCTGCTCTGGGCATCGATACCCGGCACGGCCCTCACCTGGATGAACGCTTACACAGAAGGCCATCCGGTAACCGAGCGTGCCGGCTATCAGGTAGAGACCAACGCTTTGTGGTACAACGCCCTGCGGTTTGCCGCCAATATGGAGCGCAAGCACGCCAAGAACATCAAGAAGGCATCGCTCTACGAGGATGTCGCAGACAAGATAGACCGCAATTTCTACAATATGTTCTGGTGCCGGGAGCGCGGCCATCTGGCAGACTTCATCGGAGTCGACGGGCAGAATGTCGACACCCGTCCCAACCAGCTGTTTGCAGTGGCCCTTCCCTACAGCCCGCTCAGTGAAGAGGTTCAGGACCAGGTGTTCCGTGCAGTCCGTCAGGATTTGCTCACCACCCGCGGCATCCGCACCCTCAGCCCCAAGAATCCGCTGTTCAAGGGCATCTACGACGGCAACCAGCACGAGCGTGACCTTGCCTACCACAACGGCAGCACCCGTCCCTGGCTTCTCAAGTACTATGCTATGGCTGGATTCAAGCTCTACGACAACGCCTTCCTGCGCGAGGCCCGCGAGATGATCAAGGGCTTTGAAGAGGATATGACAATCCACGGCATCGGCGCAGTCGCCGAACTGTACGACGGCAATCCGCCCCACTACCCGCACGGAGCCATCAACTCCGCCACCGCTACGGGTGCCATCCTCACAGTAGAATATCTCATCAACAAATATAAAGAGGAGGTATAAAAATGAAAGTTCTGATGTTCGGCTGGGAGTTTCCTCCCCATATCTCGGGCGGTCTGGGCACCGCTTGCTACGGCATCGTAAAGGGCCTTGCCGCCAACGGCGTGGAGACGCTCTTCGTGATGCCTTCTGCCAGCGGAGACGAAGACACCAGCGCCGCCAGCATCATCAATGCCAGCGACGTGGCGGTGTATGACACCTTTACCAATATCGACGATTATCTGAGCAAGGTTGAATTCCTGCGTGTAGGCAGCAACCTGATGCCCTATATTTCTCCGGAAGATTATTCCCTGCTCAGCGAAGAGGAGCGGCACTTCCAAACGATGGAGTTCACCACCCACTTCCGCAGCAAATACAAATTCTCCGGCAAGTACGGCGCCAACCTTTACGAGGAGGTGGCCCGCTACGCCATGGTCGGCGGCGCGATTGCGGCAGAGCATGACTTTGACGTGATCCACGCTCACGACTGGCTGACATATCTGGCCGGCATCGCCGCCAAGAAGGTCAGCGGCAAGCCGCTGGTGGTACACGTTCACGCCACGGAATTCGACCGTGACGGCGAGAACTACAACACCGTGGTCTACGACATCGAACAGAAGGGAATGCGCGCCGCCGACAGGGTAATCACCGTGAGCGACTGGACCCGCAACATCGTGGTCAACCGCTACGGCATCGACCCCTCCAAGGTCGTTACGGTACACAACGCAGTGGATTTCTCAGGCCACAGCGACATTAAGGTGAACCGCACCGTCAAGGAGAAGATCGTGACCTTCCTGGGCCGCGTGACTCTTCAGAAGGGCCCCGAATACTTTATCGAGGCCGCCCGCAAGGTGCTGGACCGCTGCGACAACGTCCGTTTCGTGATGGCCGGCAGCGGCGACCTGCTCAACCGCAGCGTGCGCCGCGTGGCTCAGCTGGGAATGGCAGACAAGTTCCACTTCACCGGCTTCCTGCGCGGAGCCGACGTGCAGCGGATGTTCGCCTATTCCGACGTATATGTGATGCCTTCGGTATCCGAACCGTTCGGCATCTCTCCCCTGGAGGCGATGATATGCAACGTTCCCTCCATCATCTCCAAGCAGTCGGGTGTAGCCGAGGTCCTCAGGCACGCCATCAAGGTCGACTTCTGGGACATCGATGCCCTGGCAGATTCCATCTACGCCCTCGTGACCTATCCCGCCATCGCCAAGGTGGCCAGCGAAAAGGGTTACGAAGAGGTCAGCACCCTCAAATGGAACAATGCGGCCGCCAAGATGAAGGCCGTATATGCCGACGCAATCAAATCGAATAATTAAAAAATAATAGATATGGCAACAAAAAGCATTTGTCTGTACTTCCAGGTACATCAGCCCGACAGACTGAGACTTTACAGGTTTTTTGACATCGGCGCCGACGACCACTACTTCGACGACTTTGAAAACAGCGCCATCGTGCGCCGCATCGCTTCCAGGTGCTATCTCCCCATGAACCGCGTCATCGCCGACCTCATCAAGGAGAACGGCAAGAAGTTCAAGGTGACCTTCTCTATCTCCGGCACTGCGATAGAGCAGTTCAAGAGGTACGCTCCGGAGGTTATGGAGAGCTTCAAGGCACTCGCAGCCACCGGTTGCGTCGAGTTCCTGGCGGAAACCTATTCCCACTCCCTGGCATCTTTGGTATCGCCGGCAGAGTTCAAGGATCAGGTCAAACTTCACGCCGCCGCCATCGAGGCCGAGTTCGGCGTAAAGCCCAAGGCTTTCCGCAACACCGAGCTCATCTATTCCGACCATATCGGCGAAATGGTGGCCGCAATGGGCTACAAGACCATGCTCACCGAGGGCGCAAAGCACGTCCTTGGATGGAAGAGTCCCGGATTTGTCTATTCCAATCCCCTGAACGACAAACTGCACCTGCTGCTCAAGAATTCGTCCCTTTCAGACGACATCGCCTTCCGCTTCTCTAACCGCGCGTGGGGCGAGTGGCCCCTGACTGCCGACAAGTATGCCGGATGGATTGCCGAGGCGCTCGAAAACGACGATATCGTGAACTTGTTTATGGACTACGAGACCTTCGGAGAGCATCAGAAGGCCGACAGCGGCATCTTCGAGTTCTTCAAGGCCCTTCCCGCAGAGATAGCAAAATACAAGAACATCGGTTTCTGCACCGCCAGCGAAGCCACTAAGCGCCACGCTCCGGTAGCCGAGCTCAACGTCCCCTTCCCCATTTCGTGGGCAGACGAAGAGCGCGACACATCGGCCTGGCTGGGTAACGAGCTGCAGAACGAGGCGTTTGGCAAGGTCAACGCACTGGAGGCCAAGGTCCGCAAGAGCGGCGACAAGAATCTGATGCAGACCTACCGCCGCCTTCAGGAGAGCGACCACCTGTACTACATGTGCACCAAGTTCTTCTCCGACGGCGCCGTCCACAGCTATTTCAACCCCTACGACACTCCCTACGAGGCCTTCATCAACTACATGAATGTCCTCAGCGATTTCGAGATCAGGGTCGACAACCACATTAAGAAAAAATAACCATTTAGATACAGATGAAAAATAATCTCAAGATGCCGGACTATCTGTTCGAGGTAAGCTGGGAAGTTTGCAATAAGGTAGGCGGCATCCATACAGTACTTGCCACAAAAGCTTTAAATCTTAGCAAAGAACTAGAAGACAAGCATATACATATCGGTCCTGACGTTTGGATGCACACCCGTCAGAACCCCGAATTCATAGTAGACAACGAACTCTTCAAATCCTGGCGCGAGCTTGCCGCCCACGAAGGTCTCCGCGTACGCGTCGGCCGCTGGAACATCCCCGGCAAACCCGTAGCGATCCTGGTCGATTTCAAGACCTTCATCGCCAGCAAAGACCAGATATTCGCCAGGTATTGGGAGAAATATGGCGTTGACTCGCTCAATGGCAACTGGGAGTACATAGAGGCCTTCCTGTTCGGATACGCTTCCGGAAAGGTCATCGAAAGTTTCTCCAGATACTATATCCGATCTTCCAGCAAGATCGTGGCCCAGTTCCACGAATGGATGGCGGGTGCCGGCATTTTGTATCTCAAGGATACCGGGATGCCCATCGGCACCGTCTTCACCACCCACGCCACGGTTGTCGGCCGCTGCATGGCCTGCAAGCACATCCCCTTCTACAAGGAACTACCCACGATGAACGGAGACACCCTGGCAAGGGAATACGGCGTTATGGACCGCCACTCCGTGGAGAAGGCCGCCGCCCATAATGCCGACATCTTCACTACCGTCAGCGATTTGACTGCAAACGAGTGCAAGATACTGCTGGGCCGCACCCCCGACATCGTAACTCCGAACGGTATCGCCGAGAGCTTCACTCCCGACCGCAAGACGCTGGGCAAGATGCGCACCGAGGCCCGCAAGAGCCTGCTGACAGTGGCCGGCGCCATGTCGGGCAAGCATTACGACGATGCCGGCACGGAAATCGTCTGGATCGGCGGCCGCTACGAATACGAGACCAAGGGCATCAACGTATTCATCGACGCCCTGGCAAAACTATCCCGCAACAAATCCGGCAAACAGATTGCCGCCTTCATTATGGTACCCAGCGGCAACAACGGTCCCGACAAGGATCTGGTAGAGAAGCTTTCCGGCCGTGCCGACGGATATACCACCAACGTCTCCCACTACCTGATGGATGACTACGACTGCGTACGGTTGCATCTCAAGGAGGTAGGATTGAACAACGATGCCAGCAGCAACGTGGACGTATTCTTCGTTCCCAGCTATCTTAAGGGCGACGACGGCATATTCGGCAAGACATACATCTCGCTGCTCACGGGTGCCGACCTCACGGTGTTCCCGTCATATTACGAGCCTTGGGGATACACTCCGCTGGAATCCCTGGCATTCTACGTACCCACGGTGACCACCACCCTCACCGGCTTCGGCCTCTGGGTCAAGGATCACTATCAGGGCGGCGAACCGCTCTCAGGCATCACCATTGTAGAGCGCAACGACTTCAATTACGACGATGTTGTGGATGAGGTGGCCGAATGCATCACCCGCTTTGGTGCGATGTCCGGTGATGAATATGAGAAATGCTGCGCAAACGCCAAGGAGATTGCGCGCCTCGCGCTTTGGGAAAACAATATAGACTATTATAAATCGGCATACGATATGGCTATCGGCAAGGTTATAGAGAAATTCGGCGCTTACCCGCTGCTGCAGGAAGAAGGTGAACAGGGCTACCGCAAACAGATGGCCAACCGCCCGAACTGGAACTCGATACTTGTAAACCGCACCCTTCCTTCAAAACTCAAGGCTCTGGAAGAGATTTCCAAGAACCTGTGGTGGTGCTGGAACGATGATGCTATTGAGCTGTTCCGCTCCATCGACCACACTCTCTGGGACGAGTGCAAGGGCAACCCCATCCTGTTCCTGGACAAGATATCGCTCAAGCAGTACAAGCTTCTGGAGCAGGACAAGGACTTCATGTCACGTCTGAAGAAGGTTTACGCCAACTTCACCGAATATATGAAGGGCAAGGCCGCCCGCAAATCTCCCAGAATCGCCTATTTCTGTATGGAGTATGGCCTTGACACCTCCCTGAAGATCTATTCCGGCGGTCTCGGCATCCTGGCCGGCGACTACCTCAAGGAGGCCAGTGACATGGGCGTCCACATGACAGCTGTAGGTCTTCTCTACAAATACGGATATTTCACCCAGCATCTCTCCGGTGACGGCGACCAGGTAGCCATCTACGACCCGCAGAATTTCCGCGAGACTCCTGCCCAGCCCGTGCTTGACAAGGACGGCAAATGGGTCACCGTTTCCGTGGCTCTGCCCGGCCGCAACCTCAACATCCGCGTCTGGAAAGTGGAGGTGGGCCGCACCGACCTATATCTGCTGGACACCGACTTCGAGGACAATATGCCGGAAGACCGCACCATCACCCACCAGCTCTACGGCGGCAGCTGGGAGAACCGGCTCAAGCAGGAGATCCTGCTCGGTCTGGGCGGTATGCGCGCCCTCACCGCCCTCGGCATCGACGCCGAGGTATATCACTGCAACGAGGGCCACGCCGCATTCATCGGCATAGAGCGCCTGAGGATGTATGTAGAGAACGACCATCTCACATTCGCAGAGGCCATGGAGGTTGTGCGCAGCAGTTCGCTGTTCACCACCCATACCCCCGTTCCCGCGGGCCACGACTTCTTCAGCGAGGATATGATGCGTGTATACTTCGGCCAGTTCCCCGCCCGGTTGAAGATTGACTGGCATACCTTCATGGGCCTGGGCCGCTACAACATCGACGACGCCGGAGAGAAATTCTCCATGAGCGTTCTGGCAGCCAACATTTCGCAGGGCATCAACGGCGTCAGCTGGCTGCACGGCAAGGTCAGCCAGGAGATTCTGGCGGGCATGTGGCCCGGCTATCTGCCGGAAGAGGTCAACGTTGGCTATGTGACCAACGGCGTCCACTACCCCACCTGGACCGCACCCGAATGGAAGGCCATCCACGCCAAGGTATTCGGCAAGGCTTTCGCCACACACCACTACGACAAATCGTGCTTCAACGGCATCTACAAGATAGCCGACAAGGATATCTGGAGCGTCCGCAGCGTACTGCGCAAGCGCCTCATCGACCATGTCAAGAGGATTCTCTCCGACACCAAGTCCACCGCGCACTATTCGCCCAGCCAGATCGTCAAGATCAAATCGACCCTGCGCAGCGACGTGCTCACCATCGGTTTCGCCCGCCGTTTCGCGACCTACAAGCGTGCCTTCCTCCTCTTCAAGGATCTGGACCGCCTGGCCAAGATCGTGAACAACCCGGAGCGTCCGGTGCAGTTCCTCTTTGCAGGCAAGGCACACCCTGCCGACAAGGCGGGCAGCGACCTGATCAAGCGCATCGTAGAGATTTCCAAGATGCCGCAGTTCATCGGCAAGATCGTGTTCGTACCCAACTACGACATCACCCTGGCCAAGATGCTCGTGCAGGGCGTGGATATCTGGATGAACAACCCGACCCGCCGTCAGGAAGCCTCCGGTACCAGCGGCGAGAAGGCCGTGATGAACGGCGTAATGCACTTCTCCGTGCTGGACGGCTGGTGGGTAGAAGGCTACAAGGAGGGCGCCGGCTGGGCTCTGCCTCTGGAGCGCACCTACGAGAAGCAGGAGTTCCAGGACGATCTGGACAGCGCAATGATATACAACATCATCCAGAACGAGATTGCCCCGACATTCTACAACAAGGACTGGGACAAGGACTTCTCTCCCGAATGGATCAAGTATATCAAGAACACCATAGCCAAGGTTGCGTGCGACTTTACCACCAACCGTATGATGGAGGACTACATCGAACGCTACTACCTGCCTCAGGCAAAGCGTTATAACAAGATGATAGAGAAGGACTTCCTCAAGGCACGCGAGATTGCTCAGTGGAAGAAGCGCATGTACCGTGCTTGGCCGGAAATCGAGATCCGCAGATACGACAATATGGGCGACAGCGCAGTGCGCTACTCCCTTGGCGAAAACCACTACTGGGAAGTGGAGGTTTATCTGGCAGGCCTGACTCCCGACGAGATCGGCATCGAGTGCCTCATCACAGAGCAGGATAGCAAGGGCAAGGACCATATCAGCGAGGTTCACCAGTTCGAGGTGGTAAGTTTCGAGGATTGCGTGGCTACCTACCGCACCAACCTGACTCCCGCCAAGGTTGGTACCTATCAATTTGCCACCAGGATGTTTGCAAAGAGCCCCGATATGGCTCACAGACAAGATTTTGAGCTTGTAAGATGGCTGTAATCGCAACAACCGGTTTTTTTGACGGGGTGCACACCGGCCACCGCAAGGTGATAGACACCCTTTGCAGCACCGCCGCTGAGCGGGGCGCAAAGAGCGTCGTGGTCACTTTCTGGCCGCACCCCCGCAACGTCCTGCGCCAGGATTCGCGCGAACTCCGCCTGCTCACCTCCCTCGAAGAGAAGAAGGAGCTTTTGAAAGCCGCCGGAGTAGACGAAATCCGGGTGCTGGATTTCACCCGCAGCTTCAGCAAGATGAGCTGCGAGCAGTTCCTTAAAGGTTATATCATCGGCGAGTTGGGAGCCGACACCCTTATTGTGGGCTACGACCACCACCTGGGCAACCCGGCATTCTCTACCGACATCGCAAAAGTGGCCAAAGGACTCGGTCTGGAGACCATCAAGGCACGCAGCGTATCGGACCAGTACAACACCATCAGTTCTACTTACATACGCAATCTGGTGGCCACAGGAGGCATCGAGAGGGCCAACAAACTGCTGGGCTACGACTACAGCCTGCGCGGAGTCGTGGTAAGCGGCAACGGCATCGGCCACAGGATCAACTACCCTACCGCCAATATGCAGCTCTACGAGCCGCTCAAGGTCATTCCTGAGCAGGGAGTTTATGCGGTAAAGGTGTATGTAGAAGGCGGCAGTTACTACGGCGTTTGCAACATCGGCACCCGCCCCACAATAAGCGACGACCGCTCCCTGGTGATCGAGACCCATATCCTGGATTTTGACGAAGAGATCTACGGGTTGGACATCCGGTACGACTATTGCACCAAACTGCGTTCAGAACAGAAATTCGCATCGTTGGAAATGCTCAAGGCCCAGCTGGGTCACGACATCGCCCAGGCCCGCGAGTATTTCGGCATATAAAACTAACTGTATGGAATCTCTCATAATATTTCTGGTATGGCTGGCCATTGTCGTGGTGGGGGTTGTTGTCAGCGCAAAGAAAAAGGCTCGGCAGCAGAACGCACCTTCCCAGGGCACCACTACCCGCCGTCAGAGATGGGAAGAGGAGATTGAACGCCGGATCAATGATTTCCAGCAGCAGTTGAAGGAGACCCAAACGGCCACGGAACCCGTGGCGGTGGAAGAGAGTCTTGAAAGCGAGCCTGCCGAACCCGTTTCCAAACCGCAGCCTGCAGACGCCAAAGCCAATCCGGCACCGGCCGCAGCCGCACAGGCAAAAGAAAAAGATTTGGACTTTGATCCCGTGGAGATGGTCATCTACTCGGAGGTTATGGAACCCGGCTACGAAAAATATTAGCCCTAATTCCAAATTATTACTATATTTGTGCTGCAAAACACCAAAAGGGTCCCCCGGTAAAGGGGATTCTTTAATTTTTTATCGTTTATTATGGCAGAAATACACTATTTGACACAAAAGGGACTCGACGACCTCAAGGCTCAGCTGGAAGAGGCCATCGCACAGCGTCCCATCATATCCAAGGCAATTGCAGAAGCCCGCGACAAGGGAGACCTGAGCGAGAATGCAGAGTATGACGCAGCCCGCGAGGCTCAGGGCCTGCTGGAGCTCAAGATCAGCAAGCTGCAGGACACCCTGGCCACCGCCCGCGTGATTGACGAGAGCAAGATTGACACCGACACGGTGCAGATGCTCAACAAGGTCAAGATCAAAAACACCGCCAACGGCGCAGTGATGGAATATACCATCGTAGGCGAGAGCGAGGCCAATTTCCGCGAGGGCAAACTCGCGGTGGGCACCCCCATCGCCAAGGCCCTGCTGGGTCACAAGAAGGGCGAGGTTGTGGACGTACAAGTCCCCTCCGGCCTCATCAAGTTCGAAATCATTGACATATCCATCTAACTATGGCAACTATCTTTTCCAGAATCGCCGCAGGCGAGATTCCGTCCTACAAAGTGGCGGAGAGCGAGGATTTCTTCGCATTCCTGGATATCAACCCTATGGTGGAGGGGCACACCCTGGTGATTCCCCGCAAAGTGGAGGCCGATTATATCTTTGATCTGGACGACGAGACCTATCAGGGACTCACCGCCTTTGCAAAGAAAGTGGCCGAAGCAATCAAGAGGGCCATCCCATGCAAACGCGTAGGCGTGGCAGTGCTGGGAATGGAGGTTCCCCACACCCACATCCACCTGGTGCCGCTGCAAAAAGAGAGCGATATGGATTTCCGCAAGGAGAAGCTTCAGCTGTCTCCGGAACGCTTTCAGGAGATCGCTGCCGCCATTGCGGCAGAATTCAAAGCCTGACACTTATGAAAAAGTACTTCATACTTGCAGCCGTGCTGCTTCTGGCAGTCTCCTGCAACAAACCCGCCGCAAAGGTCAATCTGAACCTCTTAGAGGGCGTTCCAACCAACGTTGAGTTGTACAAGCTGGATGTAAACCGTCTCTCTTTCGTAGACAGCCTCAGCACCGACAAGAACGGCCATCTCAAGTACAGGATTGCCCTTCCCGACAGCAAGAATCCCGTATTCTACTATTTCTATCATAACGCCACCAAACTGGCAGGCATCGTAGCCTCCGACGGCG
The DNA here is from genome assembly GCA_017561665.1 of Bacteroidales bacterium. Lineage (GTDB taxonomy): Bacteria > Bacteroidota > Bacteroidia > Bacteroidales > UBA932 > Equibacterium. The sequence goes on along the minus strand of JAFZBQ010000042.1, from coordinate 9,107 downwards.
ACTGCATCAGCGTCAGCGCCGACACCCTTGGCCGTTATGAGGTTGATGGCAGCGAAGACTGCCGCCTGCTCAAGGAGATGGACGGCCGTCTGGCAGCGAATATCGCAAAAATGGAGAAGATCCTCTCTGAAGCTCCCGAAGACGAAAACGCGCAGCTGAGCAGGGTCTACATAGACCACAAGCGCGCCCTGCTGCGCCAGGTTATAGAGAATCCTTTCTCGATAACATCGGCAGTTGCCATGTTCCAGAAGTTCAACGACCAGTTGTACGTGTTCCAGGAACCTACTGACATATATATATTCAGGACCATCCGGGATTCCCTGGCAACCAAATACGCCGACAATCCCTATGTTGCGGCCCTTACCAAAACCATAGACGAGCGCAAGAACTTTGACGATCTGTCTGCAATGATAAACGAGACGGCCGTAGTAGGTATTCCGGAGATTGAGATGAACGACATTAACGGCGAGCCGCACAAGATCAGCGACCTGAACGGTCAGGTAATCCTGCTCTCTTTCTGGAGCACGGCGCAGGACGAGCACAAGATCTTCAACCAGGAGCTGGTTCCCATCTACGAGAAGTATCACAGCCGCGGGTTTGAAATCTACCAGATCTGTGTAGACGAGAAGCCGGTGTGGGCAAACATCGTACGCAGCCAGAATCTGCCTTGGATCTGCGTCAACGACGGCCTTGGCATAGCATCCCCGGCAGTTGCCACATACAACCTCAACTCCATTCCCACGATGTTCATCATCGGCCGTGACAGCGACATCCTGGCCAGGGACGTTTACGACCCGGCAGAAATAGAGAAAATAATCCAGAAGAATCTCTAAGGGAGTTTCTTAAGCACCAATACCGTACGGGCAGGGAGATACAGTTGAAGCAGCTGTTTTCCCTGCCTGTTGGTTAATGTACTGTGCGTGAGGCTGTCATCGTTGCGGCAAAAGCCGTCGTAACAGGCCTGGTCGCTGTCCAGCACAATCTTCCAGCTCCCCTCCGGCGCCTCGAATGCATAATCCGCAAAGGAGTGTTCCGGATTGAAATTGAACACGAACAGATAGTCGCCTCGGGTAAAGGCCAGTACCTTGGAGTAATTGTCCACGCAGCGGCTCACAGGCCTTACGGCCAGCAGCCCCTCGCGGGCAAAGAGGTGGATCATATCCTTGTCAAACTGCCTGAGAGCCTTGTAGTGAAGGTCGTCACGGTCGCTGATGCTCCACAGCCTGCGGGCGTGTGAATACGACCAGCCGTTCCCCTCGCGGGGGAAGTCGATCCACTCCGGGTGGCCGAATTCGTTACCCATAAAATTGAGGTAGCCGTCGCCGGCGGTGGCCAGGGTCACAAGACGTATCATCTTATGCAGCGCCAGGCCGCGATCCACTATCTGGTTCTTGGTGGCCTTGTCCATAGAGAAGTACATCTCCTTGTCTATCAAGCGAAAGATGATGGTCTTGTCGCCCACCAGAGCCTGGTCGTGGCACTCGGCATAGCTCACCGTGCGTTCGTCGGCGCGCTTGTTGGTGAGCTCCCACCAGAGGGTGTTCATATTCCAGTCGTGGTCGTCCTGCTCCTTGATAATCTTGATCCACATATCGGGCACGCCCATACTCATACGGTAGTCGAAGCCGACGCCTCCGGATTCAATCGGGGCGGCCAGGCCGGCCATTCCGCTCATATCCTCGGCTATGGTAATGGAATCGGCATCAATCTCCTTTATCAGCATATTTGCCAGCGCCAGGTATGTTACGGCATCCTCGTCCACTCCGTCGTTGAAATACTGGTCGTAGGAGCAGAAATCACGGCCCAGGCCGTGGTCCAGATAGAGCATGCTGGTGACTCCGTCGAACCGGAAGCCGTCCAGATGATACTCCTCCATCCAGTATTTGCAGTTGGATAGCAGGAAATACATTGTTTCCTTCTTGCCGTAATCAAAACAGCGCGAATCCCAGGCGGGATGCATCCCGCGGTCTCCGGCGTGGAAATATGTGGTCAGGGAGCCGTCCAGGCGGCTGAGCCCCTCGTTTTCATTCTTGACGGCGTGGCTATGGACAATATCCATAATCACGGCTATGCCCTTGGCGTGCGCCTCGTCCACCAGATGCTTGAACTCCTCCGGAGTGCCGTAGCGGCTGGAGAGGGCAAAGAAATTGGAGACCTGATAGCCGAAGGAGCCGTAATACGGATGCTCCTGAAGCGCCATTATCTGTATGGTGTTGTAGCCCAGGTCGGCGATGCGGGGCAGGACGTTCTCCCTGAAATAATCGAAACTGGCGACCTCCTCCTTTTCAGAACTCATACCGATATGGGCCTCATAGATCAGCGGATTGGCTATCTTGCCTGGCCTTTTATGGCGCCAGTGATAGGGCTTTGCGGGCTCCCAGACCTGTGCCGAATAGACCTTGGTCTCTATGTCCTGGATGCAGCGGGTAGCGTATGCGGGAATCCTCTCGCCATATCCGCCGGGCCACTCCACGAACCATTTGTAAAGGCTGCCGGGAGCGATTTCATCTTCCGGGACCTTCAACTCCCAGTTGCCGCCGCCCACGTTCTTGAGGGCATACCGCTCGTTCTTTTTCCAGCCGTTGAAGTCGCCTACCAGGAACATCCGGACCGCCGACGGCGCCCACTCGCGGAACACCCAGCAGCCCTCCTCTTTATGCAGGGCATAATAAAGATGGTTGTTGGCCGCATTGTATAAAGACCCGGCATCGGCAGCTACCGCCTTGCGGGCCGCGAGAATGCGTTCCTTGCGGGCATCAACCGCCGCTTTGTAGGGATTCAGCCACGGGTCGTTGTCATAGAGCATATTCATACGCCTATTTTTTATCGATAATGTCCATCAATTCCTTTTCCGTACCGGCCAGGCACTGGCGGCAGTAATCCACCAATTGCATCGCCTCGGCCACCTCCTTCTGGATGGTATCCAGCGGATGGTCTGGATTCTCTATCTCCGAGACCAGTTTCTCCAGCTTTTCCAGAGCCTCTTTGTATGTAAGTTTCTTTGCCATAGTCTATAAGATTTCGCTGCTGACGTTCCCGTCGGGGAAAACAGTTGTAATAATATCGCCGAGCTTCAACTGCTTTTTCGAGGTCACCCTGCGGCCGTCCTTGAGTGTAAGAGAGAATCCCTTGGCCAGTATGGCGGCGGGATTCAGTGCCCCGATGCGGTATTCCAGCATGGAAAGTTTCTGCCGCTGGCCGCCGACCACTGCCACCGAGGCAGCCCTTACGCGCGACACCAGACGGTCCAGCCGTTGGCGCTGTTCGCCCGCCTTGGTACGGACTGCCAGCGAAAGCCTCCCGGCAAGTGTCTGAACCTGATAATCTTCCGTAGCGAAGATATCCACAAAGAAATCGGCAAGGGCTGTGGGCGTCTTAAGATGCTCGAAAGCCACCATATCGGCGATATGCACATCGCGCTCGTGACCGATGGCGGTGAGCACCGGAAGAGGGAACTGCGCAATGTTCAGAGCGAGCTCATAGTTGTCGAAGCAGGCCAGGTCGGTGGCCGATCCGCCGCCGCGGAGTATCAGAACCGCGTCGAAATCATCCTTTCGGTCGGCTATCAGCCCCAAGGCGGCGATTATGCCAGCGGACGCCTCGTTTCCCTGCAGCGGAGCCGGGAACAGCTCGCTGGTGAATTTGAAACCGTACGGATTGTTGTGCAGATGCTCCATAAAGTCGCCATACCCCGCCGCCGTCTCGGCAGAAATCACAGCCAGGCGGCGAGGCAACTCCGGCAGTTCCAACTGCGCATTGAGGTCCATCATCCCCTCTTCTGTGAGGCGGGCGATGGTGCGCTGCCGCTCCAGGAACGCCTCGCCGGCGGTGAAGGCGGGATCGATATCCTCTATCACCAGCGAGAGGCCGTACAACTCCGAATAATTAACGGTGACCAGCGCCAGTATGTTGATGCCCTCATCCAGGTTGCGGCCGGCCTCGGAAGAGAACCGCACCGCCAGGCTTTTGTAGCGCGAACTCCATATTATTGCGCGGGCCTGGGCCAGCAGGGCGCCGGTGAGCATATTCTTCTCTATCAGATCGATATAGCAGTGGCCGCTGCGGTTTACGCTCATCGACTGAATCTCTGCCTTTACCCATACGGACAGGGGGAAAGCGGCGTCCAGCGCCCCCTTGACCTGGGAGAGCAGCTGCTGCAGAGTATATATCGATTCTTCCATCGGAATTTTAGGTCAAATAAAGGTAAGAAAAATAATTTGCAACACGCATTGGTATGTAAAAATGTTGTACTTTTGTAATGATGAAAATCACTAAGGCTGCATACGTCTCGAGCTCTGTGTCCGCCGCAGGGAAGACGACCCCCGCCAAATGGGAATTCGCCTTTATCGGCCGCTCGAACGTCGGCAAATCGTCCCTCATCAACTCCCTCACGGGCAATTCGTCACTGGCCCACACCTCCTCCACCCCGGGCAAGACCCAGTGCATCAATCATTTCATCATAAACGACAGCTGGTACATTGTGGACCTGCCGGGCTACGGCTATGCAAAGATGTCATTCAAAAGGCGCGAGAATCTCAGCCGTATGATAAACGACTACATCGACCATAGCGGGCAGTTGGCGATGCTGTTCGTGCTGCTCGACAGCCGGCACGACCTGATGAAGATAGACCGCGAGTTCCTGGTTTCGCTGGGGGAGCGGGGCGTGCCGTTCGCCGTGATCCTGACCAAATGCGACAAGATGGGTACAAATGCCCTTGCCGCACAGGTGGACCGGATGAAACAGGCCCTGGGAGAATACTGGGAGCCGCTGCCGGAGATTTTCGTCACATCCGCCAAGGAGGGCCAGGGTAAGGAGCAGGTGCTGGACTATATCGGAAGCATTCTCAAAGATCTTGATAATCAATAATTAACACATATCCGAATTATGGAATACGATCACAAACTAAAGATTTTTTCCTGTCGCAGCAGCAAGTATCTTGCAGAGAAAATCGCCCTCAACCTTGGCGTCGGCCTTGGCAACTCCAAGGTGACAACCTTCTCCGACGGCGAGTTCCAGCCCGCTTTTGACGAAAGCGTCCGCGGTGCCACCGTCTTCATCGTACAGTCCACATTCCCTCCCACAGAGAACATATTCGAGCTGCTGCTTATGATCGATGCAGCCCGCAGGGCATCGGCCCACAAGGTGATAGCTGTGATTCCCTACTTCGGATGGGCCCGCCAGGACCGCAAGGACCGTCCGCGCGTGAGCATCGGAGCCAAGATGGTGGCCAACCTGCTGGTGGCCGCCGGCTGCAACCGCGTGATGACCTGCGACCTGCACGCCGACCAGATACAGGGCTTCTTCGACGTTCCGGTAGACCACATATACGCAAGTTCCATATTCCTCCCCTACCTGAGGGATCTCAAGCTGGAGAACCTCTCCATCGCATCCCCCGATATGGGCGGCGCAAAGCGTGCAAACGCCTACTCCCGCATCCTGGGCGTGCCTATGATAATCTGCCACAAATCGCGCGAGAAGCCGAACGTAGTGGGCTCTATGACCGCCATCGGCGAGGTGGAAGGCCGCAACGTGGTGATTGTAGATGATATGGTGGACACCGCCGGCACCATCACCAAGTGCGCCGACATGCTCAAGGAGAAAGGCGCCCTGAGCGTACGCGCCGTCTGCACCCACCCTGTGCTCAGCGGCAACGCATACGAGCGCATCAGCGCCTCCGCGATAGAGGAATTCATCGTATCCGACACCATTCCCCTGCGGCCCAAGGAGGGCGAGGACATTTCCAAGTTCAAAGTCCTCTCGGTGGCCAACATCTTTGCCGACATCATCACAAAGGTATACAACAACCGTCCTATCAGCGACACATTCATTTTCTAAACTATGATACTGGAACCCGGCATCTCCATCGCGGAGGTCTATGACATACTGATTTCAAAGATCCGCGGCTATTTTTCCGGCGCGGGGATGACCAAGGCGGTGCTGGGGCTCTCCGGCGGCGTGGATTCGGCGCTGGTGGCAACCCTGGCTGCCGACGCCCTCGGAGCGGAGAACGTCCACGGCATAATGATGCCCAGCGGCTTCTCCACCGGCCATTCGGTGAGCGATTCCGAGCAATTGGCGGCCAACCTTGGCATCAGCAGCGAAATCATCCCCATAGGGTCGATATACGACAGCGCCATGGCCTCGATGGAGCATTTCTTTGCCGACGGCCGCTGGGACACCACCCAGGAAAATCTGCAGGCCCGCATCCGCGCCCTGATACTGATGGCCTACTCCAACCGCTTCAACGCTCTGGTACTCAACACCTCCAACAAGAGCGAACTGAGCACCGGCTACGGCACCCTCTACGGTGACCTTGCCGGGGCGATTATGGTGATTGCCGATCTCTACAAGCTGCAGGTGTACGAACTGTGCCGTTACCTCAACCGGGACGGCGAGCGCATCCCTGAGCATATCCTCACCAAAGCCCCTTCTGCAGAGCTCAAGCCTGGCCAGAAGGACAGCGATTCGCTGCCGGAATACGAGGTTCTGGACCGCGTTCTGCATATGCTTAACGAAGAGGAACTTTCTGAGGATCAGGTTCTTGAATCTTTCGAAGACAAGGAGGCAGCCCGCCGTGCGATAGGCCTGCGCCGCAAATCCAGCTTCAAGGTGATGCAGATACCGCCGGTGCTCACCATCGGCAGCCATCCGCTGGTTCCGCCTTTCAAATGCCTGTAAACGATGAAGACTCTCCTCCTTGCGATAGCGGTACTGGCATTGTGCGTTTTCGGGCTGTGCTTCAATATCATTTTCCGCAAGGACGGCAAGTTTCCCGACGGCGAAATCGCCCACAGCAAGGAGCTTCGCAAGCGCGGCATCGTATGCGCCAAGGAAGAGGAGCTCCGCCTCTGGGGCAAGAAGCACAATAAGAAGAACCCCAACTGCGCAGATCTTGGCTGCACCAGTTGCAGAGGATGCGAAATCTCTAAAGAGAGTAACTAACAGAGCCCTTCGCACAGTCGTAGAAAAAACCTTCGCATAGGGAACAGGGGTTCTATGTTCTCCCTGGCCCGGAGCGAAGGTTTTTTCGTAGCCGCGAAGGGCTTACAATTCCTCACCAGGCCGCTTGTGAAGAACCGCCTTACGTAATTCGAAGTTCTGGCCAAGATACTTGCGGCGTACATCGGGATTGGCGGCCAACTGCTCCGGAGTGCCGCTCTCCAGAATCTCACCGTCATATAGCAGATAGGCGCGGTCGGTGATAGCCAGCGTCTCGTGCACGTTGTGGTCGGTGATCACGATGCCGATATTGCGGGTCTTAAGATGGGCGATGATGTGCTGGATATCTTCCACAGCGATGGGGTCGACACCGGCGAACGGTTCGTCCAGCAGGATGAACTTGGGATTGGTGGCCAGGGCGCGGGCGATTTCGCAGCGGCGTCGTTCACCACCGGAGAGCTGGATACCCAGACTCTTGCGCACCTTGCCCAGACCGAACTCGCGGATGAGCTCTTCCAGCCGCTCGTAGCGCTTCTCCTTGGGGATATGGTTCATCTCCATCACCGACAGGATGTTATCGTCCACGCTCATACGGCGGAACACCGATGCCTCCTGAGCCAGATAGCCCAGGCCCTTCTGGGCACGCCGGAACATCGGCAGTTTGGTGATTTCCTCGTCGCCCAGGAAAATCTGGCCGGCATTGGGTTTCACAAGACCTGTCATCATATAGAAGCTGGTGGTCTTGCCGGCGCCGTTAGGCCCCAGAAGGCCCACGATTTCGCCCTGTTCGACCTCTATCGAAGCGCCCTTTACGACGGTTCTCTTTCCATACTTCTTGACAAGATTGACGGTGTATAGTTTCATTTTCAGGAGTGTTTACGATACTTCAAGTTCGAATTCGCGGGCAAAGTCGCTCACCTGCTGCGAATCCTTCATCATTGCCTTGGCCATCTCGGTGGGCATATAGGGTTTTTCCTCTTCCGGTTCTGCCGCCTGGGGCTGAACCTCAATTGCAAGGCGGACGCCCTTCACGCCCAGAGCCCGCTGCAGGTCGGCCTGGAGCTGCAGCAGCCGCTTTTCCATGATCCAGTTCTTCTGCAACTCGCTTGCCACAAACTGCGTCACGGTGTTGTTTTCTGCAGAATAGATTGGAGTATTGGCAGAAAGGGCTGCCCTCAAATTGGGAGTGCCTATCATTTCAAGGAACTTCTGCCAGCCAGCCTTGAACAGGTCTTCCGTAATGGTCTCCGGAACTTTTACAGGCGTTTCTTCTGCCTTTTCTGCGGGCGCAGATTCAGCCGACCCCACTTTGGAGAGCAGCGACCTGATGGATGCGCCGGTGGACGGACGTGCCTGTGGCTTGGGCTGCGGCGCGGCAGGCATCACTGATGGTGCAGCCACGGCCGGAGCCGGCTGTGCCGCAGGCGTCACCATTATGCGGGACATCTTTATCAGCGCGAACTCAATCAGCAGGCGCGGATTTCCGGAGGCCTTGTATGCGGTCTCTGCGGCAGTGGATATCTCCAGCGCCTTGTAGAGGAAGTCCATGGAGCACTTGCTGCCGTATTCGTCGTATTTGGCGGCGATGGTGGGTGCCATCTCCAGCAGGCTGCGGGAAGAACTCATCCGGCATACGATCAAATCGCGAAGGTGGGAACTCAGGCCCGATATGAAGTGCAGGGCGTCGAAGCCCTTGGAAAGGATCTCGTCAAAGAGGACCAGTGCCGCGGCAAAATCACCCGCCAGCAGCAGGTCGGTCAGGCGGAAATAGTATTCATAGTCCAGCACATTCAATATGCCGATCACCTTCTCGTAGGTGATGTCGCCGCCGCAGAAAGCCACCGTTTGGTCAAACAGCGTGAGGCTGTCGCGCATTGCACCGTCGGCCTTCTGGGCAATGATGTGCAGGGCGTCGTCGCTGATGCTGACATTCTCCTGCGCGGCGATGTCCTTGAGGTTGCGTACGATGTCCTCTACCCTGATGCGGTTGAAGTCGTATGTCTGGCAGCGGGACAGGATCGTGGGGAGAATCTTGTGCTTCTCAGTGGTGGCAAGAATGAAGATGGCGTACTCCGGCGGTTCTTCCAACGTCTTGAGGAAGGCGTTGAATGCGGCCTGAGATAGCATATGGACCTCGTCTATGATATAGACGCTGTAGCGGCCTATC
>JAFZBQ010000041.1 GCA_017561665.1 Bacteroidales bacterium | reverse complement strand
TATTATGGCCGGCCGCCAAACGCACCTTACGGCTCTTTTTCTGCCCGGCAAAACGGATATCAAGCGTAGCTGCACCTCCGGCGGGAGATGTAACCTCAACATTGACTTTTACGCCGACACGTCCCTTCCGGGAGAAATCCTGATCGCAATATACATAGTCGATACGGGCGGCATCGGCACCAATCAGCTGCAGCGGCCCGGCAAAACCGGTCACCATCTGGCACGGCCCCCAGTCCCAGCCGCCGTGGCAGGCGGGTTTGCGGATGGTATTGATGTCGGGCACCAACCCGACCTCTGAAATCGGCATCGGATATCCGTAGCCGGCAGCCACCTTCTCGCACTCGTTCCAGGCACTGTAAAAATAGCCCTCTATCACATTTTCTCCGGCTTTCAAGTAAGGCTTCACATCCCACTCCCAGCGACGGAAGCGGTTTGTGGTACTGCCCACCTTATGACCATTGACCGTTATGTCGCAGAAGGTATCCACATCCTCTGCCCGCAGATAAATGGCGGCGTGGCGCAGGAACGATTCATCGACAGTAAAAGTACGGCTGATAACCCAGTCACAACGCCCAACCCATAGGTTTTCCAACTCGTTGAAGGCATAGTACGGATCTTCTATCAGCCCCGCCTGCAGCAGCGCAGAATGGACGTCTCCCGGCACCTGAACCGGCAAATCGGACGGAACGCCATCCTTTGCACAGTTCAACTTCCATACGCCGGAAAGGCTCACCACCTCCCCGGCCTCCAATGCAAACGACAGCAGCAGTGCTGCCAGGCAAGCGGTTAGTTTTTTCATAACGGTCTTATTTCCAAGAACAAGACGTTACTGGCCTCGATGGTTTCATTCAGGGTAACAGTACCGGCCTTGACCTCAGCGGTCTCCACCACGGGCGTCAGGCGCGAGCATTCTATATACTTGTCCTTCTTGGTTTTATACTTGTTGATGGCAGATGCTGAACTCAGAGTGACTGTCATATCCAACAACGGGTCATCCGGACTCCAGGAGAAGTCGGACTCTGAAATGCCCAACTCCTCCCAGTCCGCCAACCAATCATCAAAAAAGTTACAATCATCACCCACTGTGTAGCGGGTTATTTCTACTTGTTTAGCATCGAACGGTAACTTTATCTGCATCCCGTAGCTGATCCTGCGTTTGTAATTAAGAGTATTCTTGAAATTATACACCATTGTACGCACCACACTGCCGTCGGTTGCGGCCAGACAATCAACCTCTGTGTCGTCCAGGGCGGAGAAATGCATATCCGCCGGGACACGATTGCAGTTTTCGAACTTGGAAATCTGGTGCGCAACGTGATAACTGATAATAGGATAGCCAAAGATATTACCGCCGGTAAGAAAATTCCACGTCGAGAAATAATCCATACCGCAGTCAATCGCCTGTTTGAATATGCGGGCATCGTAGGCCGCCTGCCACGTGTAGCCGGTAGTACGGTTGTACAAATCGCGCGAAGTCCTGCCTGATCTCAATCCCGCCAGTATTCGTCCCTCATCAACGCCAAAGATCAAATCGTTAAGGCCGTTGGCCGCAGCCGCATCCTTGAGCACCGCGATAGTACCGGGCAGATCGTGGCTGGCGTTGAACGATCCGGGACAGTTGTCATAATAAGAAGCCGAAAGGAACTTGATGCGGGTCCCCACCCTGCCGTTGGCATAATTAGTCCCCTTGGCACAGTGTTCTATGAAACGACGTTCGTCCCAACCGCCTTCTGAAACTGTCATGGAATGGGCACCCACGAATACATCCGGACCTAACACGGAAATCAAGGCCTCCACAGTCCAGTCGTACAATTTGCAGTAGGCCACAAAACTATCCTCCCCCAGCCCGCTCTTGGCCTTGAACCAGTCAAAGTTCTCATATTCTGTCATGCAGCCGAATCGCCAGGTGCGCACCTCGTCCAGGCCGAACTCATTCACCAGTGCCGTAATCACGGCTCTTATGTAATCGTAATACTGATTGTAATCGTCAGGCGGATAAATATTGGTTCCGAAACCACCAAGATACGGATCTGTGGTGAGTTTGAGAGGGACGCTGCCCAGTTTCAGGTGTGGCTTTGCACCCATAGCCAGCACTCCGCGGCAGTTGGTTATAAGCCGGTCGAAATAATAGTCATCCAGCACGTCGCGGTTGTTTGGAGATCGGAAAAGATCGCGCTCCGAGCTGCCGCCAGTGCACTGCATAAACTGTACATAGCGCACAAATTCAAAGACATTGGCCTCTGGGTTTATCTTGGGATTATAATACAGTTTTCCCATCTCCCAAACGTTGACGTTGTCCACTATGTTGGGAAGAATTGTCCCCAGCTGAGTCGCGTCCACGTAAATAGAGTTGCCGTATATGTTATCCGGCTTCTCTCCCGGCCCGTCTTCCCTTTCACAACCACACAATAGGGCGATTATTGCCCACAGACACAAGAACATCTTTTTCATATTGTCTACTTTTGAATGCATAACAGTACCGATTTAGCAACAATTGTAACTTCAAGCGCTCCTTCAATAGCGGTGGCGCACTCTTCCGGCTCAAGCAAAGAGCCGTCTTCGGGCAGTTTGCCCTCTTCATAGCGAATCAGCCCGAACTCGCCCTGCACGTCATTTTCTATCTTCAAAGAGAGTTCTCTCTTATCCTGATTGGCTATTACATACACCCACTTGCCGTCGACATTCTTAAAGGCGGTTGCGGCGGCGAATTCGCGACCGGTTTCAATAGGATGAATCTCGGCGCCTGGCCTTACACGGCTGGAAAGAAGTGAATAAGCGTAATATTGAGGACGACACTCATAATCGCATTTGATGCGGGTGTAAGTGGTGTCAGTGGCATAATCCTGCTTCACGGAACGCCACAGGCCCAACTGCTGCATCTGCTGATACTCGCCCTGGAAATGATAATACTGGTCTATCAAACTCCAATAGCTGATGGCACACGCCCCAGAATTGAAGAAATTGAGTGCCAGGCGGGTGATGAGCACACCCCGCTCGTATTCGTCAATGTCCCTTTGGCGGGAAGCGCCCACGCACTGGTTGCTGCCGAACTCGCCGACGATGTGTTTGAGGCCGGCTTTCTGAGAGATTGCGACATTGTTTCTCTCCCACTTCTTAATCTTCCGGTTAGGAGTTGAATAACCAAAGATATATGTGTGGCTGTTGAATATGTCGGCAATGCCCTTCAACTGCTTTGCACAGGCTTTCAGATAATACTGATGGGTGTCAATATTGTCGGCAAGATTGAAACGGACCTTGTCGCGGACTCCCAGACGGCGGAAATGATTGTCCAGCGCACGGCAAACTTCCATATAGCCCTCTGGCGCGATAATGTCACCGCCCGGTTCGTTGAAAGGAGTAATTTCATTTACGCAGGTATAGCCCTTCTCCTCGATAAGATATTTAACCAAAGCAGCGAAATTCTCACCAAATTCATCGTTATCCTTTGGCGGGCACATCCAGTTTTTATTGGCATCGGTGTCCGCCATAAAGCAGGTGGTGACATCGGCATATTCTTCCTCTATCATCTTCACGCTGCGGGTGCAACCCCAGATTGCCAAGCATACGCTCATATTGTTTTTCTGGGCCAGATCCAGCACCTGACAGAGCGACTGCATCTCCACGGTGTTCCATTTGAATGCCGACATATCGGTGTCGAACGGGTCGTCGTTGTCGTTGTACGGCTCATACCACTGGGGTTGAACCATCACACGGAACTTCTGCAGCCCCATACGGGTCACACGGTCGTCAATTATCTTGAAATCCTCTGCCTTGATGCCGGACTGCGGACGGCCCACCACATTCTGGGAATAGAAGTGGGGATCAAACTCGGCGCCGATTGTTTCGACAGTAACTGGCGTGGCATCGCCGACTGTCACAACTTTGACAGCATCGTGCCGGCAACCGGGCAAAAATGTAATTGCGACTGCCAACAGACAGCCGGAAAGGAACCTACCTGGTTTCATATATTCCTGTTTTATCTATCCAATTCTTATAGTCATCCAATTTGTACGGCGGTTCGCCGTAGAGATAGTGGTTGGCGAACTGTTTGCCATCCACAGTATATTTCACAAGCAGCATTCCCTGCCCTTTTCGGGCGGGAATCTTCTTGACAAGGGCGGTAGCATTGGCATCCACGCTGAACTTGCCCTTATAAACAGTTTTGCCGCTCTCCACATCCGTTACCTCAACCTCACCTGCGGCACCTTTCAAAGTCTGATTGTCGACCCTCAGGTAGTAGCATTTGCTGTTCGGGCCATCGTCTGTAATCATACAGCAGACGTCGTAATGGACATTCTGCAGATAGTAGAAGGCGCGTTTCTTGCCGCCGTAATAATCGCTTACGGCATCGGAAAGGAGCGGCCACCCGTCGCGAATGTTCCACCAGATGATGCCGGTGCGGTACGGCCGGCCGCCGCGCCAGCGTTCTACAAAGTATTTCATCGCCTCTGCCTGAACGCTCTGGGAGGCGAAGATAAAGTCTTCAAGTTTGGCGGGGATTTCCCCGAAAATGGTCTTGACCTGGTTTGTCATCAGGTCGTTGCGGCCACCCTGGAATTTTTCGTCGTAGATCCGGTTGGCCTTTGTCTGCCACTCGTCGTTCCACATCCCGAGTTCTCCGTTTAGCCAGGGGTTAACGCATTCGGGAGTAAACATCTTTTTAAGAGTGGCCATATTGGGGCAGCCGTGATAGCCAATCTCACTAATGAACTGGCTGGGATTCTTCACATAATAATCTGCCTTGTAATAGCCGCGGGGGCCCCATAGATGGTTCTCCGGGAGGAATTCATCACCATTACCCTGCTCCACTATGCGCGGACTGTAATAGGGCGAAGAGGGCAAATATGGCCGCGACGGGTCCATTTCATAGACCACGCGGGCAATGGTTTCGCGGGAGACGCGGTCCCGGTTGGGGTCCAACTTGAAATTGTGCAGACGGCCCCACACCATACTCTGGTCGTCCTCGTTATTGCCGCTCCAGAGCACCAGAGACGGGTGGCTGCGGAGCTTGCGTACCACGCTGATGGTCTCCTCTTCTATCATCTTGGCAAAACCGTCGCGCTGGGAATAGTTGCCGCATCCCATTGCAAAGTCCTGCCAAACCATTATGCCGT
>JAFZBQ010000040.1 GCA_017561665.1 Bacteroidales bacterium | reverse complement strand
CAGAGTCGGCTGGAAAGATATTGCAAAAGAACTTGTGAGTGGGCTAGAATACAATCTAGCAGTAGATTGCTATACGGGAGTCCTGGAAGATGATATTATTTCGGCGCTACGTCCTTACTTTTCTGCGATTGTTCATACAAATAATCTGATGAAAAGTGATGCGCAGGTAAGGGCGATGACGGAAAAGTTTATGACTGATCACGTCCTTTTCGGTTATGTAGCCAATATCTCGGTAGAGGATTTCTTTGATAAGAAGAAACTGGCCGCCGCACGTTCCCAACTGGAAGGAGGTAAGAAGACTCTCATAATCGGGGTAGGCGCCTCCCTTGTGGCGGAGGAGAAGGACCGTCTGGTGTATGCCGATATGGCCCGCTGGGAAATCCAACAGCGCTTCCGCCGCCACCTGGTTCGCGGAATAGGTGTAGACAACCGCACGGATGCAGTCTCAATCCAATACAAACGCGGCTATTTCATTGACTGGCGCGCGCTGGACCGGTACAAGGAGACATTGTTCGACAAGGTAGAGTGGTGGCTCGATACAAACGAACAATCCACTCCAAAACTGATAAACGGCGAAACCTTCCGTGAAGGTATGGCAAAGACGGCCCGCAAGCCTTTCCGCGTGGTGCCTTTCTTTGACCCGGCGCCGTGGGGAGGTCAGTGGATGAAGGATGTCTGCGACCTGGATCGCAGCGTAGCCAACTATGGATGGTGCTTTGACTGCGTTCCGGAAGAAAACAGCCTGTTGCTTGAGGTCGACGGAGTTAAGGTTGAGTTCCCCGCCAACGACCTGGTGCTGACCCACAGCCGCGAGTTGTTGGGCGTGCCGGTAGAGGGTCGTTTCGGTAAGGATTTCCCCATCCGCTTCGATTTTCTGGACACCATCGGCGGCGGCAATTTGAGCCTTCAGGTTCACCCGACGGCCGACTATATCCGCAAGACTTTCGGTATGTCCTATACCCAGGACGAGAGCTATTATATTATGGATGCAAAGGAAGGCGCGACCGTCTATCTCGGCTTCAAGACCGGTGCCGACAAAGAGGCGATGCTTGCCGACCTTCGCGCTGCACAGCGCAGCGGAAAGCACTTTGACGCCGAGAAATACGTAAACCGCATCCCCGCTAAAAAACACGACCATTTCCTGATTCCCGGCGGAACGCTGCACTGCTCCGGCGCCGATGCAATGGTACTGGAAATCAGTGCGACCCCCAACCTTTTCACATTCAAATTGTGGGACTGGGGTCGTATGGGACTTGACGGAAAACCGCGTCCGATCAACGTCGAGCACGGCAGCCACGTAATTCAATGGGAACGCAACACCGAGTATGTCCACGCCAATCTCGTGGATCATTTCGAGCCGACAGCAAAAGGGGAGGGCTGGAGTGAGATCAAGACCGGCCTACATCCTGCCGAATTCATCGAAACCCGTCGCACCAGCTTTACCGGAGTGGTGCCTTTCGAAACCCGCGACAGCGTGCATGTACTCAACCTGGTTGAAGGCGAAGAGGCGGTTGTGGAGAGTCCCGACGGCAGCTTCGAGCCTTTCGTTGTGCATTATGCAGAAACTTTCATCATTCCTGAATGCGTAAAGAAATTCACCGTGCGGCCTTACGGAGCCTCCGAAGGCAAGGAGTGTATGGTGGTTCGCGCCTATATAAGATTTAATGCCTGATTAATATGTACGAAAACGACAGCAGAACAGTAATGACCTTGGATGCGGGTGGAACCAACTTCGTGTTCTCCGCTATCCGCGGCTGCAAGCAGGTTGTGGAACCCATCCGCCTGGATGCCGTCACCGACAGTGTTTCCCGCTGCCTGGAGGTTCTTTCGGAAGGATTCAACCGTGTTAAGGCGGCGTTGGACACCGAGCCGGTGGCCATCAGTTTCGCTTTCCCCGGCCCCGCCGACTATGAGGCCGGCATCATCGGCGACCTGCCCAACTTCCCCTGCTTCAGGGGCGGCGTCCCCATCGGACCCTATTTGGCAGAGCAGTTCAACCTGCCGGTATTCATCAACAACGACGGCAATCTCTTCGCCTATGGCGAGGCGCTGGCAGGCATCCTGCCCGAAATGAACGCCCGTCTTGAGGCCTCAGGCAGTTCTGTCCGCTACAAAAACCTTATCGGCCTTACCCTCGGAACAGGATTCGGCGCCGGGGTGGTAATTGACAACGTGCTGCTCAAGGGCGACAACGGCTGCGGCGGCGACGTATGGCTGATGCGCAACGTCCACTATCCCGACAAGATCGCTGAGGAGAGTGTAAGCATCAGGGCCGTCAAAAGAGTCTATGCCGAAGCCTCCGGTGATGTCAGGAATTTGACACCCAAGGATATACAGGAGATTGCAGACGGCATCAGGGAAGGCGACCGAGCAGCTGCGCGCAAGGCGTTTGCGGATATGGGCGTGGCCATAGCCGACGCTCTCGCCCACGTGCTGGATATAGTCGACGGCCTTGTGGTGCTGGGCGGCGGCATATCAAAAGCATACAAGTATATACTTCCCGCCGTTACAGAAAGTCTCAAAGGATGGCTGCAGATGGATGTGGTGGACCTTACTACAGAAGACGGAATGAAGGCTTTCCTGAAAGATACGGCGGTGGCGGTTACAATACCCGGCAGCGACCGTACCGTGCTCTATCACAGCGAGAAAAAGACCGGCATCGCGGTGTCGCACATCGGCACCAGCGAGGCGGTTTCGCTTGGAGCATACGCCTACGCACTTATGCAAATCGACAATAAATAGAAATACCAATCAATTATTAACAACCAATCAAACAACATGAAAAAAGCATTATCAATTGCTCTTGCATTGTTGCTCGGCGCTGCACTATCGCTGCAGACAGTTGCGCAGAATGCAACCAACCGGATTTCCGGAACTGTTGTTTCCAACGGAGAGCCTGTGATCGGCGCTTCCGTAGTGGTCAAGGGTACCAGCGTCGGTGCTGCAACCGACGTCAACGGCGCCTACGTCATCGCGGCGGATCCCGGTCAGGTGCTGGTCATTTCTGCCATTGGCTATGAGACCCGCGAGGTCGTAGTAGGCAGCAGCTCGACTGTCAATGTTACGTTGGAAGAGGCTACTACACTGCTCGACGATGCAGTGGTAGTGGGTTACGGCGTTCAGAAAAAGGTCAACCTGACCGGCGCCGTGGCTTCGGTTTCCACCGAGGAACTGGAGGGTAAGCCCATCGCCAATGTTCTGGAAGGTCTCCAGGGTACCACCCCGGGTCTCGTGATCCAGCAGGGTGCATCCACCCCCGGCGGTTCACCCACCCTCAACATCCGTGGCTACAACACGATGAACAACAACGACCCTCTGGTTATCATCGACGGCATCGAGGGCTCGCTGGCGAACCTCAATCCTGCTGATATCGACCAGATTTCAATTCTCAAGGATGCTTCTTCCACCGCTATCTACGGTAGCCGCGCTTCCAACGGCGTAGTTCTGGTTACCACCAAGAAAGGTGCGGCTGGTCAGGTTTCTGTCAACTACGATATGAGCTACGGACTGCAGGAGCCCACCGCACTGCCGACAGTTGTTGATTCCTGGGTCTATGCTGAACTCTACAATGAGGCTGCCGTAAACTCCGGCCGCAGCACCAAGTTCACCGCAGAGGACATTGCAGGTTTCCGCAACGGCGGCACCAATGTCAAGTGGATAAACGAGCTCTATAAGAAGTACGCTTCACAACAGAGCCACAACCTCTCCGTGACCGGCGGCACCAAGACGCTGTCCTATATGGCATCCCTCGGATTCCTGGATCAGAACAGCCTCTTCAAGGGTCCCGATTACGGTTACAACCGCTACAACGGACGTCTCAATATCCAGCATCAGGTCAACGATCGCCTTACCGTGGGCGCAACCGCTCAGTTCACCCGCAACAAGATCAAGGACCACGCTTACTGGACAGAGTGGATCATTGAGCAGTGCAACCGTATGCCCGCTATCTATGAGATCAAGAACGAAGACGGCACTTACACATATCCTTCCGGATCCAACTCCAACTCTCTGGAGCGTCTGGAGAAGGGAGGCTACCGCCAGAGCGTGAACGACGATATCAGCGGCACAATCGATGCCTCCCTGCGTCTGGCCGACGGCCTCTATCTGAAATCTACGATTGGCGGCCGTACTCTGAACAATACGACTCACGAAAACCGCATGGCTTCTTTGGCCGGCGCATCCGGCGACAAGGAAAACCACATTTCCGAATCGTTCTACAAGTCCACCAAACTCACTACTACGGTTACTCTCAACTACGACAAGACCTTTGGTCTTCACACCGTGGGTGCGCTGCTCGGTTATGCATACGAGGGTGAGAGTTGGAAGAATTTCTCTACCCAGCGTATTACCGATGACTCCAAATACGATGTGTTTGTTGGCAGTCAGTCAGGTGACAAAGTCTCCAATGACGCCCCCGACGGCGGTGGTGGAGACTGGTCGCTGTATTCAGCATTTGCCCGTCTGACTTACAACTATGCGGAGAAATATCTGGCTGAGTTCAATATCCGTAACGACTACTCGTCTTACTTTGCAAAGGGCAACCGTTCCGGTATATTCCCCTCATTCTCTCTTGGATGGCGTATGTCACAGGAAGACTGGTGGGATCCCATCCGTCCCGTGATCCCTTCGTTCAAGCTGCGCGGCAGCTGGGGTCTGGTTGGTAACAACCGCATCGGCGCTTACCGCTATATGCAGACCGTTTCGGTAACCCAGGGCATCAACTTTGGCAACGAACTGGCACCGACCGCGTGGTTCAGCTCAGTTGACCCCGGCATCAAGTGGGAGACCACCCGTATGGCCGACCTCGGCTTTGATATGGGCCTGCTGAAGAACGACCTGAACATTTCGTTTGATGTTTTCTCTAACCGTACCCGCGACATTCTCGTTAAACTGCCCGTGCCCGGCATGTTCGGAAACGGAGCGCCTGATTCTAATGCTGCAGTCGTTGACAGCTACGGCTGGGAACTGGCTGCCAACTATCATTTCAAAACCGGTGCCGTTCATCATAACATCTCTGCCAATGTTTCCGACAGCTGGAACAACGTGGTTGACACACACGGAGAGACCCTTTACTACGGTTACGACGTGGTAACCGTTATCAAGGAAGGTTATCCTCTTTATTCATACTATGCGCTGCGCAGCGACGGATTCTTCCAGAGCGATGCAGAGGCTGCCGCCGCTCCCCACCTGGAGGGCGTGGTGCCTCGCGCAGGCGATATAAAGTATATCGACAAGCCCGATGCTGAAGGCAATACCGATGGCGTTATCGACGCCGACGACCGCTTTGTAGTGGGTAATGACTTTCCCCGATATACCTTCGGCTTCAACTACGGCCTGCAGTACAAGGGCTTCTTCTTCTCTGCATTCCTTCAGGGTGTGGGTATGAGAAGCCGATGGATGCGCGGTGAGGCGGTGGAGGCTTTCCACAACAACAACGAAGGCCCTGTCCTCGACTTCCATATCGACCGCTGGACTCCCGTCAATACCGACGCGACCTATCCGCGCCTGACTATGGGCAGCGAATCTACCAATAACGCCACAAAGAGCGACTTCTGGATTCAGGATGCTTCTTACCTGCGCGTCAAGAACGTGCAGATGGGCTACGATTTCAGAGGCGAGTGGCTCAAGTCAATACGCGTGCAGAATCTGCGCGCATACCTGAGCGTGGAAAACGCTCTTACATTCTCCAAGATGAAGGGAGGATGGGATCCTGAATACAACGCAGACGGCAGCGGTCGCGCATATCCCGTGGCCCGCGTATGGTCTGTAGGTCTTAATGTTAAATTCTAAAGGAGTTGGCAGTTATGAAAAAGATAATTATTTCCCTTAGCATTTTCGCTCTCCTCTTTTGCGCTTGCGTTCCTCTGGATACGGCTCCCTATAACAGCGAGACCGACCTTACCTTCTGGGGTGAGGATCCCAATGCCGCACTGAGCGCTCTTAACTCCTGCTATACATCTCTTCCCGATATGTACGAGGTTGTCTATGGTGACGGTATGACCGACAACGCCTATGTCAAGGGCGGTCAGAACCAGGCCATCGGTAACGGTAAGTATGACACCAGCGAAGGTTACGTATACGACGTCTGGAATCATCACTTTGCAGGTATCCGTCAGTGTAACGAGCTTCTTAAGCACATCGACGAAGTGCCGGATCTTTCAGAAGAAATCAAGGCCCGTTACATTTCCGAGGCCCAGGCTCTCCGTGCATATCACTACTATGAGCTTTATATCCACTTCGGAGGTGTTCCGTACTTTGATACACCCATCTCCATCGCTGAATCCCGCGTGGCCAAACGCGAAACTGCAGAACAGACTGCTGTCCGCATCGAGAAAGATCTTGAAGCAGTCTTCACTGCTGACGCGCTGCCCTCATCCTATTCCGGAGCAGAGCGCGGACGTATGACCAAGTGGGCTGCCAAGGCCATCCTGGCCAAGCTCTATCTGTTTGACGGCAAATGGGACAAGGTACGTGACATTACTGCCGAAATTATGAGTGGAAGCGGTGCACAGCTGTTCCCCTCTTACGCAGGTCTGTTCGAAATCACCAACGAGTACTGCAGCGAGATTCTCTTCGCCAACCAGTACACTCCGGTGAACCGCGAGCACAACATTATGTACAACACGATACCTCCGTCTATGGGCGGCTACTCCAAT
>JAFZBQ010000039.1 GCA_017561665.1 Bacteroidales bacterium | reverse complement strand
TCCAGGCCCACCGTGCTGCAAAGCATCACCGTGCCCCGCAACCGTTTCTTCCTCTATTACAGCCATTTCCCCGACAAATCGTGGAAAAGGGGGCCCGACGGGGAAGCCTTCCTCTACACTGATGATATGAACGCGGTCGTGATCCCCACCAGAAGCACATGGGGCACGTATGACCTTAGCTGGTCCACCCGCACAGAAGACGGCAAATGGAGCCCGCTGACCGATATGGGCAGCGGCGTAAACTCGGCCGACGACGAGCTATATCCGGTAATCAGTGAGGACGGGAAGAGGATGTACTTCTCTTCCAAGGGCCTTTACGGCATGGGCGGCTATGACATTTTCGTGAGCGAATGGGACGAAGCCCGCCAGGAATGGGGCACCGCCGAAAATCTCGGCTTCCCGTACTCTTCGCCCTACGACGACCTGCTGTTCTGCAACACGCCGGACGGCAACTTCTCCCTGTTTGCCAGCAACCGCGCCTGCTCTGCCGACAGTATCGTGATATATTTGTTAAAATACGACCCGACTCCGGTAAAGACCGCCATCGAATCGGTAGAAGACGCCCGCCGCATCGCAGCGCTGCGTCCGCGCCCCAACCTCAACCTGGATATAGACGAGAGCCTGTTCTCGCATACGATGTACAGTGACGATACTTTCATGCGCTACTACACCCTGGTCGGCCGCTATTCTGCAGTAAAGGATTCCATCAAGGTCCTGCAGAGCGCCATAGCAGCCAGCCGCGCCGCCTATGCAGAGGGGGATGAAGACGACAAGGCGGCCCTTTCCCGCGCCATCCGCGAGACGGAGGGCACAATATTCAATCTGCAGGGCAGTCTGGCCGACCTCTCCAGTGAAATCCAGGCAGTGGAAATGGACTTCCTGGTCCGCGGAGAGGAAATCAATCCGGAAGAATTCGAGCAGTCGCTGCTGGAAGAGACCCTGATGGCCTCTTCGACTCCGGTCAGCGCGCCCCAGTATACCTTCATCCAGCGCACCATGGGCCTGGCGCCCGATTTTGACTTTGCCACTCCGGAGGCCAAGGTTGACATGAATTTCAAGGTGCTGGACGAATCAGTGCTCATCACCGACTATTCGCTGCCGGAGGGGCTGGTATACCAGATCCAGGTGGCCTCCAACGCCAACCGGATGGACGTGACCAAGCTTAAAGGGCTCAGCCCCGCCTTCGAGAAGAAGCTCGGCGGCAAATATGTATACCGCGTGGGTATGTTCTACACCTGGGCAGAGGCCAACAAAGCACTGACCACCGTCAAGAAGAAGGGCTTCTCTTCTGCCGCCATCGTCGCCTTTGACGACGGCGCCAACGTCAATGTCAAGAACGCCCGCACTTTAGAGGCAAAGCGCAAGGACAACCAGAAATACCGTCTGGTGCTGCGCGAATATCCCGACGGCATACCCACCGAGATCCTGACCGTTATCCGCAGCGGCAGCAGCGCCGACATCGCCCGCGGCAACGAAGAGGGCCGCGTGATATACTTTGTAGCGCCTTTGGACAAGGCTACTGCAGACAAACTCCTGGGCGCCGCGGTTGCCGCAGGTGCGCAGGGCGTAGTTGTTGAACCTATTAAATAACACAATATGGGACCTATCATCATTCTTATCGCCGTGGGGCTGTTGCTCCTGTTGGTGGAAACCCTCCTTATTCCGGGCTTTGCCGTGACCGGCATTCTGGGCATAGCCTCCCTGGGCGCCGCCTGCTATCTGGCATTCACCCGCCTGGGCACCACCGCCGGCATCATCGTCACGGTAGTTTGCATCCTGCTGGCAGCTGCGCTGCTGGTGTGGGTGCTCCGCTCCTCAACCTGGAAGAAGGCGACCCTGAACACTAACATCGATGCCAAGGTCGACGTCAATGCCGACAAGAAAGGCATCGAGATAGGCAGCAAAGGCATCGCCGAGACCCGTCTGGCCCCGATGGGCATGGTCCGTTTCGAGGACGGCACCAAGGCCGAGGTGAGCTCTACCGACGGTTTTATCGATCCCGGCTGCCAGGTGGTGGTCAGCTCTATGGAAGGCGAGAAAATATTTATTAAAAAAATATAACAAATGACACCTATGACTATCGTTTGGATTGCGGTGGGGTTTGTCCTCCTGCTCCTTTTGCTCTGGCTGTTCCCCGTAACCCTGTGGTTCCAGGCCCTGATTTCGGGCGCCCGGGTTTCGCTCATACAACTGATTCTGATGCGCTGGCGCAAAGTTCCTCCGGGAACCATCGTACAGGCTATGATTGCCGGTACCAAGGCCGGCCTGAAACTCAACGCCAACGAACTTGAGGCCCACTATCTTGCCAAGGGACACGTAGGCCGCGTGGTAAACGCCCTGATTTCTGCCGACAAGGCCAACATCGCCCTCGACTTCAAGAAGGCCGCCGCCATCGACCTGGCTGGCCGCGACGTGTTCGAGGCGGTGCAGATGTCGGTCAACCCCAAGGTCATCAACACCCCGCCCGTATCGGCAGTGGCAAAGGATGGTATCCAGCTGATTGCCAAGGCCCGCGTGACCGTGCGCACCAATATCCACCAGCTGGTCGGCGGTGCCGGAGAAGAGACCGTGCTTGCCCGTGTGGGCGAGGGTATCGTCTCCAGCATCGGTAGCGCCGCCACCCACAAAGAGGTGCTCGAAAACCCCGACAGCATCTCCAAGGTGGTGCTCAGCAAAGGTCTGGATGCAGGTACCGCATTTGAGATTCTGTCAATCGATATCGCCGACGTGGATGTCGGGAAGAACATCGGCGCCGTGCTGCAGATGGACCAGGCAAATGCCGACAAGAACATCGCACAGGCCCGCGCCGAGGAGCGCCGCGCAATGGCCGTCGCCCTGGAGCAGGAGATGAAGGCCAAGGCCCAGGAGGCCCGCGCAAAGGTGATCCAGGCAGAGGCGGAGGTGCCGCTGGCTATGGCCGAGGCTTTCCGCAACGGCAATCTGGGCATTATGGACTACTACAAGTTCAAGAACATCCAGGCCGATACCGATATGCGTACGAATATCGCCAAGAAGTAGCGCCCCTCCGTGGCAGCAAAACCGCTGTCCCCCAGTCGTTTAACAAAAGTCCCTTGCGTCAAAATGCGCAAGGGACTTTATGTAAGACACTGATACCCAGAGAGGTGGGTGCCACGGGGAACCCTACTCGAAAGCCTTCTCCATCATATCCGCATACTTGCGGTGGATGTTGGCGCGCTTGAGTTTTAGGGTCTGGGAGAGCATCCCGTTGTCCATAGCCCACACGTCGTCCACGAACTGTTCCTTGCGAATCTGCTCATGGGGAGCGAGGCGCTCGTTGACCTTGGCGACCTCCTTGTGGAGGGCCTTCATCACCTTTTCGTCGGCGAGCATCGCGTCGCGGGTAGGCGCCTTGATCTTATGCTTCACGCAGTATTCCTTAAGGGTGTTGAAGTTGGGGATGATGATTGCCGAGGGATATTTGTGATTCTCGCCGAACACTATGCACTGCTCTATCAGGTTGCTCTCCTTGAGTTTGGTCTCGATGGCCTGCGGAGCGATGTACTTGCCGTTGTTGAGCTTGAACATCTCCTTCTTGCGGTCTGTGATCTTGAGGAAGCGGCCGTCCACCAGGCAGCCGATGTCACCGGTGTGCAGGAAGCCCTCTTCGTCTATGATCTGGCGCGTCTGCTCGGGATCCTTGTAATAGCCCATCATCACGTGCGGGCCGCGGGTCAGAATCTCACCCTCGTCGGAGAACTTGAGCTCTGTACCGTCTATGGGCTGGCCCACAGTGCCGATAATCACCAGTTTATCCACGGGGTTGTTTACGGCGATAACGGGGGAGGTTTCGGTCATGCCGTAACCCTCGCAGAGCTGGAATCCGGCCGCGGTAAAGCAGCGGACTATCTTTTCCTGGATGGCGCTGCCGCCGCTAACCACAATCATCCTGTGACCGCCAAGGGCATCGCGCCACTTCTTATAGATTAAAGTGTCGTAAAAGGCGTGACGAAGCTTGTATATCGGGTGGCGGTCGTAACTGTCAAACTTGTTGGCAAAGTGCCAGGCGTTGCGGTAGAGGGTCCTCTTGAATCCCTTAAGTTGTTTGCCTGCAGCCTCGAACTTGGCGTACATCATCTCCAGTACGCGGGGCACGCCGCAGAAGTTGTCGGCGTGGCAGGAGGCCATGTCTGCCTGTATTGTAGAGAGATTCTCTGCGTAGTAGATGCGGATGCCGCGCTCCAGGTTGTCGTAGATCATGGTGCGCTCGTAGGCGTGGCACAGCGGCAAGAAACTGAGGGCGATGTGATGCCAGTCCATAATGTGCCGGATGGCGTGGGCGTGGGCGTCGAACACCAGATTGCGATGGCTCAGCATCACGCCTTTCGGCCGACCGGTAGTGCCGGAGGTGTACACGATGGATACACATTCTTCGTCCGAGATCTCCTGCTTGTTCTTTTCAAGAATTGCATTCCACTTCTCTTTCTCCTCCTCGCCCTTTGCGCAGAATTGACTGAAGCAGTAGTGCTTGTCGCTGTCGTCCAGCAGGATGACTTTGGCGGGGCGGTCCATTTCTTCTATCACAGGGCTGATTCTGGAAAACAACTTTTCGTTGTCTACGAAAATGAGCTCGGCGTCGGAGTGGTTGAAGATGTACAGATAGTCGTCGTGTGCCAGGGTTGAATAGACGGGAATGTGTATCATCCCCGCCAGGGCGGTACCCATATCGATGAAGTTCCACTCGGGACGATTGGCGCTGATATTGATGACTTTGGTGCCTTTGCCGAAGCCCTCTGCGAGGAGGGCGCGGGCCACGGCGTATGATTTTTCTACGAAATCGGAAGTGCTTACATAATGCCACTCGCCTTTAATCCGGCGGGCAAGAACGTCCGGCCTCTCGGGCAGGTCGTTTTTAACATGTTCGATAAAATCGAATAATCTTTTGATCTCCATTTTTTGAATGGTTGTTTCGCGGCAAAGGTACAAAAAAAATTAAGCCCGCGAACCGGTCGGCTGGCGGGCTTAACACATCACATTTAATTTTCAATGTTTAGACTGATTCCTTGTACTCTTCAGCTTTTAACAATGTATCAAATTCCGACGGATCGGAAAACTTGATCCTAATTATCCAGCCCTCGTCGTACGGGCTGGCGTTTACCAGTTCAGGGGCGCTCTCAAGGGCTTCGTTGAATTCAACCACCTCTCCGCTTACCGGCATATATGCCTCCGCCACTGTCTTGACCGCCTCTATGTCACCAAACTTTTCACCGGCCGAAAGCATCTCGCCCACGGTGGGAACATCCAGATATACGATGTCTCCCAGCTCGCCCTGCGCAAAATCCGTGATGCCAACCGTTGCGACATCCCCCTCTATGCGAGCCCACTCGTGATCTTTGGTATAAAATAAATCGTCAGGTACTATCATAGTAGTCCGTAATCGGGTACAAATCTACGAAAATGTTGTGGATTCTACAATATTTTTAAAGAATTTTTTATCAAATTTTCGAGACTGATTTCCGGCGTCTGGCTAAGGACCTTATCCAGAGCCTTTTCTACATTCGGCTTGGCAAACCCGAGAAGCACCAGGGCGTTGAAGGCCTCGGCACGAACCTCGCTCCGGGCGGAGCCGGCAACGGAGAACGGTTTACTCTCTCCCTTGACAATCTTGTCCCGCAGCTCCAATATGATGCGCTCCGCAGTCTTGGCGCCGATGCCCTTGATGGACTTGATACGGGCCACATCGCCGCCGATAATCGCGTTCTGAAGTTCGTCGCTGCTCAGGCTGCTGAGCATCATCCGCGCCGTACCGGGGCCCACGCCATTCACTGAGATGAGCAGCGTGAACAGAGCCCTCTCTTCTTTGGTGGCAAATCCGTAGAGCGCCTCCTCGTCTTCGCGCAGCAGGTGGTAGAGGTACAGTTTGACGCCCTGCCCGCCCTTGTGTTCTATCTCCGAGAAAGTCCCGAGGGAGATCAGTATCTTGTAGCCGACGCCCCCCGCCTCCAGGATGGCCTCCGCGGGGTTGAGTTCCGTCAGTGTTCCGAGTATGTATTCGTACATATAATTGACAAAAATGATTACTTTTGCAGTTTGTAAAGATAAGAAATATCGTTGGATTAATGAATTTTTTGCAGCAGATAAGGGCTGATTTTCCGATTCTCGGCCGCAAGGTCGAGGGGCGGCCGCTGGTCTATTTCGACAACGCCGCCACCAGCCAGCGTCCCGCCTGTGTGCTGGACCTGCAGCAGAAACTCTGCAAAGAGCACAACGCCAACATCCACCGCGCCGTGCATACCCTCAGCTACGAGGCGACGGATTATTACGAGGCGGGGCGACGGACGGCACAGCGGTTCATCAATGCGGAATCATCCGATGAAATCGTGCTGACAGGCGGCGCCACGATGTCCATCAATCTGGTGGCGGAATGCATGGCCCGCGGCGGCTTTATCGGCAGCGGCGACGGCATCCTCCTTTCCGAGGCGGAGCACCACTCCAACATCGTCCCCTGGCAGATGGCCTGCCAACGCACCGGGGCACATCTGGAGGTGGTTCCTGTACGTGCCGGCGGCAGTGATGCCAACGACGGCGGCGTAGACATGGAGGCCTATCGGGCCGCGCTGCGCCGCGGCGTCAAGATGGTGGCCGTAACCCACGTATCAAACATACTAGGCGCCGTGAATCCCGTTAAGGAGATGGTGGCCGAGGCGCACGCACTGGGCATTCCGGTGCTGATAGACGGCGCCCAGGGCATCGTCCACCGCAAAGTGGACGTACAGTCGCTGGATTGCGATTTCTACGCCTTCTCCGGCCACAAGATATACGCCCCCACCGGCATCGGCGTGCTCTACGGCAAGCGCGAGTGGCTGGAAAAACTCCCGCCTTTTATGGGTGGCGGCGACATGGTGGCCACGGTATCGTTCGAAAAGACGGAGTATGCCGACATCCCGCTCAAGTTCGAGGCCGGCACCGCCAATTTCGTGGCGGCGGCGTGCCTGGCTCCGGCGCTGGAATATGCCGCAAAGATTGCCAGCAGCCCCGACGCCGCGGAGCACGAAAAGAAGCAGATCGAGGCAATGAAACAGACGCTGGCGTCGATAGACGGCCTGTGGGTAGCGGCGGCCGACGCAGAGGACCGCATTCCGCTGTGGTCGTTTACCATAGACGGGGTGCATCCGCTGGACGCCGCGATGCTCATTGACAAGATGGGGGTGGCGCTGCGCAGCGGACATATGTGCGCGGAGCCCATCGTAAGGCGAATCGGCGGCGGCAGCATGCTGCGCGCCTCGCTGATGCCATACAACACGCTGGAAGAGATAGAGGTGTTCGGCAAGGCGCTGGAGCGCACCGTAAAATTGCTTAGAAGATGAAAAGCATAGAGGATATACAGAAGGAGATTGTAGAGGAGTTCGCGGTCTATGACGAGTGGCTCGACAAGTACGAGTACCTGATAGACCTCGGCCGCGAGATGCCGCTTATAGATGAGGCCGACAAGACCGACGCCAACCTGATCGAGGGGTGCCAGTCGCGGGTGTGGCTCTCCTGCAGCCAGGACGCCGACGGCCGGCTGCGTTTCAAGGCCGACAGCGACGCCATCATCACCAAGGGTATCATCTCGCTGCTCATCAGGGTGTTCGACGGCCAGACGCCGCAGGACATACTCGCTGCCGACCTGCATTTCATCGACGCCATCGGCCTCAGGGAGAATCTCTCGCCGACACGCGCCGGCGGCCTGGCTGCAATGATAAAGCGCATCCGCGACATTGCGCAAAAGTACGGGGAGGGATGAAGGATGGCCAAGAGTGCGCTTGAGGCGAACATAGTTATGGCGCTCCGAGGGGTTTACGACCCGGAGATTCCGGTGAACGTATACGACCTTGGGTTGATATACGAGATCAATGTTGACGACGACCACAAGGTCGACATCAAAATGACTCTGACCGCCCCCAACTGTCCCATCGCCGATGTCGTGGTGGAGAGCGTGGCCGAGGCGGTGCGCGACGTGCCGGGAGTGGTGGATGTGGCCATAGAACTGGTATTCGAGCCGGTGTGGAACAAGGATATGATGAGCGAGGAGGCCAAAATAGAGCTCGGACTGGAATGATAGTATTGCTGCTGGGTTCCAATCTGGGCGACCGCGAGGCCTGTTTGAATGCCGCCTGCGGTATGCTGGAAGACGCGCTGAAGGTCGCGCTGCGGCGCACAGAGGTGATGGAAACAGAGGCGATGGGGTTCGAAGGGCCGGCGTTTTTGAATATGGCGGTGGCCTTCGATGCGCCGGAAGGCTTGACACCGATTAGGCTGCTGAACCTCTGCCAGAGGGTTGAGGTTGCGCTGGGACGTCCGCGCCACAATGCGGTTTATGACAAAGATGGCCGGCGGGTGTACGCCTCCCGCACCATCGACATAGATATTTTGAAATACGACGATGTGGTGCGAAGCACAAAACGGCTCACGCTGCCCCATCCTCAGATATACAGCAGGCCCTTTGCGGCGGCGCTGCTTAAAGAGATAGAAAGTAATTAAATAACGATACAATGACACAAGAAGAGGTTTTCCGCAACTTGACGGCACATTGCAAAGAGTATGGTTTCATATTCCAGTCAAGCGAAATTTACGACGGCCTGGCAGCCGTTTATGACTACGGCCAGCTGGGCGTAGAGCTCAAGAACAACATCAAGACCTACTGGTGGGACGCCATGGTCCGCCTGCACGACAACATCGTGGGCATCGACAGCGCCATCTTCATGCATCCCAAGATCTGGGAGGCCAGCGGCCACGTGGCAGCCTTCAACGATCCCCTGATCGACAATAAAGACTCCAAGAAGCGCTACCGCGCCGACGTCCTCATCGAGGACTATCTGGCCAAGCTTGAAGAGAAGATGAACAAGGAGGTCGAGAAGGGCCGCCGCAAATTCGGCGAGAGCTTTGACGAGGCGCAGTTCCGCGCCACCAACCCCAACGTGCTCCGCAGCAAGGCCAAATGGGACGAGGTTCACACCCGTATGGTCAAGGCGCTGGACGCCAACGACCTGGAGGAGATGCGCCAGATAATTATCGACTGCGACATCGTATGCCCCATTTCCGGCACCAAGAACTGGACCGAGGTACGTAAGTTCAACCTTATGTTCTCTACCCAGCTGGGTAATGTCGACGGCGGCGTGGGTACAATCTACCTCCGTCCCGAAACGGCTCAGGGCATCTTCGTAAACTTCCTCAATGTGCAGAAGACCGGCCGTATGAAGATTCCGTTCGGTATCGCACAGATCGGCAAGGCCTTCCGAAACGAGATCGTAGCCCGTCAGTTCATATTCCGTATGCGCGAGTTCGAACAGATGGAGATGCAGTTCTTCATCAAGCCCGGCACCGAGATGGAATGGTTTGCAAAGTGGAAAGAGACCCGTCTGGCATGGCACAAGGCCATCGGCCTGGGCGACGAGAAGTACCGCTTCCACGACCACGACAAGCTGGCACACTACGCAAATGCAGCCACCGACATTGAGTTCGAATTCCCGTTCGGCTTCAAGGAGCTGGAGGGCATCCACAGCCGCACCGACTTTGACCTGGGCAACCACCAGAGGATGAGCGGCCGCAAGATGCAGTATTTCGATCCTGAAACAAACGAAAGTTACGTTCCGTACGTAATCGAAACATCCATCGGCGTGGACCGCACCGTGCTGGCCGTGCTCTCTTCTGCATATCACGAAGAAGAGCTCGAAGGCGGCGAAAAACGCGTGGTAATGTCCCTGCCTCCGGCACTGGCTCCCGTCAAGGCCGCCATCCTGCCGCTGGTCAAGAAGGACGGCCTGCCCGAGAAGGCCCGCGAGATCCTGCACAGTCTGCGCGTCGATTTCAACTGCCAGTACGACGAGAAGGATTCCATCGGCCGCCGCTACCGCCGTCAGGATGCAATCGGCACCCCGATCTGCGTCACGGTAGACCACGACACCCTTGCCGACAACACAGTAACCGTACGCTACCGCGACACCATGACCCAGGACCGCATCCCCGTGGAGAACCTCCACAAGGTGATTGCCGACCAGGTCAACATCAACAACCTGCTCCGGAAGAATATCGAGTAGGGTTGTCGTCCATAACCGAATAACCGGGTTGGCCCTCCGCCGGCCCGGTTTATTCGTGCACGGGGCGGATAGCCTGTCCGAAATAGGGTTTTTCGTTAAAGATACGGGAGACCGGATAGAGACCGACTACAGAGTTTCCGTCTCTGGAGGCGGTCCAGTACCGTCCGCTGCTGCCGTACAGGGTAAAGCCGGACATCGAGCCACCATAAGGGATAAATATAGTCTTGTCGGTAAAACCCTCTTTATTGCTCCGCAGGCGGAATCCGACATTGTCGTCATAATACACCAACGTACCGTTATCAAACAGTTCCTGCCACTCCTCTGCGGTAGGAATACGCCACCCGGGGCCATATGCGGCAGTGGCGGCATCGTCCTCAGGTTCCAACACGGTTTTGTTGTCTACCGTTCCCTGTGCGCTGTCTGCATTATATTTCGTGAGTGTGTTTTCGCGCCCCTTGCACCATTTGTAATTTGTCCAGTCGAAGGTGTTCTTGGCAACGGTTTCTCCCCACGCAAAGAATACTCCCGGCTCTTCCGGAGCGGTTGCTCCCAAATTGAATGTCGCCCACTTGACGGACAACCCCAAATCGATATATTCGGGCGTCACGGGGCCGACGGTGACTTCACATACGGCTTTCGCCGCACCGTCAACCGTCACGGCCGATATCGTGGAGGTTCCGGTAAATACTGCCGTCACATTGCCCTTGTCGTCTACTGTTGCGACGGCGGAATTGCTGCTGCTCCACATCGGGCCGACAGATGCTCCCGCCGCGCCACTCGCGGTACAAATCAGAACGGATGTCTCGCCGGGTGCTAAAGCGAGGGTTGTTTTGTCCAACACCAGGTTAGCGGTCTGTGGCACAACAGGTCCACATACGGGCCGTACAGTTAAACCGCCACACCTCCACAGGGTCGATATATCGTATGAATCGGCGTTGAAGTCCATATACCCGGCTGTGAAAGGCTGTGGTGTATAGAGAGTGGCTGTCCAGTACCAGCCGGCTGTGCCAACGTCGTTATGATGGTCATACCATCGATAACCGGACGCCGGCAGAAAGATGGCCCGGTCTGTATATCCGGGAATGTCGCTCGTGACCAGGTAACCGTTTACACCTTCCTGCGTGGTCCATGTCCAGGTACATTTCTCAAGCAGTTCATACATCTCCGCCATTGTGGGCGTGCGCCACTGCCCTCCGTATCGTTCCGTGGCGGCATCGTCTTCCGCATCAAGTATCACCCTGCCGTCCACAACGCCAGTAGACGACCAGCTGTTATACTTGTACAGGCTTCCTTCGCCACGCCCGCTCATTTCATAGCAGAACCAGGCATACGGATAGCCTTCGCCGTTTGGTTGCGCCTCACCCCAGGCAAAATAGTCACCGGACTCCTCCGGATTTTCCGCCCCTACGTTAAATGACCCCCACTTGACAGAAAGGCCCAGGTCGATGGCCTCAGGCGGCGCTGCCTTCACAACAAAAGAGCAAGTGGCAAATGCTCCGCCGTCACAGGCGGTTGCGGTAACGGTTGCCCGTCCGGGTGTCTTGGCAATGAATTGCGCGTATGATTTGTCTGCGCTGTAATCGTCGCGGATTTCCCCGAAATCGATTACCTCAACACCTGGGGTTTCGACCCGTATGTTCCATATAACCGTCTTGTCGGCGGCGTCGGACGGAGAAAGAGACGCCGTCAGAAGCACCGACTCTCCGACATTGAGAAACACCTCGGTCTGATCCAGCGTCACCGTCTCGATCTGCGTCTTGGCAACGGCTTCACCGTACACGGGACGGACAGAAAGGCCGTCGAACCTCTGCACAACGCTAAGACCCTTCTTGTTCTCGGTAAAAGACCCGGCGATTGCGCAGTTGGGAAGCTGCGTCCTTAAAGATGCCGTCCAGTAAAAACCATATTCACCGAACTGGTCCAATCCGTCATTATCATATCCGCCGCCTGCAGGAAGGAAAATGGACTTATCCTCAAAACCGGGTTTTTTGCCTGATACAAGGTATCCGGCTACTTCGTTCTGCTTTGTCCAGGTCCACGTGCACCCAGTGCACAACTCCTTCCACTCGTCGGATGTGGGCATTCTCCACCCCTCTCCATTTACCTTGGTGGCGACATCATCCTCGGCCTCCAGGACGCTTTTGCCATCCACTTCTCCGTACATTGGCAGGGAATTGTACTTCTCCATTGCGTACTCCTCGTGACCAAGCTGATAACAGTACCAGCCATACTCCCATTTACTTTCCTTTTCTCCCCAGGCAAAATAGTCGCCGGCCGCCTCCGGGCTTTTGGCACCCACATTCAGATTTGCCCACTTTACCGAAAGGCCCAGGTCAACCGCCTCGAGGGCGACTTCCTGCTGATTCTCCGGGTCGTCCGGATTGTCCGACGTTTCACACGAAACAACCAGAAAAGCGGATAGGCAAAGATAGATGAACCATTTTTTCATTTTAATCTGGATTTAGCGGCCGAAGTATACCAGCAGTACAGAAATGTCGGCGGGGGAGACCCCGCTGATGCGGGATGCCTGAGCGATGGTGCGCGGCTTGTAGCGGGCCAGTTTGATGCGGCATTCGGTGCTTAGCGACTGCACCTGGCTGAAATCAAAATCGTCCGGGATGCGGATGTTTTCCAGCCGCATAATCTTGTCGGCCAGACGACGCTCGCGGTCGATGTAGCCCTGATACTTAACGGCTATTTCAACATCCTCCAGAATCTCGGCATCGCCAATGGCCGGCATGGCGCCTTCCGGCGCGGCGTCCATCAGCCCTTTCAGCGTCACGTCGGGGCGGGAGAGGAGGTCGGCCACCCGCTTTCGGTTTTCTATGGCGGTGCTGCCCACGCTTTCAAGGTAGAGGTTGACATCGGCCGGTGTCAGCGAGATTTCTCCCAGCTGCTGGCGCAGGCCGTCCACCGTCTCGTATTTTGCTACCATGTCGTCGAACCGCTCCTTGGAAATCAGCCCCAACTCGTAGCCCTTCGCCGTCAGACGGCGGTCGGCGTTGTCCTGGCGCAGCAGGATTCGGTATTCGGCGCGGGAGGTGAACATCCTGTACGGCTCATCCACCCCTTTGGTGATGAGGTCGTCTATGAGCACGCCGATATAGGCCTCGTCGCGCATCAGTATGAACGGCTCCTTGCAGCGGATCTTAAGCACGGCGTTGATGCCCGCCATCAGGCCCTGGGCGGCCGCCTCTTCGTAGCCGGTGGTGCCGTTTACCTGGCCTGCCAGGAACAAACCATCCACCAGACGGCTCTCGAGCGACGCTTTCAGCTGCGACGGGTCGAAATAATCGTATTCCACGGCGTATGCCGGGCGGAATATGCGGATGTCGCGGAACCCCTCTATCTCACGCAGGGCGCGGATCTGGACGTCGGTGGGCAGGGAAGACGAGAATCCTTGCAGATAATACTCGCATGTATCCCAACCCTCGGGCTCAAGGAACAGCTGGTGCGACGTCTTGCCGGCGAAAGTGCGGAGCTTGTCCTCTATGGAAGGGCAATAACGCGGCCCGATGCCGGTGATGCGCCCGGTGAACAGCGGCGACTGGTCAAAGGCGCTGCGCAGTATTTCGTGAACCTTTTCGTTGGTATGGACGATATAGCAGACCTTCTGCTGCCGGCCGCCCTGTATTGTGGACGGTTCCCTGCCGAAGGAGAACCTGGCCGGTGCGGCATCGCCCTCCTGGACTTCCAGGGCAGACAAATCGATGGAACGGGTATCGATACGCGGCGGGGTGCCGGTTTTCATACGCCCCACGGCTATGCCGGCGTCGCGCAGCTGGTCGGCGATATGATAGCTGGCCAGCTCGCCTATACGGCCGCCGTCGGCACACTCCTGGCCGATGAACAACTTGCCGCCGAGGAAGGTTCCGGCGGTGATGATTACGGCGCGGGCGGTGAATGTGGTGCCCATCAGTGTGGTTACAGACGTAACCCGGCCGCCCTCAAGGGTCAGCGACGCCACGGTGTCCTGCCACATATCCAGGTTGGGCGTCAGCTCCAGGACCTTGCGCCAGTTCAGGGTAAACTGCGTCTTGTCGCACTGCGCCCGCGGGCTCCACATTGCGGGCCCCTTGCTCTTGTTGAGCATCCGGAACTGCAGGGTGCTGCGGTCGGTCACTATGCCGGTATATCCGCCAAGGGCGTCTATCTCGCGGACGATCTGTCCCTTGGCGATTCCGCCCACGGCGGGGTTGCACGACATCTGGGCGATGCCGCGCATGTCCATGGTGACCAGCAGCGTATGCGCCCCCATGCCGGCGGCGGCACAGGCGGCTTCGCATCCGGCATGTCCGGCGCCGACAACTATGACGTCATAATCGTATCCCATTGTTCAAGTGCTGCATTCTCTGCCTCGCGCATCTGTTTCTGCTGCGTCTTCGTGCGGTCGTTAAAGCCTGAAAGGTGCAGCAGGCCGTGTGCAATCACGCGCATTATTTCGCGGTCGAACCCTTCGCCGTATTCGGCACCGTTGGCGCGGACGGTATCCACGCTTATGAAAATGTCGCCGTCGATTTTCAGGGAAGACGGATCCTCCCGGGAATCGAAGGTGATGATATCGGTGTAATAGTCGTGGCCCAGGTACTGTTTGTTTATCGACAGCAGGTATTCGTCGTCACAGAAGATGTAATTCAAATCGCCGATGGCATAGCCGTAACCGGCGGCTACACTTCTTAACCACGTCTTGATTTTGTTTTTACTTTTAATATCAAAACCCGTGTTTTCTTTAAAAAAAGAAATCATTTGCTAACTTTGCGTGCTTTGTGAATTTTGACAAAAGTATCAAATTAAATAAACATCTAAAAAACTAATTGAAATGGCAAAAGTAACAGTTATCGGCGCAGGCAACGTAGGTGCAACAGTTGCCAACGCAGTCGCTCACACCGGTTGTGTGTCCGATCTCGTCCTGATTGACATCAAAGAAGGACTTTCCGAGGGCAAGGCTATGGATATGATGCAGACAGCCAAACTCTACGGCTTCGATACCCGCATCAAGGGCGTCACCAACGACTACAAGGCTACCGCAGGCAGTGACGTGGTTGTGGTTACCTCCGGTATCCCCCGCAAACCCGGCATGACCCGTGAAGAGCTCATCGGCGTCAACGCAGGCATCGTAAATTCCGTTGTCAAGAACGCTTTGGAGTACTCTCCCAACGCTATTTTCCTGATGATCGCCAACCCGATGGACACCATGACATACCTGACCTACAAGACCTCCGGTCTTCCCAAGAACCGCGTAGTAGGTATGGGCGGCCAGCTGGACAGCAGCCGTTTCACATACTACATCAGCCAGGCTCTGGGCGCAGCAGCCAGCGACGTCGGAGGTATGGTAATCGGCGGCCACGGTGACACCACCATGATCCCCCTGATCGACCGCGCAACATACAGGGGCGTCAAGGTCAAGGAGCTCGTTTCCAAGGAAGTTGCCGACAAGATTGTTGCCGACACAATGGTCGGCGGCGCTACCTTGACCGCGCTTCTGGGCACCAGCGCATGGTACGCTCCCGGTGCTGCAGCAGCTACCATGGTCAAGGCAATGGTTCTGGACCAGAAGAAGGTATTCCCTTGCTGCGTAGCCCTGGACGGCGAATATGGCAAGAAGGATATCTGCATCGGCGTACCCGCCGTCATCGGCCGCAACGGCGTTGAGAAGGTCATCGAACTCAAACTCAGTGCAGAAGAAAAGGCCGCTTTCGACAAGAGCGCAGAAGCTGTCAACAAGACAAATTCCGTTCTCAAGGAGATGGGTTTGGTAAAATAATTGTAAACATATTTTTGACAAATCAATTTATTCTTTATAATTTTGAGAGCTAAAGAATAACAAGGATATGGAAGTCAAGAAATCACCCAAAGCCGACCTCACCAAGAGTTCGACCATGTTTCTGGAGATAGGCCTCATCGCCGCTCTGGCTCTCGTTCTGCTCGCATTCGAATGGAAGACCGGTAATATCAAAAAAGCCGAGCTTGCCGCCAATGACATCATCGCTGCAGAAGAAGAAATCATCCCCATCACGGAAGAGGAGAATATCGTACGCCCCAAGATGCCTACGATCCCCATCCTTTCAGACGCCATCGATATCGTAGATGATGATATCAAGGTAGACGAGGAGATGTTCTCTTTCGAGGATAGCGAAGACCTCGGTGTGGACATGAACGACTATGGATACGAAGTCGGCGAGGAATCGGTAGAGGAAGAGGCCATCCCGTTCGCCCTGGTAGAGCAGAAACCCCTGTTCCAGGGTGGTGACGCCAACGCTTTCTCAAAGTGGGTAAACCAGAACCTCGCATATCCCGACATTGCCAAGGAAAACGGTATCCAGGGCCGTGTTACCCTGCAGTTCACCGTGGGCACCGACGGCAAGGTCAGCGGTGTCAAAGTGCTCCGCGGCGTAGACCCTTCGCTGGACAAAGAGGCCGTGAGGGTCGTTTCGAGTTCGCCTAAATGGACTCCCGGAAAGCAGCGCGACAGACCGGTAAAGGTTACCTACACATTCCCTGTTATCTTCCAGCTGAAATAAGATTTGTCAAAATGATACAAAAAGGTGGCCGGATGCTCCTGCCACCTTTTTTATTGAAACTCTATGGAGAAACCCGTCGAATCGGCAGTCGTTGCCGCCGTAATCCGCGATAAGGACCAGATAAGGCAGAGCGAAGAGTATCTGGACGAACTCGTCTTTCTTGCAGAGACGGCAGACATCGTCGTGCAGAAACGGTTTACCCAGCGCCTGGACCATCCGTTTGCCGGCACATACTTCGGCAAGGGCAAACTGGAGGAGGTCAAGAAATACGTAGAGGAGAACAATATCGACTACGTAATCTTTGACGACGAGCTGAGCCCCACCCAGATGCGCAACATAGAGAAGGAGGCGCATTGCAGCGTGATAGACCGTACCGGCCTGATTCTGGACATCTTTGCCCAGCGCGCCCGCACGGCATACGCCAAGACGCAGGTAGAACTGGCGCAGTACCAGTATCTGCTGCCCCGCCTGACCGGAATGTGGACCCACCTGGAACGCCAGAGGGGCGGTATCAATATGAGGGGCCCCGGCGAGAGCCAGCTGGAGACCGACCGCCGTATCGTACTGGACCGCATCTCCCGCCTCAAGGACCAGCTCAAGAAGATTGACCGGCAGATGGCCTCCCAGCGCGGCAACCGCGGGAGCCTGGTGCGCATTTCGCTGGTGGGATACACCAACGTGGGCAAGAGCACCATCATGAACCTGCTGGCCAAGAGCGACGTTTTTGCTGAGGACAAGCTCTTCGCCACCCTGGACACCACCGTCCGCAAGGTGGTGCTGGAGAACGTGCCCTTCCTGCTGAGCGACACCGTAGGCTTCATCCGCAAATTGCCCACCCAGCTGATAGAGGCCTTCAAGAGCACCCTGGACGAGGTGCGCGAGGCCGACATCCTTATGCACGTGGTGGACATTTCACACCCAAATTTCCAGGACCAGCTGGCGGTGGTCAACAAGACCCTGAAGGATATCGGCGCCGGCGACAAGCCGGTTTATCTGGTCTTCAACAAGATAGACGCCTATGTGCCGGAGAGTTACGACGAATTCTCCTTAGACGAAAAGACCGACCGCAACCGCACGATAGAGGAGATAAAGAACAGCTGGATGGCACGCGAACACACGCCGTGCATATTCATCAGCGCCAAGGACCGGATCGGCATCGACAAGCTGCGGGCAGACCTGTACAAGATGGTGGCCGAAATCCACGCCGGCCGCTATCCCTTCGACAATTTCCTCTGGTAGTTTAAACGAATTCCCGGATCAGTTCCAGCGTCTTCCCGGGCTCTTCCAAGAAGACGTTATGGCCGCATTTTGGCAGTATTACCTGCTTCATATTAGGGAAATCTGCCGCCATTCTCTTGCGGATTTCCTCCGTAACCAGGGTGTCGGAATCGCCGCAAATCGACATTACCGGTATGCCGCAGCCTTTGAGCCAGTTACTGGAATCTTCTTTCTGGATGATTCCCTTTACGCTGGCGACAATACCTGCCGGGTCGTGCGTCTCGCAAATCTCTATGGTTTCACGTATCTTCTCGTCCAGGCGGCGGAGGTTGTCGGGATGGAACAACTTCGGGATGGAAAGTTCCGCCAGGGTGGTCAGGTGGTCGGCATTGAGCACCGCCTGCTCCCGGGCGCGGATGGCGCGGGACTCGTCGGTCTCCTCGTAAGGATAGGAATTGAGCAGGACCAGCTTTTCAAACCTGT
This sequence comes from Bacteroidales bacterium, assembly GCA_017561665.1. Taxonomy (GTDB): domain Bacteria; phylum Bacteroidota; class Bacteroidia; order Bacteroidales; family UBA932; genus Equibacterium. The sequence goes on along the minus strand of JAFZBQ010000039.1, from coordinate 14,410 downwards.
CGGGAAACAATTCGCAGCACTTGATGGCGGCGAATCCGCCCATCGAATGGCCAATCACCGTAGCCTTCTGCACCCCGCATACGTCCAGCACCCCCTTGGCCACGGTGGCCATGAGTTCCATGGTGTTTACGGGGGCCGTGCAGGTAAGGCCGTGGCCCGGCATATCCATCCTTATTACGCGGTAGTCGCGGCAGAGATCCTTGTACATCTCTTCCCAGATGTACATCGTTTCCATATAACCGTGGAGCAGCAGTATGGCCTTGTCGCCCTTCTTGGAATCCTCTATATGGGTGGCAATATTTGCGGCTAAAGAGAAAAACTCCATTTAATTCTGAATTGGGTGTGTAAAGGTATAACTTTTTAGATTATCTTTGTACTTTGCTTAATAACTAATACATTATACTCTAATGACAGAACTCATTTCCAAAGTTCCTGAAGGACCGTTGGCCGAGAAATGGACCGACCATAAGGCTCATATCAGAGTCGTGAGCCCCGCCAACAAGAAGAAGATGGAAATCATCGTAATCGGCACAGGTCTTGCCGGAGCCAGCGCAGCGGCTACTCTCGGTGAACTTGGCTACAATGTGAAAATCTTCTGCATCAGCGATTCTCCCCGTCGTGCGCACTCCATCGCAGCCCAGGGTGGTATCAATGCGGCAAAGAACTACCAGAACGACAATGACTCGGTTTACCGTCTGTTCTACGACACCATCAAGGGTGGTGACTACCGCAGCCGCGAAGCCAACGTATATCGTCTGGCAGAGGTCAGCAACAACATCATAGACCAGTGTGTGGCACAGGGCGTTCCTTTTGCCCGTGATTACGGCGGATTGCTGGACAACCGTTCTTTTGGCGGTGCACAGGTATCCCGTACATTTTATGCCCGCGGCCAAACCGGTCAGCAGCTGTTGCTGGGTGCATATGCAGCCCTCAACCGTCAGGTGGCAAAGGGTACTGTCAAGAGTTATCCCCGTCACGAGATGCTGGATCTGGTACTTATTAACGGCGAGGCAAAGGGTATTATCGCCCGCGACCTTACCACCGGAGAAATCCAGCGCTTCGGCGCACACGCAGTGGTGGTTGCCAGCGGCGGATACGGCAATACATACTTCCTCTCTACCAACGCCATGAACAGTAACGGCAGTGTGGCCATGCAGTGCTATCGCAAGGGCGCTTTCTTCGCAAACCCCTGCTTCGCACAGATCCACCCCACCTGCATCCCCGTTCACGGCGACCAGCAGAGCAAACTGACCCTGATGTCGGAGTCACTGCGTAACGACGGCCGCATCTGGGTTCCCAAGAAACTGGAAGATGTAGCGGCTATCCGCAAGGGCACCAAGAAGCCCAGTGATATAGCAGAAGAAGACCGTGACTACTATCTGGAGCGCCGTTATCCCGCTTTCGGCAACCTGGTTCCCCGCGACGTGGCTTCCCGCGCCGCCAAGGAGCGCTGCGATGCCGGCTACGGCGTAAACGAGCAGGGTCTGGCCGTGTTCCTCGATTTCAAGACCTGTATGGAGCAGAAGGGTCGCAAATATATAGAAGAGAAATACGGCAACCTCTTCCAGATGTATGAAGAAATCAATGATGTAGACCCCTACAAGGAGCCTATGATGATATTCCCCGCCATCCACTACACGATGGGCGGCCTCTGGGTAGACTATAATCTCCAAACCACCATCCCCGGCCTGTACGCAATCGGCGAGGCAAACTTCTCCGATCACGGCGGGAACCGTTTGGGTGCTTCTGCACTGATGCAGGGTCTGGCAGACGGATACTTCATCCTCCCTTACACCATCGGCGATTATCTGGCATCAAAATTCAAAGAGCCTAAGACCGACACCAACGCCCCTGAATTCGAGGCAGCTGAAAAGGCTATCAAGGAGCGCATCAACAAGCTTCTCTCCATCAAGGGTAAACGTACCGTGGACAGCATCCATAAGGAGCTCGGCCACATTATGTGGGAGTATGTCGGTATGGCCCGTAATGAGGAGGGTCTGAAGAAGGCCATCGGCCTTATCAAGGACCTCAAGAAGGAATTCTGGAGCAATGTCTATGTAGCCGGCGACAACGAACACTTCAACCAGGAACTGGAGAAGGCCCTGCGCGTGGCTGACTTCCTGGAAATCGGCGAACTTATGGCTTACGACGCCCTCAACCGTCGTGAATCCTGCGGCGGTCACTTCCGCGAGGAGATGCAGACAGAAGAGGGTGAGACCAAGCGCGACGACGAAAACTACATGTACGTAGCTGCCTGGGAATACAAGGGTGATAAAGAGCCCGAACTCCACAAGGAGCCTCTGGAATTCAAATATTGCAAAGTCGCTTCCCGCAACTATAAAGACTAAGAGAGATTATGAAATTTACACTTAAAATATGGCGTCAGGAGAACGCCAAGGCAAAGGGTCATTTCGAGACTTATAAGATAGACGGCATCAGCCCCGATACCTCTTTCCTCGAGATGATGGACATTCTCAACGAGCAGCTTGTAAATGAAAAGATCAATCCGGTCGCTTTCGATAAGGGTTGCAAGGATCACAGCGGTCCCGTCAGCTTTGACCACGACTGCCGCGAAGGTATCTGCGGTGCCTGCTCACTCTATATAAACGGCCGTGCACACGGCCCCGAGAGCGGTGTAACCACCTGCCAGCTTTATATGCGCAAGTTCAAGGATGGCAGTACAATTACTATAGAACCATGGCGCAGCAACGGTTTTCCTATCATTAAAGACCTGGTAGTAGACCGCCGTGCATACGACAAGATACTGCAGGCAGGCGGATTCATCTCCGTCAATACCGGAGGTGTACCCGATGCAAACTCAATTCCCATTAAGAAGGAAAACGCAGAGAAGAGTATGGACGCTGCCGCCTGCATCGGCTGCGGTGCCTGTGCTGCAACTTGCAAGAACGGTTCTGCGATGCTGTTCGTGGCTGCCCGCGTAAGTTCGCTGGCTCTGCTGCCTCAGGGTAAGGTAGAGGGAGCACGTCGTGCAAAGGCTATGGTGGATACTATGGATGCCCTTGGATTCGGCAGCTGCACCAACACCCGTGCCTGCGAAATGGAATGCCCTAAGGGTATTTCTGTAGAGCACATCGCAAGACTCAACCGCGAATTCCTCTCCGCCAAACTCAGCGAGTAGTATTGTTGATAACAATATTAACTGCTGTTGAAAACTTCTGATAAGTTGTAGGTAATCAACAAAAGGTTGTTTTATCTACAACTTATCATTATTTATAAACATCTCAACTAACACAATCCTTATACAAAAACAGGCCTCTAACACTCATATAAACCAAATAAAAAAATTTATCAACACTTTCAACAGACAGATAATAGAGCCAAAAATCGAATTAAATATTTTTCTATTATCTTTGTTTTATGAGTGAAAAAGTTTCATACAGGCCTCGTGAAGAATTCGCTTCCAAGGATACCGATTTCGAGAATAAGATCCGTCCGGGACAATTCGATGAATTCGGAGGCCAGTCCGATATCATAGAGAAGCTTAAGATATACGTCCAGGCTGCCATCATCCGCGGCGAATCTCTGGACCATATTCTCTTTCACGGCCCTCCCGGTCTGGGAAAAACAACCCTTGCACATATTGTGGCAAACGAACTCGGGGTAAATATGAAAATTACCTCCGGCCCCGTATTGGACAAACCAGGCGATCTGGCAGGCCTTCTGACCAGCCTCGAGCCCGGAGATGTATTATTTATTGATGAGATACACCGCCTCAGCCCGGTAGTGGAGGAATATCTGTATTCCGCTATGGAAGATTATGTAATTGACATAATGATAGACAAAGGCCCCGGCGCCAGAAGCGTACAGATCTCCTTAAGTCCATTTACCCTCATTGGAGCCACCACCCGCAGCGGCTTGCTTACATCCCCGTTGAGAGCCCGTTTCGGCATTCAGGAACATTTGGAATACTACGATTATCCTGTATTGGCCAATATAATAAAACGCAGTGCTTCTATATTGAATATCGGTATAGAAGATGATGCAGCCAAAGAGATAGCTATGCGAAGCCGCGGCACACCCCGTATTGCTAATAATCTGCTGCGCCGCGTTCGCGACTTTGCACAGGTGAAGGGAAGCGGAGAAATAGACCTCAAGATAACCCAGTACGCCCTCAATGCCCTCAATATTGACAAGCGCGGCCTGGATGCCATTGACAATAAGATTCTCACAACCATTATAGAGAAGTTCAAAGGAGGTCCGGTCGGTGCTTCTACCATAGCCACCGCTATCAGTGAAGACCAGGGCACTTTTGAAGAGGTTTATGAACCTTTCCTTATCAAGGAAGGATTTATACGCCGCACCCCCCGCGGCCGAGAGGCAACCGACCTGGCTTATACACATCTTGGCCTGAGCCGCCTGGCACCGGACAGCACCCTTTTCTAAATGAAAAAGCTGTTTTCCATACTTATTGTAATATTTTGTCTTATACCTCAAAGTATAGGATACTGCTGTACATCGGCCATATTTTCTGGAAAAGTAACCGCCGACGGCCGGCCGATAATTTGGAAAAATCGCGACAGCAACTTCAACCACAACAGGGTGGCGTTTGTTCCTGTCGGCAATGGAATTAAATACAGCTTCATTTATCTTTCAAACAGCAAGGAAGAACCTTTAGAGGCTTGGAGCGGATTAAACAGCGCCGGCTTTTCAATAATGAATACCGTTTCTTATAACATCAGGCAAGAGGGAGATGAAACTCCTGACTCTATGATGGATAAGGAAGGTATAGTGATGTATGATGCCCTGGCCGCCTGCGCTACCCTTGAAGATTTTGAAAATTTGCTGGACAGTCTTGATAAGCCGATGGGTCTTGAAACCAACTTCGGTGTAATAGACGCCGCCGGCGGTGCTGCTTATTATGAGGTTAACAATTACACCTGGATCAAATATGATGTAAATGAGGCCCCTGAAGGATATATTATAAGGTCTAATTATTCTTTTTCAGGAAAACCGAATGCCGGGCAGGGATATGTAAGATATGATAATGCTTCTCAATTGATAAGTCAGCATATAGAAGAAGGAAAAAAGATAGATGTCCGTTTTATTATGGACGGCCTTTCAAGAAGTTACTGGCAGTCTGCATTTGGACTCAATCCGATGGAAAACGGAAACTGCTTTTTTATAGACCGCGATTTCATACCCCGCAAATCTTCCGTAGCCGTCACTATCGTTCAGGGTGTAAATAAGCAAGAAGATACTTCCGAATGTGTTTTCTGGGCCGCACTGGGATATCCTCCCGCAAGCCAGATAGTACCGATGAAGGTTAACTGCGGCGATTTAATACCGCAGGATATGATGGGTAGCGGAGAACATCATTTTGCGGCGGCATGTGAAAGAAGTCTCAAGAGAAAAGCGGATATATTCTACCTGAATTTCGGCGACGGTAAAAGATATGTGGATCTTGATAAAGTCCGCCCGGTGTTAAAAGAGATGCGGGCTGCGGAAGATTATATATTTGATAATTTTGCACCACAACTGACCAGGGAGCAACTGAAGGAATTCTATGAAAAGGTTGAAATTCGATAACCTGAACGGCGGAGTATCGTGCAAGGCGGTATTTCTGGCCAATGTTGTATCGAAATTCGACGCCCCCACACTTAATATAGTCTGCTTCAATACAAAGAAAGAGGCGCTGTTCTTTACCAGCGACCTGGACAATTTCTTTACCGACGAATGTCTTTATTATTTTCCGGCCACGGCCGACAGCAAGTCTGCGCAGTCGGTAAAAAGCGCCACCACAAAGGTTCAGCGCACCGCCGCCATCAAGGCTATCGACGCATTTGAAAACAAGACACTGCCGGCTAATATTGACCAGGCGGTGGAGCAGGGCAGTACAAACATCACCAAGATACTTATTAATAAGCAACTGTCAGCAATCAACCATCCTCTGATAATTGTTTCATATAAGGATTCCCTTTCAGAAAAAGTCCTGCGCCGCAGCCAGACCACCAACAGCATAATATCGGTAAGTAAAGGAGACAGCCTGAGCCACGACTTTATAAAGGAAGTCCTGTTCGAGAGCGGTTTCAAGAAGGTCGATTTTGTATCGATGCCGGGCGAGTTTGCCCTGCGCGGATCAATAATAGATATTTTTTCTTACGCCGATAATTATCCTTACAGGATAGATTTTTTTGGAGATGAGATAGAGAAGATATCCCGTTTTGATGCCGATACCCAGCGCACAATAGAAAATGTGCCGCAGGTGGATATTTATCCAAACCTGTTCGAAAATCACGAAGCTGAAGAATATGTAGATTTTCTTGAGCAGTTGCCCGATAACACCATATACTGGGATTTCTGTGAAGATATAACCTACAACAATGCAAATGCGGCTGATGTCATTCCACAGCCGGCTTTCAACAAGAATTTTGAAATTCTATGCCGCGACATAACCGCCCGCGAAGAGAATGGCTACCGGGTGCATATCCTTTCGCCGCAGCTGAACCAGACCGTGCGCCTGAAGCAGATCCTGTCGGAGACCGGAGTCGGCGCAAATGTAGAGTTCATATCGATATCGCTTCACGAAGGTTATATCAGCAATAAAGAAAAGCAATGCTGGTATACCGACCATCAGATTTTCGAGCGTTATCACCGTATAGTCACAAAACGCGAGGTCACCAGCAGCGAAAGGCTGACCCTGAACGATTTGATGTCGTTCAATATAGGAGATTACGTGGTGCATATAGACCACGGAGTTGGTCGTTTCGGAGGCCTGGTGCATATGGATGTTAACGGCAAGGTGCAGGAGGCCATCAAGCTGACCTATAAGGACGGAGATGTGATATTCGTCTCTATCCACGGCATTCACCGCATCAGCCGTTACAAGAGCGCCGACGGCACCCCGCCCAAGATTTATAAACTTGGAAGCAAGAGCTGGGAAAAACTCAAGAACAGCGCCAAGAACAAGGTAAAGGACATTGCCGCCGACCTCATCAAACTCTACAGCGAGCGCTACAGCGTGCCCGGTTTCGCCTTTGCTCCGGACGACTATCTGCAGCAGGAGTTGGAATCCTCCTTTATGTACGAGGACACCCCCGACCAACACAAGGCGGTGGAGGATGTCAAGAAGGATATGGAGGACAACCACCCTATGGACCGCCTGATATGCGGCGACGTCGGTTTCGGCAAGACCGAGGTGGCCATCCGCGCCGCCTTCAAGGCGGTGGCTAACGGCAAGCAGGTGGCGGTGCTGGTGCCGACCACCATCCTGGCGCTGCAGCATTATCATACTTTCCGCAGCCGTCTGAACGACTTTCCCTGCAATATAGAGTTCATCAGCCGACTGAAAACCGCCAAGGAGGTGCGCGACATTGCACAGAAGTTAAGGGAAGGCAAAATTGACATACTGATCGGTACCCACCGCATCCTGGGCAAGGAGATAATATTCAAGGACCTCGGCCTGCTGGTTATAGACGAAGAGCAGAAGTTCGGCGTCAGCGCCAAGGAAAAGATGCGTATGCTCAAAAAGAATGTGGATACGCTGACTCTTACCGCAACGCCAATTCCCCGCACTCTGCAGTTTTCGCTGCTGGGGGCCCGCGACATCTCCATCATATCCACGCCGCCGCCCAACCGCATCCCGATACATACGGAGATAATAGATTTTGATACCGACAGCATCCGCGAGATAATTGAAAACGAGCTGGAGCGCCGCGGCCAGGTATATTTCATCCACAACCGGGTGGAGGATATAGAAGCGGTGGCCGACCAGATAAGGCTGATATGCCCCAAGGCGAGAATATGCGTGGCACACGGCCAGATGGAACCGGTGGAGCTGGAAAAGAAGATACTTGACTTCATTGACGGCGACTACGACATACTGGTTTCCACCACCATCATGGAAAACGGCGTGGACATTCCCAACGCCAACACGATGCTGATAAACCGAGCCCAGAACTTCGGCTTGAGCGACCTGCACCAGCTGCGCGGTCGCGTGGGGCGCAGCAACGTCAAGGCCTATTGCTACCTGATTGTACCCTCGCAGGCCATCCTCACCGACGATGCCCGCAGCCGCCTTAACGCCATCGAGACCTTCAGCGACCTGGGCAGCGGCTTCAACATAGCGATGCAGGATCTGGATATCCGCGGCGCCGGCAACCTGCTGGGGGCGGAGCAGAGCGGCTTCATAGCTGAGATGGGTTTTGAAACCTATCAGAAGATTCTCTCCGAGGCTATGAGCGAACTGCGCAGCGAAATAGACGCCGACGAAGTCACCGCCGATACCGGCGGAGTGATTGCCGGAGGCTGGGTATCCGACTGCTATATCGACACTGATATCGAGGCCTTCATCCCCGACGATTACATAAATGTGCCCAAGGAGAAGATGCGCCTCTACCGCGAGTTGGACAATATGAAGAGCGCCGCGCTGATAGACGGCTTCGTGGCGGAGATTACCGACCGCTTCGGTCCGCCGCCACAGCAGCTTGAAGAACTAATCAACATTGTGCGCCTGCGCCAGGTCGCCATGGACCTCGGTTTCGAGAAGATAATACTCAAGAACGGCGGCATGCTGGCCTATTTCGTCTCCAACCAGAAGTCGTCGTATTACAACAGCCGCACCTTCGGGAACATACTGGATTACATACAGCAGGCGCACCACAAGTATCAACTTGTCCAGCGACCTAATTCGCTGTTTGTCAAATGCGAAAAAGTGAGAAGTGTCAAAAAAGCCGTTGAATTATTGCAAGAAATGCTAAATTTGCAATCTTAAACCGCTTTTTCGGATGAATCTGGTAATAGATATCGGCAACACCTCCTGTAAAATTGCCCGCTACGACAAGATGCATATCAAGTCGCTGCAAAGGGTAGAGGATCCTTCAAATCTGAACGAGATCATCAGGGAGAAGTTCGACACCATCGTCCTCTCTTCCGTCAGGGATACCGACCACCGCCTCAAGGATGTGCTCAAGGGGCTCTGCCGCCGTTTTGTCGATTTCAACATAGATTTCGTGAGGGAGCGGATAAATGCCGGCGACGCAACCTACCGCTATCTGGACAACATGCCCGACGGCATGGGTGCCGACCGTATGGCGGCCATCCTGCAGGCCAGCCTGCTGATGCCGCAGGAGGATATCCTCCTCTTTGATTTCGGCACCGCCACCACGGTGGAATTCATAGACAAAGGCCACTATGTGGGTGGATCCATCTCGCTGGGGCTGAACACCCGCTACCGTGCGCTGAGCCACTTTACCCGCAAGATTCCGCTGATAGAGCCGCAGACCGTGCTGGCCAAGGGCGACATCAACACCATCTCCACCATCGGCTACGACCTGGACACCGCGATGGCCGCCGGCAACATCCTTGGTTTGAAATTTGAGATAGAGGGCTACATGCGCGCCCATCCTCACCGCAAAGTGATACTCACCGGAGGGGATGCGCGTATTTTCGCGCCGGGCCTCGAAGGCGATGTAAGGGTAGAGGAGAACCTGGTTCTGGACGGCCTGGCATACATAGCAATGGCACAATAATGAGCAGAAAACAAATAATATCGGTTTCCCTTGCACTGGCGTTTGTCCTGTCGGTATTTTTGCCGGTCAGACTCAGTGCCCAGGCGGACGTGGCGTTCGACGCCTTCTCTCCCTACTCGATGTATGGAATAGGCAATCTAGAACCGCTCGGCAACCAGAATTCAATGGCTATGGGCGGCATATCCATCGGCGTCCGAGACAACTCCATCCTCAACTGGGTCAATCCCGCGGCGGTCACCGCGCGCGAGAGCCGGTCGTTCATGCTGGACTTTGGCGTGACACAGAAGAACATCTTCTACACCGCCGACGCCGCCACCTCGATAGAGGATACCGACAGCGGCAAGTTGCGCTCGGTGAACAATATGTTCAACATCCACCATATAGTGGCGTCGGTGCCCATCGGCAAGAGAGTCGCCCTCAAGGCGGGCCTTATGCCCTATGCCGCCACCGGATATTCGTTTGTATCCCGCGAATATGCCGATAACGTGCTGCTGGAGATGGGCGACGTCAATTATTCCAAGGCGGGCAAAGGCGGCATCTATCAGGTTGTCCTGGGGGCCGGCTGGAAAATAATAGACAATCTGAGCATCGGCCTCGACGGCATCTACTATCTGGGTAACACCATCCATCAGTCCACCACAAACTTCGCCACCAACAGCCATTACCGCAAGATAACCCGCACCTGGAGCAGCGTCTCCCGAGGCATCGGCGGCAAGGCGGGCGTGCAGTATACTTTGAATGTGGCCAAGGATATGCCGCTGACGCTGGGTGCCACATATCTTATCGGCGGGGCCATGGGAGGGGATTTCTCCGACGTGGTTATGGCCACCACCACCAATACGCAGGACACGATTTCTACGGTAAATACACCTATAGATTATAAAATACCCGGCGAAATCGGGGCCGGTTTCACCCTTCGCAAGATTGACAAATGGATGGTGGGGTTCGATTATACCATGCAGGACTGGAGCAAGACCACCTTTACCAACGCTCCCGGCGTGGACGTAAGCACCCGCCTGACACAGTCGTTCCGGCTGGGCGGAGAAATAACCCCGGGCAAATATGACTTCCGTCACTATTCCCGCCGCATGACCTATCGCGCGGGCCTCTACCATACGCAGGGATATATCGCCGTAGGGGGCGTGCCCATCAACTCCACGGGCCTTACCTTCGGCATCAGTTTCCCTATTTCACTGACGGCCGACACCCGCCTTACGTCCCTCGCCTTCAGCGTCGACATCGGGCAAACCGGCACTTTGGCAAGCAATTTGGTAAAGGAGAATTATGTAAAGATAAATGTGGGCCTGAATCTGTTTGATACGTGGTTCCACAAATCTTTGTACAAGTAGAACAATAATTAATAACTTTACACTATGAAAAGGATTTTGACTATTTTGTTTGCGGCGGTTATCTCCGTAACCGCATTCGCACAAGGCAGATTCGGACCAGACAGTGCCGAATGTGTAAAGTACCTCTCATATTATAAAGAGTACCTCAAGCAAGGCAACAACGCCGAGGCCATCGGTCCCTGGCGCCAAGCATACGCGCTCTGTCCTGTCACCGCCAGCCAGAATCTGCTTATCGACGGTCAGAAACTGATGCGCTGGGCATACGGTAAAAACAAGAAGGCAGAAGACCGCGCCGGTTTTGTGGACACCATCATGAAGATATACGACCAGCGCGTTGCCAACTATCCCAAGAACGCCGTGTCGGCTTTGAACAACAAGGCCATCGACATCGTCAACTTCAAGTGGAACGAAGACAATCCCAAGGCCGTTTACCAGGAAATGAAGGATATATTTGCCCAGACTGGCGACAAGTCCAGCGACCTGGTTTACGTCAAGCTGATGGAGACCGCCTCCACCCTCTATTCCAACGGTGAGTTGGGAGCCGAGGAGGTGATGGCAGATTACACCGCCATCTCCGAGACGATGAACTCTGCACTGGCAGCCAAGGATGATCCCAAGCTCCGCAAGGCGCAGAAGGATGTCGAGACCCTCTTCATGAACAGCGGTATCGCAAGCTGCGACAACATGCTCGCGCTGCTCACCCCCCGCTACGAGGCCAACCCCGACGACGAGGAGACCCTCCGCAGCGTGGTCAAGATGCTCAGCGCGGCCGACTGCCTGGACAGCGACCTCTACCTGAACGCAGTCAAGGGACTCTATGCAAAGGATCCTTCTTCCGGATCGGCATACCTGCTCTATAAACTGTATTCCCGCAAGGACGATGCGTCCAATGCAGTCAAGTACCTCAATGAGGCCATCCGCAACTGCGAGGACAATCAGCAGCTGGCCAACTACTACATGGAACTCGGCTCCTATAATTATAAAAAGGCCGGCAACAACGCTGCTGCGATCGCTGCGGCCAAGAAGGCGGCGGAGCTTTCCGACGAATTCAAAGGCAAGGCATACCTGCTGATCGGTACCATCTGGGGCACCGCCCGCTGCGGCGGCAACGAGGTTGAGGCGCACGCACACTTCTGGGTTGCCTACGACTATGTGAACCGTGCTGCGGCTGCCGATCCTTCACTCAAGGCAGAGGCCAACGCCCTGGCCGGCCAGTATGCGGCATACTTCCCCAACAAGGCAGACGCCTTCATGTATGACCTTACCGACGGCAAGGCATACACCGTGAGCTGCGGTTCGCTGCGCGAAACCACAACCGTTAGAACAAGATAAAACACGGATAGAAAGAAGTTCATATTAAGACGCGTAGAGGCGGGGATATCCCTGTCTCTACCGTTCTTTTTATCAATACTGGTGTGCGTCTCCTGCAAGCAGAAGCCCCAGACCCCAGCGATAGACTACGAAACCACCCCCGTCCAGAGCGTGCGCGGCATGCATGCCATGGAATACGAAAAGGCCGACCTCACAATGGAGATGCGGTGCCGGGCGATGGATACCTACCGCTACGAGAAAGACTCCGTTCAGATAACCAAGGAGGTATACAGCGACGGATTCGAGGTATACGTCTACAATAGCGACGGCCTGCTGGAATCGCAGCTTATTTCGGAGGGGGCGCAGCACACCCTGCGTGACCGACAGGAGGAGTGGATGGCCTTCGGCAACGTAAACATCCTGAATCACATCAAGGGAGAGCGCATAATCACCGATACCGTATGGTGGGACAAGAAGCAGGAACAGATCTATACCGACTGCTACGTGGTGATGACCTCACCAAAGGGAAAGCTGCAGGGCTACGGCCTGCGCAGCGACCAGCGCGCAAACCAGTCCACCATAATGCGCCCGTTCGATTCTTTCGGCCGGGTGGTGAGCGATTCCACCAAATTCTACATCGATACGGTGAATTTTGTGGGCCCGTTGCCTCGTATTAAAAAAAATTTGTAATTTTGCGCGCTTAAAACAGATATAACCAAAATAATACTATAGTACTGATATGGCCGTATTGGAGAAAATCCGTGTAAAACTCGGTATTCTTATTTCTATCTTGATAGCGGTGGCTCTGCTGTCGTTTATCATAGACCCCAACACTCTCGGGTCGACTTTGCAAAGCATGTCTAAAGAAAACAACGTGGGTCAGATGAATGGCAAGCCCATCACCTACCGCGAATATTTCACAGCCGTAGAGCAGAACTCGGCGCTGATGCAGGCACTCACCGGCAGCAGCGCAAACAGCGAGGAGAGCCTCAACCAGGTGCGTGAGATGACCTGGACCCAGCTCTTCAACCAGAAGGTGTTCTTCCCCAAGATCAAGGACGCCGGCTACAGCGTAGAGGACGCTGAGATGGTAGAGCTGCTCCAGGGAGAGAACCCCTCGCCGATAATCGCCCAGCAGCGCATGTTTACGGGCGAGGACGGCCGCTTCAGCCCCGATGCCGTCAAGGAGTTCGTTTCCCAGATGGATCTTGAAGAGACCAACACCCCCCGCAAATACTGGGAGTACCTCAAGGATATGGTGTATGCGAACCAGATGTACAGCAAGTATAATTCTGCGCTGCGCAACAGCGCCACCCTCAGTCCCGTCCAGATAGAGAATGCAATTGCCGACGGCAATACCACCAGGGACATAGACTGGTTTGTGGTGCCCATCGACTTTGGCGTGGATTCCACCCTGCAGGTTTCTGCTTCCGAGGTCAGCAAATACTACAACGACCGCAAGAAGCTTTTCGAGCAACCCGCCAACCGTGACATCGAGTATGTTGTATTCGAGGTCATTCCCAGCCAGGAGGATATAGACGAAATCAAGGCCTCCTTCGAAGAGCTGTACGCACAGTTTGCCGAGGCCGACAACCTCAAGAACTTCATTGCGCTCAATTCCGACCGCCGCTGGGATGATACGTTCTACAGCAAGGAGGAGCTTGCCAGCCGCACACCAGCCTTTGCCGACTATGCCTTTGGCTCCGGCGCGGCCGTCAGCCCCATCGATTCCACCTTCTCCGCCTTCAGCGCAGTCAGGGTGGTGGAGCGCAAGACTCTCCCAGACAGCGTGAGCATCTCCTATGCGATGTTCCCTGTTGCCGATCGTGCCAAGGCAGACTCCCTGCTGGCGGCTGTCCGCAAAGACGGAACCAGCGCAGATTTGATGCCGACGGGATGGACCACAATGGATGTCCTGGCAGCCAACGGCCTTGATGTCTTCAACGAGGCATTTGAAATGAAGCAGGGCGAGACGCGCCTGCTCGAATTGGACCAGTACCAGATGCTGGCCGTGCTTAAGCTGGAAAAAGCCACCAAACCCAAAGATAAGGTCAAACTGGCCTTCCTGAGCAAGAATATAAACCCCAGCGACAATACATACCGTGACTATAACATGAAGGCGGCCGATCTGGCCGACCGCAGCGACGGCAAGTACGAGAAGTTTGCCCAAATAGTCAAGGAAGAGAATCTCCCCGTAATACCCATGGAGCGCATCACGATAGATACCAAGAGAATCGGTATGTGCGAGAACGCCCGCAGTGT
>JAFZBQ010000038.1 GCA_017561665.1 Bacteroidales bacterium | reverse complement strand
TGACCGAGATAAGTTCTGGAAAGACAACAAAAAGTAGGGATAACGACAACGAGTCAACCTACACCAGTTATAAGTTAAACCAGAGTCAACTTCTATCAAGGAAAGACCCAAGTCGGAGTCAACCTAAATCAGGAAATGACACCTCGTCCAAGATGAATGATTACGTATAAATAACGATTGTTTGAATTATTCCGATTTTGATTGTGAACTCAATCTTTCGTTTTATAAAGCAGCAAGGCGGAATGTGTAAAATATGTGCTTCCGGTATCAGCCGCTATGGCAGAGCTATACCTGATATCAATAACCTCAATGGGATTTTCAGATAAAAAGGCGTTTATAGCATCGTCAAGCTTTTCGTAGTGAGCACGATTGTAACTATTAAGTACAAAGGTTTTTACTTTTAACATAACAGAATTGAAGCTGATATTATTGAATAATGATGATGTATATAATACGTCAACAGAAATCAATCTATTGAGTTACTTGCGTTTGCTATTTTTCTTGCATTTGAATTCTTTCGCTTTTGTTTTTGCTTCTTCGCCATACTTGGGGTCTTTTAATAGTAGCTGGTAATAGCCACAGGCCTTTTCGATATTATTACAGCGTTCATAGGCGTCTGCAACTCGATGGAATATTACCGACTGATTTTCAGCATTAGGTGAGAGAGCTAAATACGCCTCAAATGCAGTTGCGGCGGTCTCGTACTTCTCAAGCTTGAATGCGCTAATGCCTATGAGCAACTCGGCTTCAGGTGAATCAATCGCTTGAGCGGCAATTTGGGCGTTCTCCAGGCCTTTTCTATAGCTAGTAAGTTTTATAAATTCTTTGGCTTCGTTGAGGTAGTGGTCGGAAATATCGGATAGTAACGCTTTAGTCTTTTCAGAACTTTCACCAGCGACTTCCGCAAACTTTTTGCATACTTTGATAGCAGAGTCATAGTCATCCTGCATAAGGTAACATTTGCAAAGCAACTTGATGGCTTTTATTCCATCTTCAGAATCATATCCAGCTATCTCGGCCACCTTGGTAAAAGATTTGACGGCTTCTGTGTAATCCTTACTAATCGCCCCAGACTGCCAATTCATCACAGTGCTTCCTAACATAAGGAGTGCTGTAGTATTCTTAGGGTCAAGCTCAATGACAGTTTTGTAAGTTTCTACCGCATCATAATAGTTCTTATTATTTGACAATAGGAGCCCCTCATCCATTAGTTTTGGAATAACCGTGCTTTTTGCCTTTTGGATAACTTCGGAATTATTGCCGTATTCAGTAGCGGCTTTAATGAATCTTTTGTAATTAGCAAGGGCAACATCAATATCTCCATCTGCAAGGGCCTTGTCTACAAACTTCATATATATCTGCGGGATAATATGTTGGCAGTCACGTACGATGTCGTCCGCCTCATTCCCTAGTGATTTAGCCATATCGAGGCAAATAAGGTATTTGGGAAGCGATATTAAGAGATTCCCTTCGTTAAGTAGTTCCCCAGCTTCTATATATAGAGATTTGGCAGTTTCTATATCTTGTGCTTGTGCAGAGCTTAAAGTAGCTAAAGCAACGGTCAAAGAGATGAGTATTTTTTTCATAATTCGCATAATGACAGTTAATATGTGTTCGGTCGTATGAAATACGATTAGTAATAATATGACACAGATTCAACTTTGCCATTCCTTACCGATATATATCCAGGTCGAGAAAAACCATAGCTACGTAAAGTGTAGCGTTTAGAGTTCCCTCTGTCGTAATCCAGAGTGACATAAGTGAATTTTTTAAAGGATTGAGTAGAAATCCCTAGTTCTACAAGGTCCCAAGGCATTCCAACAATCACCTCGCCGTTGTACATTGCGTCTACATATTCTTTTCCATACTTTTGGTCGAGATTGTCTCTTTGGGCTTTCCGCTCCTGCGCAGCTGCCAGTTCTCTCTCGAGCTTCCCTTGCTCTGCTGCGAGAACAGAGGCCAAGTCGAATTCATCAAGTTCTTTTCCATTCTTATACATTCCTACAATGTTACCACTTTGATCGGTGATTCTTCCATCTTGACAGATAAAACCGGTTATACTTTTTAATAATCCTTTTGAATTGGGAAAATATTGAAGAAAGAAGGTTTCGAGATAGGGGCTGGAATAGGTACCTTCAATAGATTGATCTTTAACAAGAAAGAAAGTTCCCTCGTAAAGTTTATTATCGTTCATATGTATGGTCCCTTCATAGATATCACGAACTGTCCAACCCTCCGATCCGCCATAATCTTTTCCCTTATATTTTCCAGATACAAAACAATTTCCGATATGGCAATTCACCCGCCCATTCCCTTCAGAATCCCCATTCGCGGCAACATCGATATATCCACCATACTCATCGTTTGATCTGTGATAAATCGTAGGTTTTTTATAAGTAGCGTCCAACTCTAAACAAATGCTGGAATTATCAGGGAAGCAGATATTGTAGCAAGAAAAGGGCATATTTGCACTCAAAGGAATACTATCCATTCCGCGTAGTGTTTTATATAACCCATTAATTCGTGTCTTTGCCCAATCATAAATAAGGCTTTCGTCATGTGAGAAGTCTACAATGACACCATATTTATAGTTTACTGTAGCGATTTCTCCTCTTTTGAAATTAATCACGGTACCATCTTTATAAGTTATTTTAAACTCACTAACAAGGCCATTGTCATCAAACTTAAAATAGTCTTCGTTTGTCTGCGCATAAGATAGCGAATAAAGCAGTACGGCAGCCAAAGCAATTAATACTCTTTTCATTGTAAATAGTTATTTGTTTTGTTGATGAAGAATGAATTACACAATAGTACTATAGTTATTTACGCAGAACGGGGCGCAGGCTTTTTTGAGGATATCGATAGAATATTTTCCTATGTTCTTTCCAGATTTATTCTGAGAGGCTTGTTTGACAAAATCGGCTGAAGATAGGATCCATGTTTTATCAAGTCCCTCTAGGTAAAAGACGAAGTAATAATTATTTTTGGAAGTGTGATTGATAGCGGCAAAAAGACCTCCCTTTGTCGTCTTTGCGAGTGCCTTAACTTGAACCTCGACTATATTACCAAGGGGCGTTTTTGCGATAAGATCGACTCCATGATCATCGGCTATAGGAAGGTATACATCGAAGCCTTCCCGAACCATTTCTGAAGCCACTTTGTACTCAATAGCTTTTCCGAATGATACTTTACTCATGATATAATAGTTTTTGATGAATACTCTGCATACAAAAACAGCGGGCGCGGCTTGTCCGGTAGTGGTCGTAGGAAAAACCAAAGCAGGAACAAGTCACGCCCGCCTAATACCAGAAGGTATCAATTGCGGGCGTTTACGACTTGCTGCTGATCCTGCTTGTTAGAAATTTCCTACGTTCCTACGCGGTCAGGGCAATTTGCAAACGCTAATTTGTCTATGTCACAGGGCTCAAACCCTGTATACGACAAAATTAACGATAATTCCTTACAATTCAAACTATCGGGCTTTCAATCGTCCTGCACAAAAATAACGACCTGTCCCCGGAGGGCAAGTTGTCATTTAATGTCAATTTGAGACCTCGGTGATTCGTTTGATGAGCGAATCTTGGAGGGGGACGAAATCGGTGTTGTAGCGTTGGAAAACGTAGTCTCGCAGGGCGGGTTGGATTTCTTCCGGGATGCGTTCCGGCAAGTCTGTATTGATGTAAGACATCTTTTCGACCAATGCCGACCAGGCGGCGTTGAATTCGGACTGGGTTGAGGTATGTGAAAGTTCTTTAAGAAAAGCCGGGATTTCGGTGTCGTACCAGGTATCGACCTCGGCCTTTGCGGCAGAGAGCGCCTCGGTGCGGGCAGATTCAGCCTCTTTAAGGAGCGTCAATTCGCTGTTTGTGGTGATTAGAGAGTAAGCCAGGCAGCCGAACGCGATGGTTAAGAATGCGGCAAGTGCAATCCATAGTGGCGTATTACGCCGTTTCCACGCCCGTTCCAGGTCGATGGCCGAGGCATAGCGCTTTGCCGGGTCTTTTCTCAGGCAACGGCGGATGATGCCATTATGACTGGACGGGAACAATTCTCGAAGGATCAGCCCCAGCGAATAAACATCGCTGCGTGCGTCTGACCGGCTGTCGTCCAGCAGTTCTGGCGCAGCATATTGCCGGGTACCGCCAAGGGATTTGGCAATATGTGTGTCATCGTCGGCAAAGCCAAGATCAATAAGTTTGAGCGAGCCTCCCGAGCGGGTGATGAGGATGTTGTCGGGCTTGAGGTCGTTATGGACGATGCCTTTGCGGTGGAGATATGCAACCGATGACAGAAGCTGGGAACAGACGCGTTGTCGCTGTTTGGTCGTCGGCGTGCTCTGCAGCCATTCGGACAGTGTTTCTCCGTCGACAAATTCCTGCACTATGCACGGGCCGACGGGCGAAATATCTTCGTATGTAAAAACGTACGCCAGGCCCGGATGCGACAGGCCTATGGAAAGTTCGTACTCCCGCTTGAGTTGTTCCAGGCCTTTGGCACTGCCGTCGGAAGTCTTGAGGATAAGTCGCTTTCCGGCTTTTGACGCAATGTACAACCGGCCCTCCTTTATAGTTGAAAGCACGGTATACTGCCCGCCGAAGTCCAGTCCTGAGGTGATTTCCCTCAAAGTTTCACTAATCGCTTCTGACATAAAAAGACATTGTATAGCAAAGATATTGTTTTTAGCTTTGTCATACAATGTCAGTTTCAGCTAACAGACCGGAGATACACGCTCTGCGGCAGCGGGTAGAAGAGACTTTTGGACAGTCCCTTGCTACGCACAATGCCTTCCTGGCCCTCGTCGATGCTATTGGTGCCAAGCTTCGGGAGCATATATCCGAGAGTACCCTTGAGCGGCTCTGGGGATATTCCACACGGGATACCGATGCTGTTTCCCTGCGCACGCTGGATGTGCTGGCCAGATATGTTGGTTTTGATTCCTGGAAGGCCTTCTGTACGGATTTAAAGGTTTCTTCTCCCGTCGAGTCCGAAGAATTCAATGGCGAATCAATTGTCGCTTCCGTCCTTGAGATCGGGAAGCGATTGCAACTTGGCTGGCTGCCGGACAGGCAGATTGTTCTTGAGTATCTGGGAAACAACCGTTTTGTTGTCCGCGAATCGCAGAATTCAAGTTTGAAGCCCGGAGACAGTTTCGAATGTCTCCAGTTCCAAGTCGGTCGTCCGCTCTATTTGGATCGCTTCCGCCGCGCCGATTCCCTTTCCGAAACCCGCTATGTAGCTGGCGAGCGCAACGGTCTCACGTCGGTTCAAGTGTTGTGATCTGTTAAATCGGCATAATCCGATAACTTCCGTGGCAGCAATCTCTCTGATTACTAGGGTTTTATGCAAAGTCGCTTGCGTCAAAATGCGCAAGCGAAAGTGTGGAAAGAATTGATAGTCAGGCATGAAGGTGCCACGGAGTCTGGCGAGAGTTACAACGCATACACCGTGAACGGACCAACTCGGACCCCTTCGCGGCTTTCGAGGAATTCGCGGAGGGGGATCTGACTGCCGGCGCGCTGCCAGTCGATGATTAGGGCTTCGCCGCGGTGGTCGGATTGGAGGAAGGATTCGACGTCGGAACCGAAATCGGTGACATCAGTTCCCAGATAGACATCCATATTCTCAGGCCTATGGGTGAACAACGTGTTGTATGTGTCGCAGTCGGTGGCAGAAGATGCCTCACGGCAGACTCTTTCGTAGGAAGTCCACTCGTTGAGCGGTTCTATGGTGCAGCCGGCGGCGAAAACGGCCAAAAAGAGCGTGGCGCCAAGGGCTATTACCCCACTGGGCCAGCCGCGGCGGCAGATGACGAATATGGAGACAATGCCACCCAGAACCAGCACGGCCGCTATGGCAAGGATGGTAGTGCAGAAGATATAAGGAGTGGCGAGCGTCAGACGAAGTGCCAACGGCGCCAAAGGCGAAGTCCCGGTCGAGATAGACAGCACCAGAATACAAATGCCCGCTAACGCAAATATACCTGCCGGAATCAGCAAAGCCCACTTCTTAAGGTGTTCGGCCTGCCCTTTGGTGATATCGGCGAATTTGGGCATCAGATAGGCCATAAACGGAAGAATCGGCGTCAGGTAGATGGCAAGCTTGCCGCTGAAGGCGGAGAGCATCACGAAGGTTACAGCGACGGCGGTGAGCAGCAGCCGTACGAATGACCCGTAATAATGTCCGTCTGTGTGCTCGCAGGCTTGTACGCCAAGTTGCGCACCATTAGAGTTCTCGGACAGACTAGGGCGCTTTTGCCGGCAATACAGATATACCACCGCCGGAATCATCAGCAGCGTGTATGGAAGCACGGCGTAAAGCAGGGTGGGAATGTACCACCAGAAGGGCTGCTTGTGGGTGAAGGCGTTCACCGCGCGGTCCATAGTCTGGTGAAACAGCAGGCTGCCGACATATTCGCGGCCGCCTTCAATCCAAGCCCCCAGAATCCATCCGGCAAAAAGCACAAGCATCACCAGCCACTGTCGCCAGCCCAGAAACTCGGGTAGCCGGCGCAGCTGCCTTTCCAGCGCCAGAAAGATTATGATGATGAGCATCGGGGCGAAGAATCCCACCGGCCCTTTTGTAAACAGCGCCAGAAAGATGTAGACCGGCAGCAGCCAGCGGTCGGCTTTGCTGTCACGCCTTCTCTCTCCGTCATGCCCGACGTACGGGGTCCCCGCGAATCCATGATTCGTGGGGTGTTTGTGATCGGGCATCTTTCTCGTGTACATCTTCCAGAAGGTGAACAGCGCCAATACGATGAACATCGTCATCAGCATATCCATCCTCAGGAAAAAGGTCTGGATCATAAACAGAAGGCCCGCCAGAAGCAGCGTGGCGAAGCAGACCCGCATCAGGGGAGAGATCTCTACGCTCGCTGCGCTCGGTCGAGATGACGGAGTGGGCTGCTTCGGTCGAGATGACGGAGTGGGCTGCTTCGGTCGAGATGACGGAGTGGGCTGCTTCGAAAGAGATGCCAGGCGCAGCCAGTGGTCCATAACCGCCACCGTCACGAACGCGGGAATGAGGGCGATGAAAAGTATCGGCAGCCACATACAGGTCTCGCTGCAGAAAAGGCGGAAGAACATCAGCAGCCAGAAGAAAAGGGGCGGCTTGTCGGTGTAGGGGATGCCCTGGTTGTAGAAGGCAAAGAAATGGCCGTCGCGCAGCGCCTCTTCCACTATGCTCAGGTAGCGCAGTTCGTTGCTGGGAGAAGGGTCGCGCCAGAGGAGCATCGGCAGCACGCACACAGTGACGAATGCGAAAACCGCGGCCAGCGGGTGATCCTTGAGCCACTCTTTCATACGTTATTCCAGATTGTTCTCGCCGCGGTCGTAAGTTACCCAGTTGCGGCGCATCCAGCGATAGATGAAGCAGTCGGTGAAGCCGCGTAGGCGGTTCCACATATTGAACTTGGAACGGCCGGCGGTACGGCTGCGGTGGGTCACCATCACCTCCTTGTAACGACCGCCTTCCTGCAGCATCACCAGCGCCGGCAGGAAGCGGTGCATGCCGTTGAACATAGGGAGGCGGCGGGCATAGTCCATACGGACTACCTTCATGGGGCAGACGCTGTCACGGGCGCCATCGCCCGTCATCATACGGCGGAAGCCGTTGCCGATTCGTGACTGGAGTTTCTTGCGCCACCCGTCCTCGCGGCTGGAACGAACTCCGGCCACCAGAGGGTAGTCGGCGGCGAACGGCAGCATCAGGTTGAATTCCTCCGGCACGGTCTGCAGGTCGGCGTCGGTATAGCCCATATACTCCGATTCGATGGCGTCGATGGCGGTCTTCATGGCGCCGCTGCAGCCCAGCCGGCGGGTGTGGCGGATATAGAAGAAATCGCTGTGCCGGCCGCAGATGGCCTTTATCATCTCCAGACTGGAGTCGGTGGAGCAGTCGTCAATAAGCAGCACGCACGCCTTCATCAGGCACTTTGGCAGATAGGCGGCAAAGGCCTCTTCCAGCGATGGCAGGTTGCCCTCCTCGTTATAGACGGGGATGGCGATTGTGAGCTGATAGCCGGCGGTGCGGTTCATAAGAATCTATTTAACTATTACGCGCTTGAGGCGGCGGTCGATGCGGGTGAGAAGCTCATACGGGATTGTGCCCAGCTGCTCGGCCAGCTGTACCACCGTGGGGTTGTCCCCGAAAACGGTAACTATGTCACCCACTTTGGCGTCGATGCCGGTGATGTCCAGCATGCACATATCCATGCAGATGCTGCCGATGGTGGGGGCGGGATGGCCGCCTACCATAAACGATGCGTTGCCGTAGCCCAGGCGGCGGTCGACGCCGTCGCCGTAGCCTATGCGGACGGTGGCAATCTTGCTGGGAACCTGATTCAGATGGCCGTGACGGCCGTAGCCGATGGTTCCCTCGCTGATCTCCTTGATCTGGAGGATGGGGCATTTGAGTGATGCCACCGGTTTCAGACGGCTGCTGTCAACCGCGCTGATGCCGTACATGCCGATGCCGATGCGGACCATATCCATCTGATACTGCGTGAACCGCTCGCTTCCGGCTGAATTGAGGATATGCCGCATGGGATGGTAGCCGAGGCCCGCCTCGATATCGTCGGCCAGTTCGGTGAAGAGTCTGATCTGTCCCAGGGTAAACTCGTCCCACTGCGGCTCGTCGGCGGCTGCCAGGTGGGAATAGATGGATTTGACCTCCACCTCCTCGCATCCGTCCAGCATCTTTTTCAGTTCAGGAATATCCTCTTTCTCGAATCCCAGGCGGTGCATGCCGGTGTCCAGCTTAATGTGGATGGGATATTTCTTGATGCCGAGAGTTTTGAGAATCAGCTTGAGTTTCTTGAGATACTCCACAGAGGGGATGCCCGGCTCCAGATCGTACTGGATGATGTCGGAGAAGCAGTCGCAGCCGGTGCTCAGGGCCAGAATAGGGGCATTGATACCGGCACGGCGAAGTTTGACACCCTCCTGCAAGGTGGCGATGCCCAGGTAGTCGGCACCTGCGTCCAACATCAACCTGGCGAACTCTACGCCTCCGTGTCCGTAGGAGTTGGACTTGACCAGAACCAGAATCTTGGTGCTTTCTTTCAAAAGTCCTTTGAAGTATTTGAAATTATGTACGGCGGCGCTGCGGCTTATTTCAAGCTCGGCCTGTGGAAGTCTCATGATGTCTTAAAGCTAAATAAAGGTTTCTGGAGTAGGTGAAAAAGCCCACCGACTGTCCTATGCCAAGCACCCAGTCGTGGCGGATAACGGCATAGGCGACGATTACAGCCGACCCGACCAGGCTGATGATCCAGAATCCAGCGGACAGCAGGCTTTCGCCCCTCTTGCGGGAATATATGTACTGATAAATGAATCTGAATGTGAAAATGACCTGTCCGATGCAGCCGAAGATGATGAGCCACACCGGGATGTCCTCGTTGCGGAACAGGCGGTCGGCGGTGGAGCCGTGCAGGAGCATGAAGGCGACGCCCGCCGCCGGCAGCAGCATCAGCAGAAAGAGTCCGGGTTTCCTGACAAACGGTGTTATGGAATTCCAAACCCCCTTTATGTGCAGGTTCCAGATATAGATGTAGTAGCAGATGATTTGGCCCAGCATTATGGCAAAATCCTGCCTCAGCCAGCCGTATATGAAGAACAGCAGCGATGCTATCAGACTCAGCACCCAGTATATGGTGGGGGAGGTTGCCCGCTTCTCCTTTTCAGAAATAATCCACTGGATAATCATCCTGGCCGAGAATAGTCCCTGGGCCAGAAATCCGAGCGCGTATATCAGTGGGCTGCTGTCCATAAATAATAAGACGAAGATACGGCAAAAAAAAGAATCGGTCAAACGAGTTGACCGATTCCTATGGTTGTATAGGTGATGTCCAAATTATTTGGCAGCCTCTACAGATGCTTTACGGAATTCCTTCATCAGCTTGCTGATGTTGAGGGCAGCCTTACGAGCGCGAGTGCCGGCAGCTTTGTTACCTTTCTCTACCTGAGCGGCAGCGTTCTTCTGGAACAATTCGATTTCAGCATTGATCTGTGCAACGAGTTTTTTCATGATAATGGTTAGTTATTTGGTTAATAATTAGATGTTTTGGTTTATTTTTCGTGAAGTTATGCCAATTTTCTAAAAAAACAAAATTATTTTATAAAAAATCGGGGATTACGGTATATCTGCCGTAATTTTTATCATAATCTTCCTTATTGGGAAGCTCTACTCCCTTAGCTTCGACTTTGCTCCTGCCGGCCTTGGTAGAATACACGGGAGCTGCAGGATATGTGCCGTGTACGATATGGTACAGGCATGCCGCAATGTTGTCTTCGTTTACGCCAAAATCATGATAGATATCGTCTGCACGGAGATTGTCAGGAACCATTCCGTCATCGGGTATGTCGGTGCCCTCCCCGTTTTTGTTAAAGAAGCAGATGGGCAGGAACACATATTGCAGGTTACTGTAGTCATCCCTTTCGTATGCTACTCTGTCTTTGCTGGTGTATGGATACATAAACACGTACATTCCGTTGGGCTTTCCGTAGGTGACGCCGCCCACATGATTTACATTTGCCAACGGCTTGAGACCGTTAAGACTCATTTCGGATGCCGATGCACTGCCCTTGCCGGTGATGAAATAGAGTCGTTTAAATTCGGGAGAATCGGGCTTTGCCGTGAAAGTGACGTTGTATTTGCTCTCAAGGTCTTCTATGATCTTCAGAGGCTCCTCGATCTTTTGTGACTTGTCTTCAGAGGAGAGTTTGTTGTTGTGGGTGCGGGTAACGTAAACCTTGCCGCGGGCGCTCACTGGAGCCAGGTAGCTGACCAGCAGGTCACTGGCGCGGGAAT
The DNA here is from genome assembly GCA_017561665.1 of Bacteroidales bacterium. GTDB lineage: Bacteria > Bacteroidota > Bacteroidia > Bacteroidales > UBA932 > Equibacterium. The sequence goes on along the minus strand of JAFZBQ010000038.1, from coordinate 14,139 downwards.
CGCCGCCGCCGTTGTAGCGCAGGTCCACGATGAGGGTCTTGACATTGTGCTCCTTGAAATAGGCCATGGGCTCGGTGATGTCGTTGAGCATGGACTTGCCGTTGATGTCATCGTCGGCCTTGAATCCGAGGTAGTGGAAATAGCCGACTGGCTCTGTCAGGCCCGGATAGTCGGCGGCCGTGAATATCATCTTCGTCAGACAGGGACGGGTATTGAGCGACTCGGCTGCGGTAACCGACACTTCGTGGGTATTGCCATCGCAGTCGGTGAAGGTGAATTTGCAGGGAATGGTGGTGCTGGGGTAATTCAATATTTCATTGAATCTCTGTACGTTGGCATTATCGCTAAGCCAATAATCATTATTGTCCGGGTCTTCTTGAACGACATATTTGCCCTGCAGTTTGGTGAGGATCCAGCCGCGCTGAACTCCGGCGGCTTCGAAAGGAGAGCCCGGGTACACATAACGGACCATTACATGATAGTCCAGGGTGGTCTGTGAGTTAGCCGGATCCCTAAGTTGGCCGAAACTGACGCCATAGGTGCCGTACATCACTCCCGATTCATCGGCGACATATGTCGGGCCATCCATCATCCAACTCCAGCGGTCCTTCTTGTAAAGGATCTTGTCAAAATAATCAAAGATGTCGGTCTTGTACGAATAGCTGACCTCACGCATGTCCTTGTACCAATAGTAGTAGCTGTCCATGATTTCATTCTTCAGGTATTTGAGGGCCTTGAGGTTGGCTTTTTCCTCTTCTGTCCTGGTGTCTTCCTGATTGCCGCCACCATTGTCGGGGGTGACTTTCTCGGTGCAGGAAACGGTCATGAGTGCAGCAGCTGTGCACATCAAAAATAATTTGAAAAACCTCTTCATAATCTATTCCTTCTCTTTTGCTACGATATAGACATCCTCGCCGTCTTCAAGAAAATAATAGTTTTCGCGGGCAAACATCTCGAGGGTGTCCTTGTTAGATGTTAATTGTTTGATTCTCTCATCGGTGGCCTTGATGGCCTGTCTGTAATACAATTCCTGTTTTTTCTGCTTGCGTAATGTCGACATGCTCTGCATGAGCTGGTGCAGGCTGGTGCGGCTGTTGAACAATATCAGCAACACGAATACCAGCGTGGCCACTGCGTATTTGTTAATCAACAAACGTGCCCAGCGGCTGCGGGCCTTCAGGGCGGCTATCTTGTCTTTTATTTTTGTGAATATCGACATCTCCACAAAATTATTAAATTTGAAACGAAAATAGCAACTTATGAAGCATTATTTACCCGATTGGCCACAGAGCCTTTTATTAGTCCTGATCTTTTTTGCAGGAAGTCTGGTCGCCGGTGTCTTTATGATAGCCGGAATTGATTATACGACACCAGTATACATTGTGAGCATGGCCTTCCCGCTGGCATTCGCCTGGTTCATGTCCCGCCGAAACGAAAAGGCCGGCCTGGGATATGTCCCCGTCAACGAGCCCCGCAGCGGCAAGTTCAAAAGTATATGGCCGGTGCTGCTTATCGTGTTCTTCGCTACCCCGTTCCTGGGCGTACTGATAGAGCCGCTCAGCAACCTGTTCCCTATGCCGGATTGGCTCCAGCAGGCGTTTGAGAAGATGTTCGACACCTCCAAACCGGTGGATATGGTACTGTCTACCGTGATACTGGCGCCGCTGTGCGAGGAACTGCTCTGTCGCGGCATCATCTGCCGCGGATTACTGGCCCTTCGCAAGCCCTGGTTCGCAATAGTGTTCTCGGCATTCATATTCGCCCTGCTTCACGGCAATCTGCAGCAGGGAATTGTGGCATTTGTCCTGGGCATCTTTATGGGCTGGATATACCTCAAGACCCACAGTCTGTGGTGCACCATAGCCATCCATTTTGCCAACAACGCCCTCTCGCAGGTGATGAGTTTCCTGTTCCCCGACCTGTCGATCACAGCCACCTATTCCAGCCTGCTGCCTCGCGACTGGTATATTGCCCTGCTGGTTGTAAGTGCCATTGTCGTGGCCGCCGCAATTATCATCATTTACCGCAATTACAAAGATGAACAAAGCCTTGTATCCTTTAAAGTTCGCCCCGCTGCAAGTGGAGAAGCGCTGGGGCGGGAATGCCCTGAAGAATAAGCTGGGCAAGCTGGCCGCGCCCGGTCAGGAGGTTGACCTGGAGAGCATCGGTGAGTCGTTCGAGCTCTATGAGTTCGGAGAGGACCACAGTTCCGTCATCACCAACGGCTTTCTGGCAGGCAACGACATCAGTTCCATTCTGGAGACCTATATGGGCGATCTGGTGGGCGACAATATCTTTGAATACTTCGGCAACCAGTTCCCTTTGCTGATAAAGTATCTGAACGTGGAGGGGCGTCTTTCCGTACAGGTTCACCCTACCGACGAAGTGGCGGCAGAGCGCTACGACTGCCTGGGCAAGAACGAATTCTGGTATGTCGTGGATGCCAAGCCGGACGCCAGGATATATATGGGATTGAACCGCGACAGCAGCGCCGCCGAATTCTATGCCAAGTGCAAGGACGAGACGGTGCCGGAGATAATGAACGTCTACCATCCGCAGCCGGGCGACTGTTTCTACATAAAGGCCGGCACGGTGCACGCAGCAGAAGGCGGAATCGTGATAGCGGAGATTCAGGAGAACAGCGACGCCACGCTTCGCCTCTACGACTGGGGGTTTGAAAACAACCCCGCTACCCGCCGCGCAATCCATCTGGACGAGGCCATCGACTGCATAGACTACGAGAAATACAAGGCCGCCGAGCTGTTCCGCCCGGCCTCCATGGCCCACGGAGTGGTCTGCGACTGCAAGTGGTTTACCATTAGTATCCTGCCGCTTAAGGAACGCTATGCATCCGACCCGGAGCTGTTCAACAGCTGCATCATTTACATGTGCACCGCCGGCAAGGCCGTACTGGAATGGGACGGCGGCAAGGAGGATGTCAAGGCCGGCGATACCATCCTGATACCGGCGGCGATGGGCGCATACAGCTTTACCCCAGTGGAGGAGGGCACTTCGCTTATGGAGGCCCATATCCGCAAGATAGAAGAAGATTCCGACGATTATCTTGAGAAATAATTATGGCTGATTCTACAAGACTGGACAAATACCTCTGGTCGATCAGGGTATTCAAGACGCGGTCGGAGGCGACCGATGCCTGCCGCGGCGGCAAGATACTGGTCAATGGACAGGACGCCAAGCCCTCGCGCGAGATCAAATCCGGCGACATCATCATGGCGCGGAAGGGGCCGGTGCAGTACAAGTATAGGGTGCTGCAGCCGATAGACCGCCGCCAGGGCGCCGCGCTGGTAAGTCAGTATGCAGAGAACCTGACGCCCGAGAGCGAACTGGCCAAACTTCACGCTCCTCACGAAACATTCTTCGTGACCCGTGACCGCGGTGCCGGCCGGCCCACAAAAAAAGAGCGCCGCCAGATGGACACTCTTTATTCTGAATTGGAAGACGAATTCTCTTCCGAAGATTTTGACTGATTCTCTTCCTGCTTCTGCGGCGGGGCGTTGCGGTTGAAGCGGGTCATCGCCCTGTCAGGCCCTTCCAGAACAAAACACTTTATTGCCTCGACTGCATTGGAAAGCACGTCGGGCAGGATGCGTTTTTCTTCCAGCAGCAGTTCGCTGAGCACGAAGTCTATCTGCCCGCCGGGGGCGAAACCGTTGCCGATGCCCATCCTCAGGCGGGCATACTGATTGGTAATCAGGTGATAGTCGATGCTTTTGAGGCCGTTGTGGCCGCCGTCGCTGCCGCTCTTGCGCAGACGCAGGGCACCGAAGGGTAGCGCCAGGTCGTCCACCACCACCAGCAGGTTCTCCTGGTCGATGTTGAGCTTATGGTACCAATATGCCACCGCCTTGCCGCTGAGATTCATATAGGTGGAGGGCTTGAGCAGATGCAGCGTGTTGCCTTTGAGATGCACCTCCGCCACTGCTCCGTACCTTTCGGTAGAAAAAACGACATTGGATGCCGCAGCAAAGGCATCCAATGTCATAAAACCCATGTTGTGCCTGGTCAGCGCGTACTCGGGGCCTATGTTTCCAAGACCTGCTATGAGGTACGTCCGGGCCATTGCACTTTAATGTATGGAGATTACTCCTGTGCCGGCTCGCCAGCAGCCTCGCCCTCTTCTGCAGCGGCAGCTGCGTTGCGGGTAGCAAGGCAAGAGCAGATGATAGTGGCCTTGGGGTTGACGATATTGATCTTGTCAAATTTGAGGTCACCTGCGGTGATGCGCTTGCCGATAGCAAGAGGGGTTACGTCCACTGTCAGATCGTCGGGCAAATCCTTGATCAGACCGCTGATTTTAAGTTTGCGACGGCTCACCTGGAGCTTACCGCCGGCCCTTACACCCACGGAGTTGCCGGTAATGATGACGGGAACCTCTACAACGACAGGCTTCTTCTCGTCGATGGCGAGGAAATCTGCGTGGAGGGCGCGGTCATTAACGGGATGATACTGTACCTCGTGCAGGAGAGCGGTGAACTTTGCGCCTTCTACATCCAGATCTACGATGTGGCAGTAAGGAGTGTCGGTGAGGGTTTTGAGAGCCTTCTCTTCTACTGAGAAAGCGGTGTTCTCTGCGCCGTTGCCATAAACTACGCAAGGCACTTTGCCCTCTTTGCGAACTTCGCGGACGTCGGCTTTGCGGCCGAAGGTTCTCTTGGAACCGGAGAGTGAAAGATGTTTCATTTGTGTTAAAATTAAAATGTGTTACTCAGTTTGCGACAAAAGCGCAAACCCCATTGCACCAAAATGCCCGGGGCATTTTTAACGGGACGGCAAAGATATAAAAAAAACGTTATTGTACAATATTTACCTTCTGATTCCAAGCAAGTTGCTTGTAGTAGGCATTGAGATTGACGTACCTCGGATCGGGAATGTAGCAACTCAGACCGCTGAACGTGTCAGGGTTTATCTTAAGGCCGATGAATTCTGCAGTGGCGGCCTTGAAGATAACGGTCTTGTCCAGCTGGGCAGAGAAAGATTCCATCTGCTCTTCTGTGGCGAAGCGGCTGAAATAGTCGGCCAGGTCAAAGAAGTAATCCTTGTCCGACTTCCAGAAATAGTGCTGTACCGACATACGGTCGACACTCTCCATCTGTGTACGCTGGAGGGCGGTGATGGAGGCGCATACACTTGCAAACGCATCCATCTGGCTGCAGTCCACAAGGGAAATCGTGCCGGACTGGTAAGAGCCCGTCATCGCCTGGTACATATCGTAGTATCTCTGGCAGATAGTCTTGTACCCCTTGGCGTTGGGATATTTGAAAAGATTCTCCAATATGCAGTTGTAGGGGAATCCGTTAATCATGATTTCTGTGGGGGAAGCGGCGATGTAGTCGCAGCAGTTGCGGAGTTCGTATGCGGCCTCCACGGCTCCCAGGTAGCAGCAGTCCAGCAGCATTACATCCCAGTGATACTGACCGGTGACCGATGCAAAGTCGCGGATGTCCAGTTCGTGCCCCGTGGGCCTGTCCAGGCCGATGCCATCGCGGATTCTGAGTTTGGAGAGGTCGTCGAGGCGGCTTGAGCCAGTGTTTTTAAGCGAGTACTGAGATTTGGAATAGTGCTCTCCGTCGCTGTCAAAATACCCTTCTGGCATCCATCCGGTGCCATGGGAAGAGAATAGCAGGGAGCGGTGGGTCGGCTTGCACTCAGCCTCGGCGGTGGCCAGAACCCTTGCGAAGGAATCGGGATCGCAGGCGTCAAAATCGCTTCCGAAATTGGCGATTATTTCGCTGTCGATGTTGCCCGAATTGTTTGAGAAATATCTGGTGAGGGTCGCCTCGGAGCGGGGAGTGTCCGTGCCATGTTTCTGCAGGAATACCAGCAGCGCTTCAGTCTCGGACTTCCTTTTGGGGACATACCCGGTGAGCATGTCGGTGATATTGCCGCTGGCATAGTTGGAAACGCTCTGCTCGGTGGCGGCGATATATATCAGCACCATACGTTTCTCCTTGTCCTGGCCGTTTTTGCAGCAGCCTGCAAGGATGAGTGCAAGAACGGCAACCAGCGCTATATAGAGGACTTTTTTCATCTGTGCAAAATTACAAAATATTGTCATTCAAGCAATATCTGTGCCTGCCGCAGATGCCTTTGATGATATCGGCGGCCTCCGGTGAGAACGTTGCTGAAGAGAAGAATTGCCAATCGCCCTTGCCCCGCGGCGTGTCTTTGTACAGTTTGACCGCCTGCCGCGCCACAGCCGGAGCGGGGTTCACGATGGTGGCTCTGCCGTTGCATATTTTGGCAATCTCATCGGCCAGGAAAGGGTAGTGGGTACATCCCAGAACTATATGGTCGGCTCCGGCGGCCAGCATCGGGTCGATGTATTTGTGCAGAAGGTCGATGGTTTCCGGGGCGTGGATCAGGCCTCCTTCCACAGCCTCCACCAGGCCGTATCCGACCTGCTCTATTACTTTGATGCCCTCCTGCCCGGCTGTGAAATGCTCCAGTGTCTTGTGATACAGCTCTCCCGTGAAAGTCACGGCGGTGGCCAGAACGCCCACGACCCCGGTCCTGGTGTTGAGGATAGCGGGTTTGATGGCGGGTTCCATCCCGACAAAAGGGATGGAAAAAGTGCTGCGAAGGTGACTGATGGCGGCGGCGGTGGCGGTGTTGCAGGCCACCACGATCATGTCGGCCCCCCGATTAATGAGGAACCGGCTCACAGCCTCGGCCCTTTCGCGCAGGAAATCGTTGGTCTTGAGGCCGTAAGGGCAGTGCTTGCTGTCGGCAAAATAGAGATAGTCCCGCCGGCCGCGCGCTTTGACGAGTTCGCTGAGGACGGTGAGTCCGCCGAGACCGGAATCATATACGCCTATCATAATTTCAACCTTGCCGATATAGAATATGTGTTGGCCGCAGAAAGCCATGCGGCGCCGATGTCAAAGTTAGTGCTTTTGAAATAAATACCTGCAGAAAAGTAAGAAGGAAGCACTGTGTCTTTGGTGCAGATATGAGCGCCGCACCTGACGGAAAACATATCGTTGTAGACATAACCGGTGCCCAGGGAGGCCAGGAGAGCACTGCCGGCGGGCATGAAGCCGCCGTCGGCCGCGAATTCCACGGCATGTTTGTCCTTCAGTTTTACGGTGCCGTCAATTCCCGCCTTGCACGTCGTTGGCAGGGGATAGGCGCCGTAGCCGTAGTTTATCTTGCCGCCCAGATTCTCAATGGCCAAGCCGGCGGCAAAGGCGTTGTTTATCCTGTAGACGGCACCCAGGTCGGCTGCGTAGCATCGTCCTGTATGGTCGTCTGTAAGGGAGGAGCGTATGATTTTGCCGGCGGCATTGAGATTTAGCTTTTTAGACGGACTGTAGCTCAGGCGCAGCGCAGCCATCATTTCACCGGGCTGGAATGTCCCCATCGGCTGTCCGTTGTCGCTGTAGAGGGTCATCTCGCCCATATTGTTTGAGGTGTATTCTATCCCGGCTGTCAGGTTTTCCACAATCCTGACGCGTGCCAGAATATTGGTCAGGTTGTAGTTGATGCCGCCCGTCTGCCATAAGGTCTTGCCGAGTCCCGCTTCAAAAATGTTGTCTGAAAGTGGGAGAAGATTCCTCGAGGCGACGTGTGCGCCGCCGAAAGCCTGCTCGCCGGCATCCATCCGTATCGTTAAGAACGGCACAGCCTGACCGGCAGCGTCCAGGGCCGCGGTCAGCATACACAATAAAATGACAATCCGCCGCATCATAGTTTCACAATCTCCTTGGTGATGGTTTCTCCGGAAGTTTTGACAGTTATTTTGAAAACGCCTGCCGCGCAGCCGGACAAATCTATCATCTGCGGCTCAAACGGGTCAATGGCAGCCGAAGAAGAAACAATAATGCTGCCGACAGCGTTCCGTATCTCGTATTCGACAGCCTGCAACTGGCCGACCCTTATGAAGATGCGGCCGTCGGTTGTGGGATTGGGATAAATCTCTGCCGCTACCGACTCGTCCCTGATCAGCATCTTGAAGGTGCAGGAGGCCGTTTCGCCGCGGTTGTCCGCTGCGGTTACGGTCACCGTGACATATCCGTACTGCTGTGGAATCAGGCTTATGGTGTTGCCGACAACCCTGGTCCTGAGTACGCCCGTGTTGTCGGTACTGGCTGTGTAGCTGGGAGTTTCGCCGTCGGGATCGTGAAAATACTCGCCAAGGTCAAGGTCGATGGCTTTGCCGGCGGGAACAATCATATCCTCTATCGTCTTGAGCAGTTGGGGAGGACGGTTTTCGAGCACGGTATAATAGACTGTCAGTGAAGTGGCCAGGGAATACTCGTCAGTGGCGATGAGTGTGAACGAATAAGAACCTGGCTGCGACGCGTTACCGCGGATGGTTATCTTGACATTCTCACCGTCCTGCTTCATGGAGACCACCTTTTTATTGGAAGACTGGAGAATTGTGGTGACAGCATCGCCGTACGGATCTTTTATCACGAAATCCAAGACGAGCTGCTCATGTGAACCAATGTCCAAACCGTCCAGTGGCTCCGCCGGCTCGATGACTGGCGGCAGGTTGCCGGAAGTATGCAGGGCTACCGTTTCTGAAGGCTGTGTGCAGTTGCCGAATTCATCGTAAAGGACAAAAGCCACATAATAGTCGGACTCATATTCCAGTGCGCCGGTGGTCACGTCAAACGGACCTTCGTCCAACTCCTTTCGGATGGCGCAGTTGATATAGGGGATGCCGTCCACGGATGTGAATGGATCGCTGCTGTAGTAAATCCTGGCCCCTGAAATCCAGCTGTCGTCGCCCCCGTCGACGGCCTGTGCCGACACAATGGCGTTGACGGTGCGTCCCGATGCGCTGGCAGAGACGCCCGATATGGAGAAACGGGCGCTGCCGGGATCGCGGGAGATGGATTCATAGGCGTTGACAAGACCTACGCCGGGGTATTTATGTGGATTGTATGAGCTGATATCGGTTGTGTGCCGCATCAATACATCTATCAGGTTGTCACGTGTGAATCCTTCGCCTCCCATATTTGCAATCACCAGGGCGGCTACGCCGGAAACATGGGGCGTTGCCATGGAAGTGCCGCTGAACCAAGCGTAGTCATTACCCTGTACGGTACTCAGGATTTCGTTGTTGTCGTCACCGCCGGGTGCGGCTATGCTGACCCAGTCCCCGTAGTTGGAGTAGGTCGCCAGCCTGAAATCGGAGCCGAGGGCGCTGACAGAAAGGACACCTTCGTAGCAGGCGGGGTAGACCTTGTCTTTGCTGTGCTCGTTACCGGCGGCAAAAATCACCAGACCTCCTTTCATCGGCCCCGTCTGGTTGCCAAGCTTGTCGCAGCCGGCATATTTGTTAAAATAGTCTATCGCCGCTTTGCTGCTCGCGGGCATTTCAAAGGTATCATCATATGCCCAGCTGTTCTGGCAGATGACGGCGCCGTGGTCGGCCGCCCATTTTATGGCGGGGACATCGTCGCCGCTGTCTTCGGAATTCTGTTCAAATATCTGGCAACTCATAAGTCTGACGCCGGGTATGCCCCGGGCCGCATCGCCGCCGGCTATGCCGCATACTCCGATGCCGTTGTTGTTGATGGCGGAGATGGTGCCGGCCACGTGGGTGCCGTGTTCTTCTGCAGTTATACGGTAACTGTCCCGCATGAAATTATAGCCGTAGACCCTGTCGCCGCTCTGCTCTGGATTGTGCCACATATTGGCGGCGAGGTCCTCATGGCGGAAGTCGATGCCGCCATCGACCACAGCAACAATGATGTCTTCGCGGCCGCTCCTGAACTCCTGCCAAGCCGGAAATACATTTACGTCACAACCTTCAGACAAGCCGCTGTGACTTCCGGTATTACGGTAGTGCCACTGCTCTTCCAGATATGGATCGTCAAACGGCAGTCCGTTGCCTGCTTTCGTGAAGGCTCCGGGTCTCCCGCCATGCTTCCACGAGGCGTCGCTCCATTCGTGGCGCCTGATGCGGGGGCGGTATTCCACCTTGCAAACGCCACGGGCGCCGCGCAATTCGCTGCCGGCTTTTGTCAGGGGCACTTCGGTGTCAAATTCGACATCGTACCAGCGGTGAAGGCCGCTTTCGCGGGTGCGCTCTTCAAACTCCTCTTCGTAAGGGAATGTCCGATGGATGCCGGTGATGGCAAGGTCGGTATTATCGCGAATGAAGGATTCAGGGTCAGCCTCAATCTGCCGCGCCTGCTCCTCGCTCACATAGATGCGTATCTTGCCCTGCTGCAGGGAGGATACCTTCAGGGCGATGCCGTTGTCGGTGACCACGGTATCCTCCTGGGACACAATGTCCAACTCCCGCGACGTACAGGCCGCGGCGGTCAGGGCAAGCGCCAACAGGACGATATGTGGCAGGAAACGCATAATCTGTTACATATCAGCCGTTATTAACACCATCTGGCCGGGGTTCAGGGAGATGGTGATCTGTCGGCCGTCAATCTTGAAACCGGTGAAGGCGGTACGGCCGGTGTAGTCGATGGTGTATGCACTGGCATCGTCGGGAATGGCGCAACCGGCGGGGATGGTCCATGTGCGCTGGCTGTAACCGGTCTCGGAATAGGCCACTATCGACTGGTCGCCAAGCCATACGGCAGGCACGAAAATGTTGCCGCCCTCGGCCAGTTCGATGCCGTCCTTGGCAAGGTGCATGTTGCCGCTGTCGTAGAAGGTGCGGACGCCCTTCTCAAAGACGCCTATGTTGCGGCCGTTGGAATCGCCGGGGTCGTACAGCATCTCCTTACGGCCAAAGTTGTTGAGGTACAAGTAGATGACGGATTTTTTGCAGAAATCCTTCTTGAACCATTCGAACTGTTGTTCGCGGGGCAGGCCGTTATAGAAGATGGACTCGGCGTTGGTGTTGGTGCCGATGATTTCCAGTGAGCAGTTGGGGCCGGTGGCCTGCTGTGCGTTGAGGGCGAGGATATGTGTCAGAAGGTCGCTGTAGCCCCAGTAGGCGGGGAACCAGCCCTCGCGAGGATTTACACCGGTGCCGATGTCGTTTACTGTGCCTTCGCAGGTGATGTCAATCCCCTTTGAGTCCATATAGGCCACGATTTTCTTCTTGGCGTCGATGTCATCCTGTGCCGAATATCCGTGATAGGGACTGATGGGGGAGCCGCGGCCGACTATGTTGCCGTCAGGACCGGGAATGGGAATCTTGTTGTGGAAGGCGTCGATATGCAGAGTCCCCTGCCGCTCGAGGGGAAGCAGCTGGCAGAGGGTGTCCAGGCGCCACTGAGCCAGACCTTTATCCCACTCTGCGGGGTAGCAGACCTTGTATCCCCAGTCGCCGTGTATCAGGTTGCCTTTGACGTCCTTGCATAATACGTCGGCATCCAGGTATTTCTGATATATGGGGCTGTCGACATAGCAGTCGAACATATTGATGTGGAGGCTGACGATGGTGTTGTAATTGCGGGCCTCGCTCATCAGCCAGCGCAGGCTCTCCAGCGCGTCTTTGTCGCCGGGGCGCTTGAGCGCCTCGTTGCCCTCGAAGAATGCCGGGTACTTGGAGTCGTGGCCCAGATACTGCCATCCCACCAAGTATATGATTTTCTGCAGGCCGGGCGTGATGGCATCGATGCCCTTTATCACTTCCAGCGCCTGCTCGAAGGTCATATTGATCTCCTGCTTGCCGTTGTCCCGCATCTTGCACCAGCCCAGATACTCGCCGTCATAATCGGCCAGGCAGAGGAACAACTTGCTCATATAGAGTTTGGAATAGTCGTAACGGGGAGTTACCTTCCATACGAACGGCTCCTGATTGAACTTGAGCACGCCGGGAGTTACTCCGAGGCTGTATATATCGGCTTCCTCTTCTGCTATCTTCTTCTCCTCCTGGATGAAGGTTATCTCTATGGGATCGGCCTTGCCCTTCTTGTCCTTGACGGTGGCTTTGCCGATGCGGGACGAGTAGCAGTCGTTGGCGGCGAACTTGAACTCCAGGTTGCCGTGACTGGTCGCCTTGGTCCGGATGAATTCCACCCACGGCTGCGTTTCTGCATCGATTACCACCTCAAAGTCGGTGTTATAATCTATAGCCGCGGTCTGGATGCCGCCCTCCCAGGGGACAATCATAAAGTCCTTGGTATCCAGCACCGTCTCTTCTTCCGTGTCGGGGTTGGGACCGGGCTCAGGCGTAGGCGGATAGTCTTTGCATGCCGCAATAATTGCGGCAGAAAGAACAAACGTGGAAAGCAGTGCTATCAGCGAGCGTTTTTTCATATGGACATATTTTTACAAAGATAGTAAAAAAAGCCGCCCGAAGTGCTTTTCGGACGGCTCTCTTCTAATGAAGCGGGAGATTACCGCTGAGTCATGCGCTCGTAGTCCTCTGCGCTGGTCACGATGAGTTTCTCATACTCGCGCTGGCCTGTGCCGGCGGGGATGAGGTGACCGCAGATGACATTCTCCTTAAGACCTTCGAGCAGGTCGATGCGGCCGCGGATGGCAGCGTCGCCCAATACCTTGGTGGTCTCCTGGAATGATGCGGCGGACATGAAGCTGCTGGTGCGCAGAGCGGCGCGGGTGATACCCTGCAGTACCTGATTTGCGGTAGCGGGTTTTGCGTCGCGGGCAACCACCAGTTTCTTGTCCTGACGGCGGAGGATCGAGTTCTCGTCGCGCAGGGCGCGTACGGATACGATCTGGCCGGGATGCATCTCTGTGGAGTCGCCTGCATCTGTAACGACCTTCTTGTCAAAGATGCTGTCGTTCTCGTCGATGAATTCCCACTTGTCCACAAGCTGCTCTGTGAGGAACTTGGTGTCGCCGGGATCCACGATCTGAACCTTGCGCATCATCTGGCGCACGATTACCTCGAAGTGCTTGTCGTTGATCTTCACACCCTGCATACGGTATACACTCTGTACCTCGTTCACGATGTACTCCTGAACGCGTACGGGACCCAGGATGCTGAGGATGTCGCTGGGAGAAACGGCACCGTCGGACAGCGGCATGCCGGCGCGGACGTAGTCGTTCTCCTGAACCATGATCTGCTTTGACAGAGGCACGCTGTAGCTCTTCTTCTCGCCGGAGCGGGAAGTGACGATGATCTCACGGTTACCCCTGCGGGCCTTACCCATGGTAACCTCGCCGTTGATTTCGGAAACGATGGCGGGGTTGGAAGGGTTGCGGGCCTCGAACAGCTCGGTGACGCGCGGCAGACCGCCGGTGATATCGCCGGCCTTGCCGGTAGCGCGCGGAATCTTGAAGATGATGTCGCCGACAGCAATCTTCTGGCCGTTCTCAACGTTGATGTGGGCACCGACAGGCAGGTTGAACTGCATGATGTCGTTACCGTTCTCGTCGATGATATGTACAGAAGAGGTGACATTCTTGTCACGGCTCTCGATGATGACCTTCTCGCGGTGGATAGAGTACTCGTCGGCAGCCTCTTCGCGGTAGGTTACGCCGTCGATGAGGTTCTCATACTTGGCGGTACCTGCCACCTCGCAGATAGCCAGCGCGTTGTAAGCATCCCAGTTGCAGATCAGATCGCCCTTGTGGACCTCGTCGCCGGGGTTGAAGAACAGCTCTGTGCCGTAAGGGATGTCGTACTGCGACAGGGTAATGCCGGTGGTGGAATCCTTGATGGTCATCTCGGCGGTGCGGCCCACCACGATGGTGTGGTTGCCTTTCTCGTCGACCTTGGTGATGGTACGCAGCTCCTCGAACTCGAGGCGGCCGTCGTACTTGGCCTTTATCTCACTGTCGGATACCACGTTGGATGCGGTACCACCGACGTGGAACGTACGCAGGGTCAGCTGGGTACCGGGCTCGCCGATGGACTGTGCCGCGATAACGCCCACAACCTCGCCCTTCTCGACCATGCGGCCGGTGGCCAGGTTGCGGCCGTAACACTTGGCGCAAACGCCCTTGCGGGATTCGCAGGTGAGCACGGAACGGATCTCCACCTGTTCGATGGGGAGCTTCTCTATCTGCTCTACAATGGCCTCTGTAATCTGTTCGCCGGCCTCGAGGATGAGTTCGCCTGTGAGAGGGTTGTAGATGTTGTGTACGGAAGTACGGCCCAGGATTCTCTGTCCCAGGGTCTCCACGATTTCGTCCTTGTTCTTGATGGCGGTTGCCACAAGGCCGCGGAGGGTGCCGCAATCCTCTTCGTTGATGATCACGTCGTGCGATACGTCCACCAGACGGCGG
>JAFZBQ010000037.1 GCA_017561665.1 Bacteroidales bacterium | reverse complement strand
CCTGAGCCAGGATCAAACTCTTCATTGTATAAATTTGTTTATTTCTCTGGCTTTGGGATACTCTCAAAAGAATCTACGCTTGCTCTTTTACTGTTGCTACAATAAAAATACTTGCTTGTACTTTTGTCTTCCAATAATTCAATCAACTTGCCCCTCTTTCGAAAGGGACTGCAAAGATACACATCTTTTGCTTTCCTCCAAATCTTTTCAAAAATATTTTTTCGGAGACTGGACGACCCGCGCAAAAGCGGGTACATCCTCGGTAACCCAGATGTTACCTCCGATGACTGCATCGTGCCCGATGGTGACGCGTCCGAGTATAGTGGCGTTGGAATAAACTATCACGTTGTCCTCCAGAATAGGATGGCGCAGCACTCCTTTCACCGGATTTCCGTCGGCATCCAGCGGGAAACTCTTGGCGCCCAGTGTGACACCCTGATACAGTTTGACGTTGTTGCCCAGGATGGCCGTCTCTCCAATCACCACGCCGGTACCGTGGTCTATGGCAAACGACTCGCCGATGGTGGCGGCGGGATGTATGTCGATGCCCGTCTCGCTGTGCGCCAGTTCGGTGATAAGGCGCGGCAACACCGGCACCCCTGCCATATATAATATATGTGCGATGCGGTAACTGCTGATGGCGCGGATGCCGGGGTAGCAAAGTATCACCTCAGCGGTGTTCTCTGCAGCGGGGTCGCCGTTGTAGGTGGCCAGTACATCCTTGTCCAGCGTCTGCCGCAGCGACGGCAGTGCAGCCACGAATTCTGAAGCGACGGCTTCCGAATCACCTTCGCGGCCGGCGGAACGGAAACAGAGCGATATGGTCTGCGAAAGTTCCTGCAGGAGCAACTGTCGGCAATCTTCTGCCCACTGCCTGCCGCCCTCTGCAAAAAGGTCGGGGAAAAGCAGCGCCCTGCAACGATCCACTATCGACTGTACGTTCTTATCCAGATGTGCGTTCATATACAAAAGCCGGACGGATTATGCCCGCCCGGCAAATGTACTTTAAATATCGTATTTGCGAAAACTTACGCGAACAATTCTGTAGAAAGATACCGTTCGCCGGTATCCGGCAGCAGTACCACTATAGTCTTGCCCTCATTCTCCGGCCGCTGTGCCAGGGAAATAGCAGCCGATGCCGCCGCGCCGGAAGATATACCCACCAGAAGACCCTCCAAAGCCGCCAGGAAGCGCGAGGCCGCAAAAGCATCTTCATTTGAAACGGGCAGTATCTCATCCACCACGTCGCGGTGGAAGTTTGCCGGGACGAAGCCGGCGCCGATGCCCTGGATCTTGTGGGGGCCCGAAGGATTGCCGCTCAACACAGCACTGGTGGCGGGTTCCACCGCAACTATCTTGACAGAAGATTTATGGCCTTTCAAGGCACGCCCGACGCCGGAGACAGTGCCGCCGGTTCCGGCACCGCCCACGAAAATATCCACAACGCCGTCGGTATCGGTCCAAATCTCCTCGCCTGTGGTACGGTAATGCGCCTCCGGATTGGCGGGATTGTCGAACTGGCCGAGGATAATGCTGCCGGGAATACTGTCGCGAAGTTCCTCCGCCTTGGCAATCGCACCTTTCATTCCGGCCGATCCGGGAGTCAGTACCAGTTCCGCACCGCGGGCCTTGAGCAGGTTGCGCCGCTCTACACTCATAGTCTCCGGCATAGTCAGTATCAAGTGGTAGCCGCGTACGGATGCCACGAATGCCAGGCCGACGCCGGTGTTGCCGCTGGTAGGTTCGATAATGGTGGCGCCCGGTTTCAGAAGCCCTTTCTTCTCAGCGTCCAGCACCATCGCCAGGGCGATGCGGTCCTTG
Organism: Bacteroidales bacterium; assembly: GCA_017561665.1. Lineage (GTDB taxonomy): Bacteria > Bacteroidota > Bacteroidia > Bacteroidales > UBA932 > Equibacterium. The sequence continues at coordinate 4,023 of JAFZBQ010000037.1, read as the reverse complement.
ACGCTGCCGGCGGGGTTGAAGTATTCTACCTTGGCCAGAATATCGGCCTTTAGGTTATATTTTGCTTTGATGGCGTTAAGACGAACCAGCGGCGTGCCGCCCACCAGTTCCAATGCCGAATTATAAATCTTTCCCATATCTGCAAAGTTAATATTTGATGGTTAAATAGCGTCGAAAGCCTGTGACAAATCTGCAATCAGATCGTCTATATGTTCTGTGCCTATCGAAAGGCGAATGGTGCTCTGGCTGATGCCCTGGTCTGCCAGTTCGGCATCGGTGAGCTGCGAGTGGGTCGTGGTGGCGGGGTGAATCACCAGCGACTTGACGTCGGCCACATTGGCCAGCAAAGAGAATATTTTTAAAGAATCGATGAATTTGAAGGCCTCCCGTTGGCCGCCCTTAATCTCGAAAGTGAAGATGGATCCGCCGCCGTTAGGGAAGTACTTTTGATATAAGGCGTGATTGGGGTGCGAGGGCAGCGACGGGTGTGTCACTTTGGTCACCTTGGGATGCCTGCTTAAAAAATCGACCACTTTGAGGGCGTTCTCTACGTGACGTTCAACCCTCAGTGACAGCGTCTCCAGTCCTTGAAGGAAGATGAAGGCGCTGATGGGACTGATGCTGCTGCCGGTATCGCGCAGCAGTATGGCGCGGGCCCGGATGATATATGCCAGAGGGCCGACGGCATCGGCAAACACAATCCCGTGGTAGCTCTCTTCCGGCTGGGTGAATTGCGGGAATTTGCCCGACGCCTTCCAGTCGAACTTTCCGGAATCGACAATGACACCGCCGATGGTGGTACCGTGGCCGCCGATGAATTTGGTAGCGGAATGCACCACTATGTCGGCACCATACTCTATGGGGCGCACCAGATAAGGAGTGGCAAATGTATTGTCAATGACAAGCGGAATGTTGTGCCTGTGGGCCACTGCTGCCACCGCCTCGATGTCAATCACGTCTCCGTGGGGATTACCCAGCGTCTCAATGAACAGCAGTTTTGTCTCGGGACGGATTGCCTTTTCAAAGTTGGAGATGTCGTTCGGGTCCACGAAGGTTGTGGTGATACCGTAGGGTACAAGGGTGTGCTGAAGCAGGTCATAGGTGCCGCCATAGATGGTCTTGGCCGCCACAACGTGATCTCCCGCGCGCGTGATATTCAATATGGAATAGGTGATGGCAGCGGCACCCGACGCGACCGCCAGAGCCCCTACTCCCCCTTCGAGGGCGGCGATGCGGCGCTCGAATACGTCCTGCGTGGAATTGGTAAGGCGGCCGTATATATTGCCGGCGTCGGTGAGGCCGAAACGGGCGGCGGCGTGCTCACTGTTATGAAATACATAGGAACTGGTCTGATAGATGGGCACCGCGCGCGCATCGGACGCGGGGTCGGCGGTTTCCTGTCCTACGTGTATCTGAAGAGTTTCAAAGTGAAGTTTAGTCTGGCTCATTGTCGTATCTGTTATATTTCTGTTGCAAAGGTCCAATCAGCCGCATTATTATCCAAGAATATCAAAATAATTGGTAAATAATATAACTATTCCTTACTTTTGCAGAAGAATCAACTGATTACACTATAAAAATCCGGCTTCGGCAGAACAATCTTCTCCGTTATGACATCAAAGCTTGACACAACCGACATAGCGATACTCCGCGCGTTGCAGGAAGACGCCCGCATTACCAACAAGGAACTGGCCGCCAAGGTGCATCTCTCCCCTTCTCCCGTTTACGAACGCCTGAAACGATTGGAGAGCGAGGGATACATAGAGCGTTACACCGCAGTGCTGAATGCAGAGAAACTTAACCTGGGATTTATAGTGTTCTGCAGCGTCAAGTTGCAGAAACTCAACACAGAAATCGCCAGCGACTTCGTTGCGCGGATACAGGAGATCCCCGAGGTAACCGAATGCTACAACATTTCTGGCGAATTCGACTACCTGCTGAAGATCCACGCCCCCGATATGAAGTACTACAACCAGTTCATACTGAATGTACTGGGGCGTATAGAAAGCCTGGGTTCAATACAAAGCTCGTTTGTAATGAACCCAGTCAAGCAAAACTATGGATTGAAAATCTGAGTCTACCAGATACTGTTCACGGTATCGATCACCAGATTCTGAACGGTGGCGGCCCAACCCTCGAATGTGAACAGGCGGCTTTCGCCCTCGCATACCAGCTGCGCAGACCAACTGTAGAGGCCGTTGTCAATGAACACCTCAACGCCGGTGCGGTCAATGAAGACTTCGATGGGGAATGAAAGTCCGGAGATATCCTCGGTAGAATAGAAATGGTCGTTGAACAGCCCGAAACTGGGACTGTATTCGACAAAGGGTTTGCCGTTCATCTTGAGGGCCGTATAGCACGATGCATCCATCTTCAAGGTAGCCTTTATGTGCAGGCCCTGATCGGGGTCGGTGAACTGGGCAAGGGCCTCATTGGCCTCATCAACGCTCAATACCTTATCGGCTGTATATTTCCTGTTAAGCAAGGTCTTCACCTCCAGGACAGGATTGCTGGCCAGGCGGATGCCGTCGCGGGTGGTACGGAGGGTGAGTTCGGTAGGAAGCTGCATCTGGCTGTTGAAAGGCATGCCGGGATGGGAAATGCGCCCCCACCCGATCTGTATGCAGCGGCCGTCGGGGGTGTTGCTGAACGTCTGGGCGGCATAGAAAGCACCGGAAGTATATTGATATCTGCCCGATTCGGGAGTGAACTTTTCGCCGTCGAAACTGCCTATCATATAAACGCCGGCAGCGCCCAGGGTTACCCATTTGATATTGTTCTTGTCGCCGTCGACAGGCAGGCAGAACAAATCGGGGCATTCGTCAAATCCGGGAAGATGGCTCTTGTATGTCCAGGTCTTGAGATCGTCGGAGGTGTAGAACGAGTTGCCGTCCTTCTCGAAGAGGGCCATTACCCAGTGACCGTCCTGACCGCCGTACCAAAGCAGACGAGGGTCGCGGGTTTCGTGGGAACCGGCCGCTTCGTGCGAATCGACCACCGGATTGCCCTTGTATTTGACAAGGGTACGGCCGCGGTCGGTGCTGTAGGCGATATTCTGCTTCTGCCACTGGCCGTGAGTGGTATAGGCATACACGATGGGCGGATTCTTCTTGGTGCCGAAGCCGCTGGTGTTGTTTACATCCACCACGGCCGAACCGGAGAACATAGTACCCATATTGTCGGGGAAAAGCACGTCGCCGAGTTCCTCCCAGTGCACCAGGTCGCGGCTTACGGCGTGGCCCCAGTGCATGTTGCCCCAATATCTGTTATAGGGATTGTGCTGATAATAGAGGTGATATTCGCCGTCGTAGTACACCATTCCGTTGGGGTCGTTGTTCCAGCCACGGCGGGTGGTAAAGTGGAACAGGGGGCGGTTCGCCTCCTTATAGAACGTGCTCTGACCGACAATTGTATCGGCAACGAACAGTTTGTCAAGATCTGCAGGATCGCCATCGTAGGTAAGTTTGAGCTTCTTGCCCATATACGGGGTCAGGTCCTTGAATACCCAATACTGGGGCTCGCCGGGCGCGATGCAGACATCTACGCTCAGGGAATCTGCGCCCTTTGCGGTAAAGAGCAGCTCCTTGCTGGGACGGTCGTCAAATATTGGGATGTTCAGGTAGCGCTGCTTAACCTTGAATTCACGCACGGCCGGCTGTGCAAACAGCCCGGTGCCGCTCAGGATGGTCACAAAACAGAAGATGGCAATAATGGTCTTTTTCATATCTTTAACGTATATAATTCAGTTGCATTCCGCGTGCGGCATCTGCGCAGGGGACACCGTTCCGCGCTGCCAGAGTGCCGTTGACGAAAGTATATTCTATTGTGGATGAGAAACTTGTCAGGGGACTCCAGCCGCAGCGGGACACCGGGGCGTTGTCACTTGGAGTCTCCGTATCAAACACCACCAGATCCGCATAATAACCCTTGCGGATAAAGCCTCGCTTCTCAATTGAGTACAAACGGGCGGGAGCGTGGCACATCTTCTCCACCACCATCGGCAGGGAGAATGCACCCTCCTTT
>JAFZBQ010000036.1 GCA_017561665.1 Bacteroidales bacterium | reverse complement strand
GCGCTGCCGGAGGTGTAGGTATTCATAATGTCGGAGGGGCCTTCTACCCCCATCGCAACTTTGAAATAGAATTGCTTGACATCTGTCAGGCCAAGGGCGCTGCGGGGAATCGAAAGCTGCAGCACTTTGCCGGAACGGACAAAGCGGGCCTGTGCGACATCTTCTACAAGGTAGCCCTTGCCGGTAAATCTCTGTATCGACGCCTTGTCGGAGGTAATGTCTCGCCCTATTACATAGTCGTAACTCTCCCAAGCCTTTGTGGCGGGTTCTCCCGTCCCGATATAGATATTGAGCCAGGTCTCTTTAAGCGAAGGCTTCGAGAAATCTTCTTTGCCAAGGATGTAGAAATAGATGTTGTCGGCATCGTGCGCCACGCGCACCTCGACAATCTTGTCGGTGGGTGCCGGCTGTGCGTAGTGGACTTTCTGGGAATTGCCGTAGCAGTTGCGGGCAATGAAGGCCGCATCTGTGTTGCGCTCTACATACTCTATGTTTTCCCATGCAGACACATCGCCGGAAATGTCTATCGTATGCTCACTCTGGGCTGGCCGGATGCCTTCCTGAGAGCCCTTGTACCGGCGGACATTCTTTATCAGCTGCAGGTAGAATGCATCCTGATAGCCACCCTTCATAGGCTCGATATCGCGGGAATATTCCTTGCTGGCGGCGTCGCACAGCATATATTCACCGTCGTAAAGCTGCTTGTAGGCAATCCATTCGTTCCATCCGCCCACCGACACCATCGGCGGATCGGCTTTGATGGCCTCGTCCCACTCTGCCTGGAAGAAAGTGCCCTTGTCCACGTCTTCTGCTATATTCTGACGCAGCGACGGGCTCCATCCGCGGCCCCAGTTGGTCCAGTTCTCACGGGTCAGGGAGAAGGACATCGGCACCATCGGATGACTGGCGACAGTGACATTCATCATTTTTGATTCTGAGTGGTACGGCTGCGGGAACTTCCACTCTATCCACGTAAAACCGTTGGGATATGTCGGGTCAAACGGCCAGTTGGGCTTGAAGAAATGGAAGAAATCCAGAATCTCTGCGCTGAGTTCGCCCGGTTCATAGGTGGTATCCCCGCGGGAAGAGGCTTCGGCATAATCGTCCTTTGCATCGGTATAGGCAATGATCAGCGGCTTGCCCTCGTAGTAATACCACGCGCTGGGATAACGGCCGGGGCCGTATATCAGATTATAGAGAGCCCTCACTGTCTGGAAAGAACGGGAGTGGGTATAGCTCACCATTTTAGGAGGATTCCAGCCCTCTTTCTGCATCTCCGTTATCACCTTTGCCACCTGCAGTACGACATCGTCGTAAACGACGGCGTTGGTGTGGTCAAAAAAGATGAAATCCACGCCTGCCATCGTAATCATCTGCATCTGCTTGCGCAGCACCCATTCGTCAATTGAGTTGTAATAGCCCCAAAGCGGCTCTCCCCACCAGTGGGCCTGGCCGTTGGGGCTGATAACATCGTCGTATCTGTGGAACAGGATGTTCAGGCCATCCTCCATCTGAAGGATCTTGGTGGCGTCATAAACGCCGGTGGCATAAGGCTGGCCTATCCACGGCCAGAAGAACATCCCGACCTGGCGGTCGTCCCGGAAACTGCCGATACGGTCGAAAGTCCTGCCGAATTGGTCCACACCCACTATGTCGCCGACCATCGCCGCTGTGACTGCCGTCGGCCCCTGGGGGGTATCGGGCCCTTCCGGAGTGTCGGGACCGCCTGGCTTGTCAGGACCGTCCGGTATTATGTAGGTGGGGGTATGGTTACAGGAGCAGGCCGTAACCGCCAGCACCAGGGTTAGTATGAATACAAGAAAGCGTTTCATATCTATAGTCTGCTTTTTATTTCGTAGTGACCGCTGCCCAGGGTTATATTGGCATAACCCGAATCCTTGGAAGCCTTGATCCGTTTCCCGTTGACGGTAACGCCGCCGTCGGCAGAAGGAACGCTCACCAATGCCTCGGTATTGGCGGGAATGTCCACCGACCAGGTAAATGCACGGCCTTTGTGCTTCCAGGCGCTGCGGATGGTACCCTTGACGGTTTCAATTGAGCCTTCGGCCCACTCAAGACCGGAAGGAACGACCGGCTTGAGGATAAAGCGGGCAAATCCAGGATAGTCGAACATCGGGTTGATACCCAACAGCTTGCGATAGAACCAAGCATCCACAGATGCCATCATCGGGTGGTTGTGGGAATTCATAGCATCGCCGGTGAGATACTCCCAGCGCTCCCAAACCGTGGTTGCGCCCTTGGAGAGCATAAATCCCCAGCTGGGATAGGTCGTTTGGGTAACGATGCCCCAGGCGTCATCTACATAACCGTTGTCGGCCAGTGCATCCAAAAGATACTTGGTGCAGAGGTTGCCGGTAGTCAGATGATGGTCGCGGCTGCGGACATCCTTCACAAGGTTTGCGGCAGCCCTTTCCTTCCGGGATCCATCGGCCAGCCCGAGATACAGGGCAAAGGCGTTGGAGGCCTGGTTGTTGGAGGCGTATCCGCCCGCCGATTCGTCCCAGTATTCGCGGTTGAAGGCAGCCTTCGTCTGCTCTGCATATTTGTCATACTCTGCGGCGACGTCCGCCTTGCCCAGCACCGCTGCCATATCGGAAAGCAGCCGGCAGCAGTAATAAAGATAGCCGGTGGAAATCATCTTGCCGGGAGTGTCGCGGGAAACGCCGGAGCCGTTGGGGTCCATCAGGAAGTCGCGCGGCGGGCACCAGTCTCCATAATAACTATAGTCCACGATACCGTTTTCCGTGCGGGAGCGGAGGTAATCGGTCCAACCCTTCATCCCCTCGAACTGGTCGGCAATCGCCTGCTTGTTTCCGTAGACTTCATAAGCCCTGGCGCAGAACAGCAGGTAGCTGGCGCATACCGGATCTGCAGGCCGCATTCCGAACCGGAACGGTGCCACGCAGGTTATGGTGCCCTCATCGTCCTGGGTATCTGTGATATCCTGGGCGAATTTGGGGAAGAAGCGGGCCATATTAAAGTTGAACATCGCTATCTCGTGGCTGACCGTAAGGTCGTTTAGCCATCCCATACGCTCGTCACGCTGCGGGCAGTCGGTGGGTACGCTGTGGATATTGCTGGCCTCGGTATTGACCGCGATGCGGTGGATGTCGTTTACAAGCTGATTGGAGCACTTGAAGGTACCTATCGGTTTTACGTCGGTGCGGACAACCTTGACGGTGAAGTCCTCGGCGTCGGGTTTATAAGAAAGGCCTTCTACCTGGAAATAACGGAATCCGTGATAAGTGAAGGCAGGTTCCCAAGACTCCTCACCAGTTCCTGCACATACGTAGCAGTCGTTGGATTTGGCGTTGCGCAGGTTGTCCTGGTTAACGCTGCCGTTATCCCGGAGGGTCTCCGCGAAGTATAGATTGACGGCATCGCCGGCATTGCCGTGGACTTTGATGGCCACCCATCCGGCAAGGTTGCGGCCGGCATCAAACACATAAATACCCGGCTGCGGCTCTGCTACAAATGTCGGTTTCAACTCCTCCACAACCCGGATCGGCTCCACACGGGCGGCGTGCATTTCGCCGGTAGGGTCATCGGTGTTGTGTGCCCAGGCCCAGTCCTTATCCATAAGCAAAGGCGGCGTTCCGGCCTTCCAGAGGTCTTCGGTATCCTCGCGGGCATCGTATTTTTCACCGTCAAAGACCGTAGCGTATACTGTCGGACCGGCGGTCACGTGGCGGAAACTGTCGGTATTCATCACGTAGAAGGTGCCGTCGGTGTAGACAACTTCCAGCTGTGCGCGAAGGCGGGGTGAACCCATCCAGCCGGGAGCCACGGGAATCACTATGCTGTTGCCACCCTGGTGGAGCAATCCTCCCACATCAAAGGTCTCGTAGTAAACTCGCTTGCTGTAGGTGCTCTGCGCCGGATCCAGGACGTGGTCTCCGACCTTCTTGTGGTTGATGTAGACCTCGAAGAATCCTATTCCGGCGGCATACAGACGGGCATAGGCAATCTGTTTGGAAGGATCGGGATAGAAGCTCCCCTTGAAATAGAGCACGCGGCCCGGAATGCCCGGCACATACCCTATCCAACCGCCCTGCCAGTCGCTCTGCGAGAGCAGGCCCATCTCCCAGAAAGCCGGCTGCGACCATTCCGACTGCTTGCCATCCTGCCGCCACACCATCACCTTCCAGTAATAGCGGGCCCGGGAAAGCATCTTGATATGCTCCGTGCTGATGCAGGTTGACTGATCTGACTCTACCTTACCGCTGTCCCAGACATCGCCGCGGTCTTCTGCGAGCACCGCCTCTGAGGTGGCCACCAGAATACGGTAGGCCGTCTGACGGGTCGCCGCACCCGGCGAGACAATCTTCCACGAGAGCTGGGGAGCATAGTCGATGCCTATCGGGTTGACCTGATACTCCGCCATAAGGTCCTCTACCTGTACGGCAGGGGCGGCATTTTTGGCATCGACGGCAAGAATCGACAGTCCCAAAAGGCAAATAATCATCAAAATCCGCTTCATATCGCTTTGTTTTTATTTCTCTTTATGTAAAGTTACTTCAAAGTCCAAATTTTCCAGTTGTATTATCTGTTAATTTATTTGCCTTTTCCGTTATTTCTTGTCTGTCTTGTCTTTTCTGACATTGGGGCTTGTGTTTTTTGTTAACTTTACATTTGTGAAGAAAATCGCCCTCATATTGATGCTCACAGTGCTGGCAGCAACCCTGCAGGGCAATGTTGCGCACGCCCAGGGCTACAGGGACAACACCAAATATGACAACCTGTCCCACCTGTGCGTCCGCGCCTTCGCCCAGGATTCCCTGGGAAATATGTGGATCGGCACCCTGGCCGGACTGGACAAATACAACGGCTACGAGTTTGAATATTTTCAGCACAATCCCGCCGACTCCTGCTCCATCAGCAGCGACTTTGTCTTCTCCTTGTTGATGGATGGCGACAATCTGCTAATCGGCACCGGTATGGGCGTGGACTGCCGCAATGTCCGCACCGGCCGGATTTCCCGCATCCCGGGGCCTACCTGTCCTGTATATCGTCTGTTCAAGGACCATACGGGCAATATCAGGATCGCTTCGGTAGAGGGCCTTGGGTTGCTTGACAAGGCCTCCGGAGAGATTTCTTACCGCTCCGACTGGGGGGAAATCAATAATATGTGGGAAGATTCTTACGGACGCCTCTGGCTTGGAACTCTGAAAGGACTGGCCCTGGAAGATGGCAGCGCCCGATATTCTCTCCCCGGCGACCGTCAGGTATTCTGCTGTCATACCATTTCCGAAGAGACGTGGTGGCTCGGAACAGACAAGGGAATCGTGCTTTTCAATCCCGTTACCGGGCACAGTTCCTTGCCGGATAATCTGATTCCCGCCTCCAGCCCGCTGCAGAAAGGACGGATTAATTTCATTACTGAAGTTGCTCCGTCCAAGCTTCTGATTGGTACGGCAATCGCCGGCGTATGGCAGTACGACCTGGTAACACATTCGCTGGAAAACAGCCATTGTGACCGTTTCAACCCCAATAACGCCTCAGAAATAACCTGCTGCTACAAGGATTCCCAGGGTAACGTCTGGATTGGATCTTATGAAAAGGGGTTCGTCATTACCGGCAAACAATCCGATTATTTCAACGAAAACTCCGCCTTGTCAGCGCCTCTGGATGACAAGTTTGTCACCAGGGTTGTAGAAGATGACAGCGGAACCCTCTGGATTGCCGACAGGTATGGATATCTGTACAGCTATTCCCCATCCGAGGGATTCAGGAACATCGACCTTGGTGGAGTAAAACCGGCCGGAGGAGACTATCTGGAATGTATTTTCATTGACAGCAAGGGGCGTTTCTGGCTGGCCTTCGAAAAGAGCCTGTGCCTGGCCACTGTGCGTTCCGGCCGGGCTTACAAACTCACTTCCTTCCCCTTGGACCACGTCCGCAGCATCCGAGAAGACGCCGGGGGGAGCATTTGGATGGGCGCCTGGAGCGGTTTATACATATATGGCCCCACGGCCAGGGAACCCGAAAAAATCAACATCAATCCTGCATTGAACATCACCGACATCCTTCCTATGGACAACGGTGAAATCTGGTATTCGGCTCACGGCTGGACCGTATTCAAAATGAAAGATGGCTTGGTAAGCGGCTTGGACCTGCCGGAGGAAGACCGGGATGTGGGGAGATACTGCATCACTATGAAGCGGGACAGTAAAAACCGAATCTGGCTGGGCAGCTACGGAAATGGTATGTTGTGTCTTGACGGGGAAAATGTAGTGAGGATTAACGCAGAGGACGGCCTTCCCGACAGCAACATCCTCTCTTTCCAGGAGGATTTGAGCGGCAATATCTGGGTGAGCACATTCCACGGAATTGCCCGTATCGACTTGCCAAAGGGAGATTCAACTGCGATGATTCTCTCCTTCCCCGGCCGTCAGTATCACGAGAAATCGGGGTGCCGGACCGCTTCCGGCCAGATATATTTCGGAGGCAACCACGGCCTGACTTTTTTCGATCCAAAATCATTTGCTGCCGGCCACCCCGCTCCGACCATTCATCTCGAAGACCTTAAGATATGGGGCCAGAGCGTCCAGCCCTCAGATGAGGGTTCCGTCCTCAAGCAGGATATCGCCTATACCGACCGAATCTCCCTGAATCATAAGCAGCGCAGTTTCTCTCTGGACTTTGCGGGGAACGATTTCTTCTCTTCCAACAACCTGACCTATAAGTATCGGCTGACCGGATTTGACAAGGACTGGGTCGATGCCGGCACCTACCGTAGGGCCAGTTATTCCAACCTCCGGCCCGGAGACTATACCTTCGAGGCCGTTGCAATCGGTGAAGACGGTACGCAGAGTCCAAAGCCCGCCCGGCTGCAAATACATATCAAACAGGTGCCCTGGTTCTCCTGGTGGGCGATACTTGCATATTTGCTGCTGCTTTCCGCCATCGCCTGGCTGCTGATACGGTCGGCAATGCACGCCCGCCTGGCGCGCGAACATGCCGATATGGAACGTAAGGAGAAGGAGCGTGAAAAAGAGATGTCGCAGATGAAAACCATCTTCTTTACCAATATCTCCCACGAGCTCCGCACCCCTTTGACCCTGATTTCCGCACCTCTTGAAAAGCTGATGGCCAAGCCAGACCTGGATGTTGAAACATCCAGCCTGCTGGAGGGAATGCACCGCAACTCCTCCAGAATGCTGATGCTCATCAATCAGCTTATGGACTTTACAAAAATCGAAAACGGTGTTTATTCCCTGGGGGTGCGTTATGCCGACATCATCGGTATCTTGAAAGACACCGTGGCTTCCTTCTCGTTCCTGGCAGAAAAGCGGGGTATCAACCTATTATTCTCTCCTCACGAGGCCTCCCATATGCTCTGGACCGACGAAGACAAGATTGTCAAGATAATGGACAACCTGCTTTCCAACGCCTTGAAACACACACCCGAAGGAGGAACAGTCGAGGTCAGGACTGCATTTTTGAAAGAGGCGCCGCAATATGGCCTGGAGCCGGATGACGGCTATCTGGAAGTCTCCGTGCTGGACACCGGATGCGGCGTTCCGGCCGACCAGCTGGACCAGCTGTTTGTCCGCTACCGTCAGATAGAAGGCAGCCGGCCCGACTACAGCGGCAACGGCATCGGACTTCACTACACCCTCAATATGGTGGAGAAACATCACGGAAAAATAGTCGCAAACCTGAGGCCGACAGGGGGAATGGCCTTCTCCTTCGTGCTGCCGCAGGGAGACGTATATTCCGACGGCGAGAAAGTTATCGGCAACCTCTCCGCCACCAGCGTCGCAGCGCCCGCTGCCGCCGATATAACGACAGAAAAGCCGGAGGCCCATACGCTGATGGTTGTAGAAGACAATGCCGAGCTGCGGGAGTTTCTGGTAGGTCTTCTGGGCGGTGAATACAGGGTGCTGCAGGCCCCCGACGGCGACAAGGCCTGGGAGATTCTCCAGCACAATCATACCGACCTTGTGATAAGCGATGTCATTATGCCCGGCATATCGGGTTATGAACTGTGCGCAAAGATCAAAGAGAGCACCCTGCTGTGCTATCTGCCGGTGATTCTGCTCACTGCAAAGACATCTCACCAGGAACAGATGGAAGGCCTCGAAAGCGGCGCCGACGCATACATCTGCAAGCCCTTCCACGCCGATCTGCTGATGATGACCATCCGCAACCTGCTGCGGGCAAAGGACGTGATGCGCCAGTACTTCTCTCAGCCGGGCGTATCTCGGGAGAACATCATCGATGTGGATATGCCCGCCTCCGACAAGCCGTTCCTGGACAAACTCACGGCAATTATGGCCGCCAACCTCTCCAATCCCGACCTCAACATCGATATGCTGGCCAGGGAGATGGGCTTCAGCCGCACCGCATTCTATCTCAAGGTAAAACGCCTCACCAGCACCGCGCCCAACGACCTGGTGCGCAACTATCGTTTCAAGGCTGCCGCAGAGGCCATCAAGGCCTCTCAGGAGAGCCTCTCAGACATTGCGGAACGCACCGGCTTCGGATCGTATTCCTACTTCTCCAAAGCCTTCAAGAAACACTTCGGAATTTCGCCGAAAGAGTATCGGCAGCAATAACTGTGTTTTCGAACGGACTACCAGCCCAGAACGGCGGATTTGGAGCTGTACGGCTCGGCCTCGGCGGCAGTGAGGACTTTGCCGTACGCGTTATGACCTGTTATGGCCTTGCCAGAGGCATCCTTGCTACCGAATTCGCGCCAACCGGAGGTATCCGCAGGCGATGACGGATTAGGAGCCGGGGTGGTGTACCAGCCACTCGGAGAGATTACGGGGGACATTGTGCAGTTGACATAGACGACATTGTCGAACACTTCGCCCTGCCCTGCGCTGCGGGCAAGATATACGCTACCGGCGGCCACTGTGCTTTCTGCCGTCAATTGGCAGTTCAGGAACACGAATCCTTTGTCAGATGCCTTTGGTACGCGCGCTTGCACAATGTAGCCGGCTGCGCGGGAGCAGATCTCACAGTCTTCGAAAAGACACACTTCGGGATATCCCCAAATATAATCGCAATGTCCTGCTATAAGACTGTTGTGGACCCATACCCTACCCTTGGTGAGGAATGTGTCCTGCCAGGAAATCAGGGAACAGTTTTCTATAGTGAGGCGGTGGGTATTGTTGCCGGAGTTGAAGTAGATGGCCTCTGCCTGACCTTTCTGCTCTCCGAACGAATTCTCTATTGTGAGATTCTCCAGAATCATATTATCGCAGTTCTCTACGAGGAAGAGTCCACGGCCGCCCGAAGCGCCGATTTTTGCCCCGAGTGCCGGCTTGGAAGTGGAAGCCGCACCGGAGCCACTTTCGTAGCTCTCGTTGTTGGGATAGACTATCCTGACACCGTCGCGAGAATCACCTTTGATTGTAATGTTCTTCTTGTCGCGCATATAGAGCATTTCGCGGTACGTTCCATTTGCGACGGAAATTGTGGCACCGTCGGCGGCGTATGACAACGCCCGCTGTATGGTGCAGAAATCGCCAGAACCGTCGGCGGCTACGCGGATGTCGGTTTTTGAAGGCGCCGCGATGGTTTCAAAATCCCTTCTACCCACTCCTGACACCTCGACAGTATATGCCTTGCCAAATTCAAGTGCTTCATTGTGTAACTTGATGACCAAATTATCGCCATCTATCCTTATCGGCGTGTAGTGTACCACGCGGTAGCGGCCGCAGTGAAGTGCATCCATAAAGGTATTGAACGGCGTATCTGCTGTTATTTGAGCATTTGGAATCATTGCTCCGTCACTCTCGCGAACGGTAACCGTACTAAAGTCGGCATAATCAATTAGATCTACCTCCTGCAAAGATGACAAATCCGTCACTTTTATATAGCCGGGCGAATTCAAGTCCAGTAAGTGGGCAGAACCTATATCTATGGGCTCATCCACACAAAACCTGAACTTGATGTCCGGCTCCGGAGGCACATCCGCCTCTCCGGTGGTTTTTGCTTCCAGCTCTGCACTGTATGCCGACGTTCTGTCTCCCGACACAGCACATACAGAAAACATGTACGCAGTCGCCTTCTCCAAGCCGGTGATGTTGACGTTGCGTTTGGAAACGGTTCCATCTTTTTGCAAAATTCCGTCTTCGGTCAGCCGCCAGGCATAACTCGTTGCTCCCTCCACGGGATCCCACTGGAAAGTAAGGGAGGTTTCGTCGGCGCTATGCAGTTTGACGTTCTGCGGCACGCCAAGCTCGGCGGGCTGCACTTCTGGCTGCTTGCCGCACGCGATGGCGGTCAGCGCCACCAAAATCAGTATTCGTAGTGTACGCATAGTCGTGTCGGCGAAATCCAAATTATGGCCTGTTCGTGTATTTCGCTGAAGTATTTGGTGTTTTACGGAGCTATTTCCTGCAGCGAAATCCATCTAGAGGTCTGTTCTTGTATCTCGCCGCAAAAAATAGGGAAGCACTATTTCTTGAACCAGCCAAGGGATTGTTTGCACAGGTCGCTTATGGCCGCCCAGTTGCCGGAAGCTATCATCTCCTTGGGAAATAGTTTCGAGCCCATGCCGACGGCTGTAACGCCGCTGGCAGCCCAGGCGCGAAGGTTTTCCTCGGTGGGTTCCACGGCGCCGGTGGCCATGATCATAGCCCACGGCATAGGCGCCAGCACGTTCTTGACGAACGCCGGGCCTCCTACAGTGCCGGCGGGGAATATCTTCACCAGGTCGCAGCCGATTTCCATAGCGCGGACAATTTCTGTCACTGTGCCGCAGCCGGGACTGTAGGGCACGCCACGACGGCCAGCAAGGGCCGCAACATCTTCTGCTATACAAGGTGATACCAGAAAGTCTGCACCCATCTGGATATAAATCGCTGCTGTTGGGGCATCAAGGATAGTGCCTACACCAAATGCCATATCGGGACATTCGCTGCGCACAAAGGCAATCACCTGCTCGAACACCCTGTGGGCTCCGTCGCCGCGGTTGGTGAATTCGAAGGCGCGGATGCCGCCGTCGTAGCAGGCCTTGACAACCTTTTTGGTTATCTCAACGTCCGCATTGTAGAACACCGGGACTATGCCGGTAGCGCGGATCTTGACGATAGTGTCTATCTTATTGAACTTTGCCATAATTATCTGGATACGCGACCGGAACCGCCGCCGGCCATAAGGGATTCAACTTCTGCGACGGTTACGCGGTTGTAATCGCCTATGATTGTATGTTTGAGTGCCGATGCCGCAGCGGCAAACTCGATTGCCTGCTGATCCGTATCATATGAGAGCAGACCGTAAAGCAGGCCACCCATAAAGGAGTCGCCCCCTCCCACGCGGTCTACGATGTGGGTTATGTCATAGCGGCGGCTCTGCCACAAGGTTTTGCCGTCGTAGAGCACACCGCCCCAGGTATTGTGGTTGGCGTTTATTGACCCGCGCAGGGTCACCGCCACCTTCTTGCAGCGCGGGAAACGCTCCATAAGCTGTCTGCAGACGCTCTCGAAACGGCTCTGGTCTATCTCGCCGCCGGTCTTCTCGGCGTCGAATCCTTCCGGCTTGATGCCGAATTCCTTCTCGGCATCCTCTTCGTTGCCAAGGATCAGGTCGCAGCCGGCCACCAGGTCCGGCATAACTTCGGACGCGCTCTTGCCATATTTCCAGAGTTTCTTGCGGTAGTTCAAATCGCAGGAGACCTTGACGCCCATTTCATTTGCCACTTTGATAGCCTCCAGACAGGCATCGGCAGCACCCTGGCTCAGTGCCGGTGTGATGCCGGTCCAGTGGAACCAGTCGGCCCCTTCCAGAACCTCACGCCAATCGACCATTCCGGGCAGAATCTCGGAAATGGCGCTGTGGGCACGGTCGTACACAACCTTGCTGCCGCGGGCCACGGCGCCGGTCTCCAGGTAATAAATACCCACCCTGTCGCCGCCGTAAACTATCTTGGATGTATCCACCCCGAGGCCGCGGAGTTCAGCCACGCACATATCAGCTATGTCGTTCTTGGGAAGACGGGTCACGAAGCAGGTATCCACACCGTAGTTGGCCAGGGATACCGCCACGTTGGCCTCGCCGCCTCCAAAGGTCGCGTCAAACGCGCGGGCCTGGGAGAAGCGCAGGAAGCCAGGGGTCGAAAGGCGAAGCATCACCTCGCCGAATGTCACAACTTTTGCCATATTATTTCAGATCTTTCGTTTCACACCAGTCCATATCGTTGTAGTCGTCGTTCTCTCCGCACATACCCCAGATGAAGGTATAGTTGCGGGTCGCGCAGGCGCTGTGTATGCTCCACTGGGGCGATATAACCGCCTGAAAGTTATGCATCCAGATGTGGCGTGTCTGCTGCGGTTCGCCCATAAAGTGGCACACGGCTGCATCTTCCGGAACTTCAAAGTAGAAATAGACCTCCATACGGCGGTCGTGGGTGTGGGCCGGCATTGTGTTCCAGGTGCTGCCCGGAGCCAGCTCTGTCATACCCATCTGCAGCTGGCAGCAAGGCACTACTTCCTTGACCAGCAGGCGGTTGATGGTGCGCTCGTTGCTTTCTTCCAGGCTTCCCAGATGCATCACCACCGCATCTTTCTTGCTTACCTGCTTGACGCCCGTTTCGCGGTGGGCGGTGGCGCTGCAGAAATAGAAGTGTGCCGGATGAGCCTTGTCCACACTCTTAAAAGTGACGTGTCGGTTGCCGCGACCGATGTAGATGGCCTCCTTGAAGGGAATCCGATACTCGTCGTCACCGACCTGCACGATGCCTTCACCGCCGACGTTTATCACGCCTAGCTCGCGGCGCTGGGTAAAGAAGTCGGCACGCAAAACCTCCGGCGCTGAGAGCAGCAAATCTTCCTTTACCGGCACTGCACCGCCGCAGATTATGCGGTCGAACATAGAATAGACCATATTGATTTCGTCAGCCACCATCAGGTTTTCTACCAGATATTCCTGGCGCAGCCGCTCTGTATCATAATGTTTTGCGTCTATATTACTGGACGCCTGTCTTACTTGACAATTGATTTTCATACGTTATTTAGGTTGTTTGCCGATGTATGCTAAAATACCGCCGTCCACATATAGAATGTGGCCGTTGACGGCGTCGGAGGCGTGGCTGGCAAGGAACACCGCCGGCCCCGCCAATTCATCCGGATTCAGCCAGCGCCCGGCGGGCGTCTTGGCACAGATGAAACTGTCGAAAGGATGACGGCTGCCGTCGCTCTGACGCTCGCGCAGAGGAGCGGTCTGGGGAGTGGCGATATAGCCGGGACCAAGGCCGTTGCACTGGATGTTGTACTCTCCGTATTCAGAGCAGATGTTGCGTGTGAGCATTTTGAGACCGCCTTTAGCCGCCGCGTAGGCACTTACAGTCTCGCGACCCAGTTCGCTCATCATAGAGCAGATGTTGATAATCTTGCCTTCGCGGCGCTCCATCATCTCCGGAACCACGGCGGCAGAGCAGATGTACGGTCCTACAAGATCGACGTCAATCACCCTCTGGAACTCGCTGCGTGCCATCTCGTGCATCGGGATGCGCTTGATGATACCGGCATTGTTTACCAGAATGTGGATCGGGCCTACCTCGGCGTGAATCTTATCGACCAGCGCCTTCACGGCCGTTTCGTCGGTAACGTCGCAGACATAGCCGTGAACGTTGGTGATGCCCGCCTCGCGGTAGGCCTCCAGCCCCTTGCGCATCGACTCCTCGTTGCTGGTGTTGAAGATTATATTATCTATTCCGGCATCTACAAAGGCCTTTGCAATAGAGAAGCCTATGCCGTAGGCGGCTCCCGTAATCCAGGCGTTGCGCCCCTCAAGAGAAAACATATTGGCCATATTACTGTTCATCTACTATTTTGAACCATTCTGCTGACGTTTTAACATCGCCCTTGGACCAGCAGGATCCGAATTTATAGCGCAGGGAATCGCCGCTGCTGATACCCTTGAGCAGCAAGGCGTGAGAGCGGTCGGTGGTCATACACAGCATCTGGGCTTCGGGCATCACCACGGCCACGCCAATCATTCCGTCTTCGGGTTCCACACTCTGGTCGGAGGCGTGCTCCCATATCGCATAGCGGTCTTTTTGAGCGTAATTCCTCTCCATAGTATTCTGCTCGTAATGCTGATTGATGCCCGCAGCTATCACAAGCATAGGAGCGCCGGTAAAGGTGTAGACATCTTCCACGTCGCAGAAATATGAGTCTACCACTACGGTAACCGTCTTTTTAAGCGACACCAACACCCCTTCTTCCATCTCCCACTCGGGATAATAAAGGGTAAAGCACACCGTATCTTTGCCGTGATACTCCACGCTGCTGACGCGATAGTTCGTGGCAGGATAGCACAGCCGGCCGTTCGAGAAAGGAGCCGAAGCACCGCCGCCGAGCGAAACCGCGACCTTGTAGCAATCCTTGCCGCCGTGATTGTGGTGATAATACTCGGGGTCTTCCATCGCCCCTTTGTACCATTCGTCGGCCACCAGTTTTCCGGGCATCTTGACCCAGATGTCTATTCCAGGCGAGGTCGGGTTGCCCTCCAGCGCTTCGCCGTAGAAGCGGCCGGCTATCAGATTATTTTCGAATACGAAATCATCGGCACGTTCGGGGACGGCACGTGCCATCACCCTGGCCTCGGGAGCCTTTTTGCAGCCTCCCAGAAGCAGCGCAACCGACAGCGCAAATATCAAAACCGTACGTTTCATTATGCCTCGATAGGTTTATACTTGGGCACCAGCGACTTCATAAGTATCCACGCCAGCAGGTAAGCGATGCCGCAGAAGCAGAACATCACAAAATAACCGGCGGGTTTGCCGGTAAAGCCCAGGAACTGAAACGCTTCGCCTGCATTCTCGGCATAGGTAAACAGGCGTCCGGCGACATACTGGATAATCATGGAGCCGACGCCTCCCGCCATTGCACCGATGCCGGTGATGGTGGCGATGGTGCTCTTGGGGAACATATCACCCACCGTAGAGAAGAGATTGGCGCTCCAGGCCTGATGTCCGGCAGCTGCCAGACCAATCAGTACTGCGGGCCACCACGGCGAGTTGAAATGTACGCCAAGGGGCTGTGCCAGAAGCGCCGCCAGCGGGAAGAAAGCGAATATCAGCATAGCCAGCATACGGCCGGCATAGGGATTCATCCCCTTCTTGTCTACAAATATCTTGGGCAGATAGCCGCCGCCGATAGAGACAACGGTTACAATCAGATAAAGGGTAAATATCAGCGCCTGGCCCAAGCCGGAGGTGGCTGGAGCGTGGAACTGATTGCTGAAATAACTCGGGGCCCAGAAAAGGAAGAACCACCACACGCCGTCGGTGAAGAACTTACCCACGATGAAGCTCCAAGTTTGACGATAGGCAAAACACTTGAGGAATGGTATCGCCTTTTCTTTGGCGGCAGCCTCGGCCGCTGCGGCTTTCTCCGCAGCCTCTGCGGCATCATCCTGGTGGATATATTCCAGCTCGGCAGCATTTACTTTCTTGCTCTTTTCCGGCTTGTCGTACATAAAGGCCCAGAAGAACATCCAGATGAAGCCCAGTGCACCGATAATGATGAAGGCCATCTCCCAGCCAAGTTTGACAGCCAGCGGCGGAATTACCAGCGGCGCTGCCAGTGCACCAACGGAGGCACCTGCATTAAAGATGCTGGTGGCAAAGGCGCGGTCTTTCTTGGGAAAGTATTCCGCCGTGACCTTGATGGCGGCGGGGAAGTTGCCCGCCTCTCCCAAAGCCAGAATGCCGCGGCACAACAGGAATAGATATACCGATGTAGTTGATACTGCCAGAGCCGCCTTGCTGCCGACCTCAACAGCGCGCATAGCGGCAACCGAATCCAGACCGGTGATGTGGGCGGTTGCCCAGCCGCAGAGGGCGTGGAGGCAGGCGCCGGCGCTCCAGACGCCGATGGCAATCAGGTAGCCCTTCTTGGTTCCCATCCAGTCCACAAACTTGCCTGCAAACAGGCAGCAAACGGCGTAGAAGATAGAGAAAAAGCTGGTAATCAGACCATAGTCCGCATCCGTCCAGTGGAACTCCGGCTTGATGAATTCTTCGTATGTGAGAGAGAGCACCTGGCGGTCCAGATAGTTTACGGTGGTCGCTACAAAAAGCAGGCTGCAGATCCACCACCGCCAGTTGGTCATAAGTTTTTGATTTGTACTCATATCGTGCGGTTACATTATGCTTTTTACTGCTGCGCGCATACCATCTTTCTGTATCAAATCCAGATCAGCGGTGAGAGCCTCCGTAAGACCGGGGATGGCATTGAGGTCTTCTCCCCAGATAAAGTCATCGGCCAATACGCCTTTGGCCACTGCAGCCACATCGCCGGTTGCCCAGAGATTCTGTAACAAAGATACAATTTTAGGATCATCGTTGGGCACTATCTCATCCTCTCCCCTCTTGCCGCCCTTGTAGTAGGTGCAGATAGCCGCCAGGCCCAGTACCAGACCTTTTGGCAGGGTTCCCTTGCGCTCCAGATATGTCTTGAGGCCGGGGAGGTCGCGGGTCTTGTATTTAGGGAAGGAATTGAGCATAATGCTGGTTACGAAGTGCTTGACAAACGGGTTGCGGAAGCGTTCCATAACGTCGTCTGCAAACTTCTCCAGCTCCTCTTTGGGGAGGTTCAGCGTGGGGAGCAGTTCCTCGTGCATCACCTTGCGCACAAACGGACCTATTTCGGGGTCTTCGCAGCATTCTTTCACTGTGTTCAGGCCGCTCAGGTATCCGACGGGGCTGAGCACGGTGTGGGGGCCGTTGAGCAAGGTCACCTTGCGCTCGTGATAGGGAGCCTCGCTGGGAACGAAGAGCACGTGCAGGCCGGCCTTGTCGGCAGGGAACTCCTCTGCCACCGCCTGCGGCGCTTCTATCACCCAGAGGTGGAAAATCTCCGCCTTGTCCAGCAGGTTGTCCTTATAGCCTACCCTTTCGCAAAGCTGCTCTGCAGTGTCGCGGGGATAGCCCGGCACAATGCGGTCCACCAGTGTGGAATATACTCCGCAGGCCGTTTCAAACCAGTCGCGGAAACCTTCGCCAAGGTTCCAAAGATCGATATACTGACGGATGCACTCTTTGAGGTGCTTGCCGTTTTCGAATATCAGCTCGCAAGGGAAAATGATGAAACCCTTGCTCTTATCGCCTTTGAAATACTCATAGCGATGATAGAGCAGCTGGGTAAGTTTGCCCGGATATGAACTTGCAGGCGCATCGGTAAATTTGCAGGCCGGATCGAAAGCGATACCCGCCTCGGTGGTGTTGGATATCACGAAACGCATCTGGGGCTGTTCCGCCAGCTTGAGATATGCGTCAAAATCGGTGTACGGATTCAGGCCGCGGCTTACCACGTCTATCAAGTCTACGCTGTCTACCGGCTCCCCGTTCTGCAGTCCCTGCAGGTTCAGGTGATAGAGGCCGTCCTGATTGTTGAGCCACTCCACCATACCCTTCTCAATGGGCTGCACAATCACCACTGACCCGTCAAAGTCGGTTTTCTGATTGGTCTTCCAGATGATCCATTCTATGAAGGCGCGCAGGAAATTGCCCTCGCCAAATTGTATTATCTTCTCTGTGTAGCGCTTTGCCTGCGGCGCGCTGGTGCGGTTAAGATTTTCCATATGATGTTATAATGTTACTCCTTGTTTGAATATCGCTATCTCGTGATAGCCGTTCTTCTCGTTGTTCACGTTTTCACCGCTGGCTACAGCCAGAACATAATCGGTAAAGCGTGCCGCCACCTCTTCCATCGGCTCGCCCTGGGCCAGGACGCCGGCATTGAAGTCTATCCAGTTATTCTTGCCTTCTGCCAGCGGAGTGTTGGTGGATATTTTCATTGTAGGGACAAAACTGCCGAACGGGGTTCCGCGGCCGGTTGTGAACAGCACAATCTGGCAGCCCGACGCCGCCAGGGCGGTGGATGCCACCAGGTCGTTGCCAGGGGCACTTAGCAGGTTGAGTCCTTTTACTTGCAGGCGCTCTCCGTAGCGGAGCACGCCGCGTACTATGCTCTTGCCGCACTTTTGTGTGCAGCCCAGCGATTTCTCTTCAAGAGTGGATATTCCCCCCGCCTTGTTCCCCGGCGACGGATTCTCGTACACCGGCTGGTCATTGCGGATGAAATATGCCTTGAAATCATTTATAAGCGATACTGTTGCATCAAATGTGGCACGGTCGGCGCACCGGTTCATCAGGATGGTCTCGGCGCCGAACATCTCCGGCACTTCTGTAAGGACGGTAGTGCCACCCTGCGCCACCACCCAATCGGAAAAGACTCCCAGCAGCGGGTTGGCGGTGATGCCGCTAAGGCCATCGCTGCCGCCGCATTTGAGGCCGACCTTCAGTTCCGATGCGGGAATCTCTTCCCGGCGGTCCTTGCTGCACACTGCATATATTTCACGCAGGCACTGCAGGCCGTATTCAATCTCATTTTCTACCTGCTGGCTCACGAACATCTTCACGCGGCTCTCGTCAACCTCGCCCACCAGCGTACGGAACGCGTCCAGCTGGTTGTTCTCACAACCGAGACTCACCACCAGCACACCGCCAGCGTTGGGGTGGTGCACCATATCGGCCAGAATTGTGCGGGTGTTCTCGTGGTCACCTCCCAACTGGCTGCAGCCGTAGTTGTGCGGAAATGCTATGACTTCAATGTCGCTCTTCTCATTGCGAAACCGCTCCGCAAGTGTCTGACATATGCCGTTGACGCATCCCACCGTGGGTATAATCCAAATCTGATTGCGGATGCCAACCTGCCCGTCTGCACGACGGAAGCCTTTGAAAGTTCGCTTCTGTGCAGCAGGGGCTATCTCCACCAGCTCAGGGGAATAACTATAGTCCAGCAGCCCCTCCAGATTGGTCTTTATAGAGGTGTGGTCTATCATCTCGCCCGCCTTGGCGTCGCGGGTAAGATGGCCTATCGGAAAGCCGTATTTTATTATGTTGTCACCTGCGCGGGCGTCCTTGAGCAGGATTTTATGTCCGCGCGGGACATCTGTCTTGAGGACAACGCCCTCCGCGGCCTCCCCGGCCAGCAGGTCGGTGAGGGCCACGGCGACATTGTCAGAAGGATTTATCTTGATGTATTTCATCAGAAATTGAAGTAATTCTTCGCATTGTTATACGAGATGTCCTCGACCATCTTGCCGATGAAGTCGAGTTCACTGGCGGGCAGTTTGCCATTCTCCACGTCGGCGCCTATTACGTCGCAAAGTATGCGGCGGAAATATTCGTGACGGGGATAGCTGATAAAGCTGCGGGAGTCTGTAAGCATTCCTACAAAGCGGCTAAGAAGGCCCAGGGTACTGAGGGCGTTCATCTGCTTGCGCATTCCGTCCTCCTGATCCAGGAACCACCATCCGCTGCCAAACTGCATCTTTCCGGGGAAAGTACCGTCGTTAAAGGTATAGGCCATAGTCATCATCACCTCGTTGTCCTTGGGATTGAGGCAGTAGAGGATGGTCTTGGCCAGAGCGTCGGCATTGGCCAGGCGGTCGAAGAACCTGTGGCCGGCAGCGGCCGTAGGCAGGTCGTGGATGGCATCGTACCCTGTGTCGGGGCCCACCGCATTGAACATCTTGGTGTTGTTGTTGCGGATGGCGCCCACGTGGAACTGCTGTGCCCAGCCGGCTTCTGCGTCCATCACTGCCTGATCGAACAGGAACGCGCTGCGGAATTTCTCCAGCTCCTTGGGGCTCGGAGCCTTGCCCAGCAGCACCTTCTTGAAGATTATTTCTATCTCCAATTCGGTGTAATCCGCTGCGTAGAAGGTCTCCAGGCCGTGGTCGGAGAGTTTGCAGCCCATAGAAGCAAAGAAGTCGTGACGCTTTTTGAGGGCCTGCTGCAGATCTGCATAGGAATCTATCTTCATCCCGGCAGCTTCGCCCAGCTTCTCCAGATACTCCCTGTAAGCCTTCGGGTTCTCGATGGCCATCGCCTTGTCGGGGCGCCAGGCGGGTATCACCTTTGTGCCGAAAGGTTTGGCGGCAATCATCTTATGCCAGCGTAGGTCGTCGGCCGGGTCGTCGGTGGTGCAGACCACCTCAACACCAAAGCGGCGTATTAGCGCCTGTCCACGGAACTCTTCCGTGGCCAGCTTTGCGTTGCACTCCTCGAATATCTCGCGAGCCGTCTTCGGACTCAGCAGTTTGTCTATGCCGAATACGCGGCTCAGCTCCAGGTGAGTCCAGTGGTAGAGCGGGTTACGCATGGTGTAGGGCACCGTCTCGGCCCACTTCTCGAAGGTCTCCCAGGCGGTATGCTTGCCGCCTGTGAGGTACTCCTCGCTCACGCCGTTGGCACGCATCGCACGCCACTTGTAGTGGTCGCCGTAGTGGCCGTCCACC
Organism: Bacteroidales bacterium; assembly: GCA_017561665.1. Lineage (GTDB taxonomy): Bacteria > Bacteroidota > Bacteroidia > Bacteroidales > UBA932 > Equibacterium. The sequence goes on along the minus strand of JAFZBQ010000036.1, from coordinate 8,787 downwards.
AGCCAGAGCTGGGTGATATCACGGAACTGGATGTTCTCTGCAATCTGCTGAGGCACCAAGTGGCAATGGTAGTCGATTATGGGCATGCCAGCTGCGTGTGAGTGATACAGCCCGCGGGCCGTATCACTCTGCAGCATAAAGTCTTTGTTGATGAAACTCATAACTCTACTGGGCGATGAATTCAATCTCGTAAATCCAGGGCGATGTAGCGCCGCTGGGTTTCATAATCTTGATTTCCTGAACATTGCCCGAGGTATTCTCTATGGTCCATTCGAATGTCTGGGCGTCGAGAACCTCCTTGGAAGTGTCATAAGGACCAAGATCGACATCTTCTCCAACAACCGAGTCACCTATCCTCACGCCAAGCTTGCAGTTGCTGTTGTCGGCTGCAGTCTTGCCCTGGGTTGCAGTAACTTTCAGGGTTCCTTTCTTGGCTGTACGGAAGAATGCGTAGGCGGCGCCACCGCCGTATGTGATAGGCTTGTACGCCACATTGTCGGCGGTGCTGGTCTTGCCTGCGTATTTTATTGCCTTGCCGTTGGGAGAGAAGTAAAGCACTTCCGTCTCGTCGGCAGCGGCAACCTCGGTCACTGCACCTGCGTCGTACTTGTATGTCTTGGTGTCGGCCACATTGAAGTCGGCTGAATACTCCTGGGTAAAGTTCCACTTGTATACTTCCGGTTCGGGTTCCGTAGCTGCGCCTTCGGTGTAGATGAACTCTATCCTGTATATCCAGGGAGATGTAGCGCCGCTCGGCTTGATAATCCTGATTTCCTGAACATTGCCGGAGGTGTTCTCTATGGTCCATTCGAATGTCTGGGCATCGAGAGCCTCCTTGGAGGTGTCATAAGGACCAAGGTCGACATCTTCTCCAACAATCGCGTCTCCTATTCTCACACCAAGCTTGCAGTTGCTGTTGTCGGCAGCCGTCTTGCCCTGGGTTGCGGTAACCTTCAGGGTTCCGGCCTTATCTGTACGGAAGAATGCATATGCCGCACCGCCGCCGTAGGTAATGGGCTTGTAAGCCTTGCTGTCGGCGGTACTGGTCTTGCCGGCGTACTTGATGGCCTTGCCGTTGGGAGAGAAGTAAAGAACCTCCGTCTCGTCGGCTGCAGCAACCTCTGCCACGGAACCTGCATCATACTTGTAGGTCTTGGTATCTGCGACATTGAAGTCGGCAGAGTACTCTTCGGTGAAGTCCCAGACAATGGTCTTGACCTCCGGTTCCGGAGTGGGATCGGCAGCCTTGGCCATTACGGCAAATGCTACGCTGGCCTCTTCCGATACGGTATTGTACGGGTCGGTATCGGCAGGATTTGCCACAACGGTCACGGTGTATACGCCGGGCTCGAGTGCCATCACGGTCTCGGCAGGAATCTCGAACGAAAACTCCTTAAGAGTGGTTTTCTTCTTGTTGAAGGTTACTGTGTAGCTGGCTGCGTTCTCTACCTCATTCCAGGTTACGGTCAGAGGAGTCTCGTCGCCTTCGGTCACCTTGTTGACGTCGATAGTCGCCTTGGGAGCCGCCAGAGCGGTGTTAACGCCTGCCATATCGGGTGTCCAGGAGAGTGCGGTAATCTTTGCCGAGCCTGTGGGATAGAGGTAGACCATTGTTTCCTCTGCGATGTCGGCCAGAATTATCTTCTGAGCCTCGCCCTGAGGATTGGCCGATACGCCGCCCTTGACGGTAGCGGCTGCGCCGTCAACGTCGCCGGTGGCAATTACTATCTGACTGCCGACAGCCTCGGGATCTTCTACCTTGATGATGATAGAACCGGGGCCGGTAACCTTGAATGCGATGTAGCCGTCGGTGGGCACTCCCTTCTTGTTGACGTCAGCTGTAGCGGTGAAGGTGATGGCGCCGTCCAGATTCATCTTGCGAGCCTCCGATCCTACCATCAGCAGTTCGTCGCGAACCTTGGATTTCTCCAGGTCGCCGGCAAACAGGGTTGCGTCGCCAAGGTCCCAGTTGTGAGGCGCGGTGGTGAAGCCCTGGGTGAGGTCTTCTACCGGCTCCACGTAAGAATTCCACCATTTTGCAGCACCTATCTTCTTTTCCTGCAGATCGGCATTTGCCAGATAGAAGTTGTTGCCCTTGGAGTTGAAGCAAGGGTCGGCAGTGAGCACGGTGGCACTCATCTGCTCTGCGGTAAAGTTCTTGGTCTCGCCAAAGAACTTCTCGCCGATGTTATAGCAGTAGTTGTCGGCCGCGGTGATATCGGTGGGAACATTCTCTACCTTGTTGGTGGTAGCCAGAACTGCCTTTTCGCCAATCTGATGCAGGAACAGGTTCTTGCGGGCGGTGATCTTTGTCCAGGGGCAGCGGATGTAGAGCAGACCCTTGTCGTTGGTGGCAACGCCCTTGATGGTGTTGTTCTCCATCAAGAATTCACCCAGAGTCACGGCATTGTCCTTGTCGTCAACGCGGAAGAAAGAACGGAAGCCGTTGTAAACAGTGTTGTTGCGGAAGGTGATCTTGCCGATCTCGGTGGTGACGCGCACGTCAAAGCCGTCGCCGCCGCTGCCTTTGATATTATAGATGTCGCAACCCTCGATCAGGAACTCGCCCATGGTGAGTTTGTCATTGGAGTTGGAATAAAAGATACCGCAGTTGTAGTCGGTAATCTCGCAGTTCACGAAACTGATCTTGTCGATGTTGAGCGCGGAGGCCTTGTGATTGACAATGCGGTCGCGGCCGGTGCCGTCGAAGTGGATGTTCTCGAAGTAGAGATCTCCGGTGAAGCCGGCATCAAGTACGATGTCTGCTGCCACTACGGGCCTGCTGCCGTCGGCGGCAAATTCGCCCAGCATACGGAAGCCCTTGGCGGGAGTAACGCTACCCACTGCATAAGGACTGCCTGCTGCCGATACATACACGTCCTCGCCCGCAGTCATAGCTGCGATGAGGGCCTCGGTGGTGGAAACCGGAACCAGGTCGCCCGGGTTGGGGCTGGTCCAGGCGGTTACGGCACCGCGGCTGGCGCTCTTGAAGAAGAGGACTATGTCATATTCGGTAGAAGAATCCAAACCGTTGAGCGTTGCTGCCGCAGCATCTGCGTCCCCGTCGGTCAGATTGAATGTCTTGGCTTTGCCGCCGGCGGTGGGAGTCACCTCTATGTGGGTCACGTCGGTAAAATCGGCAACTTCATTAGACCAAGCCACGGTAATCGCATCGGCGCTCTTGCCGGTAACATTCAGGAACAGGTTGTCCTTGATGGCGTAGGTCTTGAACGTGTCGTCATAAGCGGCCAACTTGCTGTCCTGGAGTTTAGAGGACTTGGCGGTAACGCGGAAGGTATATTTGCCGTCAGCCTCAAGTTCGGTCACGAAGGGCACCTGCCCGGGAGCGAGTGTCTCGGAGAGGACCACCTCGTTGGTTTCTGCGTCCAATACCTCCAGCAGATATTCTTCTGCATCGGAAGTGACATCCCATCGGAAGGTGGTAGCCACGCCGCTGTTGGCATCTACGCGCGCCGACAGGTTCATAGGCTCCAGACAACGCTTCAGCGGCACACTTGTGATCTCCTCGAACATCCTGTCTTGAGTACAGGAAGTGGCAACAATAGCGATGAGTGCTATCAGGATATATTTAATCTTATTCATAGTAGTAGTCGTTTACAAGGTTGTTAACGCTGCTGTTGATCTGGTTGGAGAAGATGGGCCAGTACATATACCACTCCATCTGGTCGCCATGGGCGTAGATGCCGTCGATACGGCCGTCGTACAGACCGGTGTCCTTGCCCTTGTCGTCTGCAACCTTGGAGAAATAGTTCTTGCTGACGTTCCAGTTGCCTTTGGGCTTGGTGTTTTCGCCGGGACGGAAGCCGTAGATTGTAAGAGTCTCGGTGGCATCGTCAAACTGATAGTAGATGTCGTCGGGCAGGCCGGCATAGTTGCCGGTGTGGTCGCGCAGGGCACGGAGTTCGGCTTTAGCCTCGTCCATTTTGCTCTTGAGCATATTCCAGCGGATAAGGTCAGCCTTGCGGAGGAATTCGCCGCAGAACTCGAGTGCGCGCTCGTCTACGATGGCCTTGAAGAAGGCCTCTTTGCCGGAAATGGCGTTCACATAGTTCTCGGCAGCCTCTTCGTTGCCACGGAATGCACGGCGGCGAACCTCTGTAAGCCAGCGTTTGGCATCGGCCGTAGGGCCGCTGAGCTCATTCTCTATTTCGGCCGCCATAAGCAGCACGTCGGAGTAACGCATAACCACCGGCTTGATGCCGTCGTCGGCATTGCTTGCGGGGTCGCTCTGCCAGTCAAAGCGGTACTTTGCAAAGTACCAGTTGGCGATGCCGGTGGGTGCAAAGCCGTCTTCGTCTGCATTCCAGCGGTAGTTGGCACAGGTCAGGTCGCGGCGTACATCCCTCTCGTCGTATTTCCACCAGAGATACGGGAGCGGACCTGCCGCACCGCCGCGGGCGCTGGTGTAGGTATTGTACTTGGTGCTTGCATCCACGCGAAGTGCAAAATAGTTGTTCCATTGGCCGCGCTTGTCGCCGAAGGGAATCACGTACAGGGTCTCGCCGTCAAATGCGAGGTTCTGCTTTGCGTTCTGACGCTTCCAGTAAGCCTCGTAATCGGGTTCAAGATGGCATCCGCCGTTGGCGATTGCATCCTTCAGATAGGCCAGAGCCTTGGGATAAAGCACATCTTTCTGCAGCTCTGCGTCATAGGGGAGGCATACGCTGCCGAGGTCTCCGGTGCCGACCATTCCCTCTGCAGGGCGGAGGGCATAGCCCGATGCCATAAGGGCAATGCGGGCGTAAAGACCCTCTGCAAAGACCTTGTTGATGCGGTCGGTGCGGCGGGTGGCGGCGGTTTCGCCGGGATAAGGCAGGTAGGCGATGGCTTCGTCCAGATCGCCCAGAATCTGCTTGAAGATTACCTCGCGGCTGCTCTTGGGAAGATAGGTTGTCTCGGATGTTACCGGCTCGAAGCGGGCAGGAACATCGCCCCAGGCCTTGCAGAGGTCATAATAAACCATTGCGCGCAGCGTGAGCGCTTCGCCCAGCAGATACGCCATATTGGCGTCGGAGGCCACGTTGCCATATTTGCGAAGGCCTTCAATGGCCAGGTTGGCGCGCTCGATGGCGGTGTACATAAGGGTATATACACCTTCTGCTTCGTCCAGCTGGCTGTTGGTGGGAAGGCAGTTGTAAATACCGATGTCACTCTTGCCGCTGTCGCCACCCGGGTTGTATGTGTTGTACCACTCGATGTCGGTGTTGTAGCCGTACCAAGGGAGGAAGCGGTTACGATAGGATTTGTCTATGCAGAAAGCCTCGGTAATGCCGAAAATAGTGCCTTCTGCAAGATTATAGTTGGCATAAACCGTCTCGGTCTCGTATGTAGAGGGAGATTCGGGCTTAAGCAGATTGTCGCAGGAAGATGCCAGGGCAGAGATTACTGCGATACTGAGTATGAAATAAAATATCTTTTTCATCTTCTTGTGCGTTTAGAAAGTGAGGTTCACGCCGGCCACGAAGCCGATGCTCTTGGGATATGCGCTGTAGTCCACGCCCGGAGTCAGGGGACTCTTGCGACGGGTATCAACCTCGGGGTCATAACCGGAGTATTTGGTCAGACAGAAGAGGTTGGTGCCGGTCACATATATGCGGGCCGTCTTCAGGCAGATTCTGGAAGTCAGCGCCTCGGGGAAGGTGTAACCGATGGTAGCGCTCTGCAGACGGAGGAAGGAACCGTCCTCAACAGCCCAGTCGGTGAAAACAGCCTTCTGCACTGTAGGGTTCCACATAGTCTTGCCGGCATTGACGCTGCTGAGCATCTCGGCGTCATTGATTATTTCGCCGGTCTCCCAGTTGACATTGGTCCAGCGGTTGTCTACGTTCATCATATCCAGCAGGTTGCGGTTGAAATACTTGCGGGAGCTGGTGAACTCTATCTTGTTGGCGTTGTAGATATCGTTACCGATGACATAATTGAAATTGGCGCTGAAGTCGAAGCCCTTGAAATAGCCGCTCAGCGAGAAACCGCCAGTGAAATCGGGCATCGCATTGCCGATTATCGTCATATCGCTGTTGGTGACCTTGTTATCTTCGCTGCCGTCGGTATTCTTGAGTTTGAGGGCGCCGGGGCGGAGGTAATTCTTGCCGATTATTTCACTGTCGTCGGCAACGCCTTCGCGGAGTTTCCATACACCGTCGATAAAGCCTTCAAAATCGTCCACGGTATAGAAGCCGTCATTCTGGAAGCCGTACATATTGCCCATAGGCTGGCCTTCCTGAACAAGGTAGTCGGCTGCAATCTCAGACGATGCCCAACCGGAAGCCCAGGGGATGTTTTCCAGGCCGGCCAACGATGTAACCATATTCTGGTTATATGATACGTTGGCAGAAAGGTTCAGGCCGAAGTCCTTTCCGGAAACGATGGGGGCATTGAGGGTGAGCTCGGCACCGCGATTGCGGATGGCACCGGCGTTGCGGAACTGGGACGAGTAACCTGCACCGGAAATCGGGAAATTGATGAGCAGGTCCTTGGTGTCGTTCTGGTAAACTTCGATGCTACCGTTAAGGTGACCCTTGAACAGACCGAAGTCCAGACCGATGTTGTGGGTAATGGTTGTCTCCCAGCGAAGGTCGGGGTTGTTCATCACAATCTTACCTTCTGTTTTCTTGGGAGTCACGATATTGCCGGTGGTGCTGAGCCAGGCGGTGCCTGTAGAGGCATATTCCTTGCTCAACTGACCAACCGGAATGTTGTTGTTACCCGCTGTACCAAAACTGTAGCGCAGCTTGAGCATATCCAGCCAGCCGCGGCTGCCCGCCATCCATTCTTCGTTGCTGATGGTCCAGGCTACGGCCGCAGAGGGGAAGTATCCCCAAGGATGGGCAAACTTGGAAGAACCGTCGGCGCGAAGGGTGGCGCCCAGCATATAGCGGTGCTTATAGTCGTAATTGATGCGGCCGAAGAAACTCAGCAGCACGTCGTTGGCTGCATAGGAGTTGCTCAGGGTCGTGTTGTTGGTCACGGAACCGTCGCTGAGAGACTGTCCGGATGCCTGCGACATGAAATACCACGCCTGCTGTGCGGTGAAGAATGTGGGGAAGCCGTCTACCATAAGATCCAGAGTGTTGGATTTGGTTACGGTGAGCTCCTCGCCTATCATTGCGGTCAGCTGGTGGTCTTCGTTCTGAATCAGGTTCTTGAAGTCGTAGTTCAGCGTATTGGTGTTACGATAACGGGTGCGGAAGATTTCAATATGGTTGCTGGAAGGGGTGCCCGGCACCTTACTGTCCTGGGCGCTGACCTTGGTGGACGTACCGTAGAAACGGTCGTCGCTCTGGCGCCAGTCTTCCATACCGCCCTCGATTTTAAATTTCAGGTCGTCCACAATCTCCCAGTTGAATGCCGCATTGGCGTTGAAGCTGGTACGCAGGCGCTTGCTGTCGTTGTCGGCAATAGCCGTAAACGGACGGACATTGTCGCCGTAGGCTTCGGCCTCGTCGTCTTCTATACTGAGGGTATTCACCGGAATGGGGGAATACTGCACCGCATGTTTCAGACGGCCGTTGCCGGCATTGGTACCCTTGTCGTTAAGGCTGTTGGCGCCGGCGCCGTTTACATTGACGCGGGAATAGCGGACGCTGGCGTCGATGCTGGTACGGTCGCTGGTTTTGAACTTGGTCTTGAAGTTGAGGTTGTCGCGCACATAGTCGCTGCCAATCATAATTGCCTTGTCGCCGATGTGGGCATAACCCAGTGTCCAGTTGACACCCTCACCGCTGCCGGAAACGGAGAAGTCGGTGGAGAAGGTACTGCCGCCACGGCCAAACACTCCGTCAATCCAGTCGTTGCCAGCCATACCTGCGTACTGGTCTATATCGCTGAAGCTGCCGAAATACGGGTCGTACTTGCTGGAAACGCTGTTCTGCAGCAGAGCGTTCTCGTACTGGAACTTGACAAAGTTCTCTACGTCCATAGGGCGGATGGCGTCCTTGTTTGCCATCTTCTTGAGGCCGAAGTAGCTGTTCAGCTTCACGGTCACTTTCTGACCTTTGTCGGCATCCTTGGTAGTGACGATGATTACGCCGTTGGCGCCTCGGCTACCGTAGATTGCTGTGGAGAAGGCATCCTTGAGCACGTCGATGCTTTTGATTTCTGATGCGGGAATATCGCTGATGGATTCCATAGGGAAACCGTCCACGATGTAGAGCGGTGCGGTGCTCTGGGTGATGGAACCGCCTCCGCGCACACGGATCTTGATGTCGGCGTCGGGATCACCCTCTGTGGTGGTTACCGATACGCCGGCCATCTTACCGGAGAGGGCCTGGCTGATGTTGTTCACGGGCTGCTCGGCAATCTTTTCGCTGCTTACGCTGGATACTGAACCCAGCAGGTCGCGGCGCTTTACCGTGGCATAACCTACAACCACGACCTCGTCCAGATAGTTCTGGTCAGCGCCAAGCGCGACGTCTATCCGGCTGCGGCCGTCAATGGCGACAGTCAGCGTTTCAAGCCCGATGAAAGAAAATACCAGGTTGGCTGCACCGGAAGGTGCGGAGATGGAATAATCTCCGTCAATGCCGGTAGTAGTTCCTATCTGCGTCCCTTCGACGACTACGCTGGCTCCCACGAGGGGCTCTCCGGCGTCATCTGTCACAATACCGGTCACGGTATTCTGGGCAGAAAGGTTCCAAGCAGCGCCCAGGCATACAAGAACTAGAAACAGTTTCTTTGCTAGATGTTTCATAGGGTACTGTTTGATTAATTGTTAATAGTGATATAATGTAGATACATTTCCAGATTTGTGTAGCGGCCGTTCTTGTC
>JAFZBQ010000003.1 GCA_017561665.1 Bacteroidales bacterium | reverse complement strand
CGAAGAAGACTTCATAGAGCACATCTACGTGGCCAACAACCACAGTACCATGATGTTCTTCACCGCTATGGGCCGCTGCTACTGGCTCAAGACATACGAGATTCCGGAGGGTGTCAAGGCCTCCAAGGGGCGCGCCATCCAGAACCTGCTCAACATAGAGCAGGGAGACAGCGTCAAGGCCTACATCAACGTCCAGAATCTCTCTGACGCCGAATTCGTGGGCAGCCACTATGTTGTAATGGTCACCAAGAAGGGTACTTTCAAGAAGACTTCGCTCAAGGAATACTCCCACGTTCGCGCCAAAGGCGTCAACGCCATCGTCATCCGCGAGGGCGACGAGCTTCTGGAGGCCAAACTCACCGACGGCAACAATTACATCTCGCTTGCCAGCCGTGAGGGCCGCCTGTGCACCTTCCACGAGAGCAAGGCCCGTGCAGTGGGCCGCACCAGCATCGGTGTCCGCGGCATGGACATCGGAGACGAAGAGGGTGCCAACGAAGTTGTCGGGATGGTATGCGTAGATGCCTCCCTGCCGGAGGATCAGCGTCCCCAGATACTGGTTGTCAGCGAAAACGGCTTCGGCAAACGCAGCGACCTGATGGAATACCGCATCACCAACCGCGGCAGCAAGGGCGTCAAGACCATCAACATCACCGAGAAGACTGGCGCGCTTATTGCTATTAAGGATGTTACGGACAGCAATGACCTGATGATAATCAACCGCAGCGGCATCACCATCCGTATGGCGGTAGAGAGTCTGAGGGTTATGGGCCGGGCCACACAGGGCGTCAAACTCATCAACCTGCGCGAGGGCGATTCCATCGCAGCCGTCTGCGAGGTTCCCGCAAGCGAAGATGAGGCGCCCAAGGCAGAAGGGCAGGAGACACCGGCACAGCCGTCCGCAGAACAGAGTGAAGAATAAATAGACATATAAAATACCAAAACCATGAAACGCTTAGTAATACTTATGCTCGTTGCCGTAATGGCAATCTCTGCATCGGCCCAGAACCTTTCCAAAAAGGCTGCTGACCTCTTCAAGTATGCAACCAAACTGGAAAAGAGCCTCGATAATCCCAAGAAGGCCGGCACTTACGAGCCCTGGCTCAAGCTGTCTCAGGCTTATTATGACATCTACGATTATCCCAACTCGGATGTTTATCCCAATGCCCAGCGCTACGAGGTGCAGTTGCTCACCAAGGGCAAACAGTTCACCACGGAAGAGCGTACCTGCAACGGTCAGACCTACACTGTAGATGTGTATGAGGACAAGGACCTTTACTACGACACAAACGGCGTGCTCCAGTTCTGGCTGGTGAAGAAGCCGCTGATGGAAGACGCTCTGGCAAAGAGTTCCGAGGCGCTGCTGAAGGCCTACAAGCTGGATGAGTACGCATATAAGAACAAGAAGTATCCCGAAACCGCGGAGAAGATTCACACCGCATACCACAACACAGGTCTCTTCTATTATATGGCAGACGACAAGGAGAAGGCAGAGGAATACTTTGAGAAGGCATACCACAGCACAGAGAATGCCATCCTCAACCGCGTTGACACCATCGGCGTATATTATGCCGCCCTGATGGCACGCGACCTCGGTCATTATGACAAGGCTATGGAACTGCTCAAGAAGGACCTGGACGCAGGCTATGCTGCAAAGGGTGAGGTCTATGCAATAATGGCGGAGATCTACCGCAGCAGGGAGGATATGGAGAACTACAGGGACATCCTGGAGAAGGGCTTTGCCGCTTATCCGGAGAACCAGCAGGTTCTGGTGGGCCTTATCAACTACAACCTTGATACTAACGGCGATCCCGCCAAATTGTTCGAGCTGATCCATCAGGCGCAGGCAAATGAGCCCGGCAATGCCAGCCTCTTTTATGTAGAAGGTGATATCAACAAGAAACTGGCCGCTGCAGAGACTGACCCTGCCAAGAAGGAAGAATACAAGAATGCGGCTCTCGCACTCTTCGACAAGTCCTACGAAATCGATCCTTCTTATATCTTCGGTATCGTGAACAAGGGTATCATGTTCTACGACGAGGCTCTCGAATATCAGGACAAGGCCAACGCTCTGGATTACAACGCCGTCAAAGAATATGACGCAATGATAGCCGAGGTCAACAACTCCCTCAAGAAGGCCATCGAGCCGTTCAAGAAATCTTACGAGCTGGCAGCCGGCGACCTCGAGTTGCAGGTTGCAATCGCAGAGTACCTCAAGAACATTTACTTCCGCTTCCGCAACGACAGCGACGAGTACATGCAGGAGTACGAAAAATACAACAAGATTTATCACGACGCTACAGAGTAGCAAAAATCGTATGAGGGCGGCCTAACGGTCGCCCTTTTTATTATATTTGCCCCGACAAACAATAGCATTTCTATGGGAGGATTATTCGGAGTAGTTTCCAAGGAAAAGTGTGTTACCGATTTATTCTACGGAATAGACTACCACTCGCATCTTGGAACCAAACGCGGAGGTATGGCGGTTATCAACCGGGACGGCAGTCTGGCCCGCAGCATCCATAATCTCAAACAGTCTTACTTCAGGGTAAAATTCGAACCCGACTTGCGCAAGTTCGACGGCCTTTCCGGTATCGGCACGATAAGCGACAGCGAGGCGCAGCCAATAGCGGTGCATTCGCACCTGGGCCGTTTCTCCATCTGTACGGTGATGAAACTTGCCAACGTGGCCGAATTGACAAAGGAGATTATGTCAGAAGGAAGGGTTTTCACCGAGCTTTCCGACGGAACCACCAATGCCACGGAGCTTGTGGCGCAGTTGATCACCAAGGGGAAAAGTTATGCAGAAGGCATCCGCTATGTCCAGAGCAAGATAGAGGGCTCCTGCACCATGCTGATTTTGACCGACGACGGCATCATCGCCGCCCGCGACTGGTACGGGCGCACTCCGCTGGCAATCGGCAAAAAGGCTACCGGCTATGCCGTGGCCAGCGAAAGCTGCAGCATGATCAATCTTGACTACGATTTCGTGCGTGAGTTGGGACCCGGCGAGGCTGTAAAAATCACCGCCGACGGCATCGAGCAGATTCTCCCTCCCGAGGGCAAGTTGCACATCTGCTCCTTCCTCTGGATTTATTACGGTTT
>JAFZBQ010000035.1 GCA_017561665.1 Bacteroidales bacterium | reverse complement strand
TCCTCGGAATAAGACTCAATGATGATGGGGAAATCGATATGCTTGGGGCTGATGAGCGATTTCTTTATCTGTGACGAGTTCTTCTGGATGAAACTACCGGCGATGTCGATGACCTCCTGTGAGTTGCGGTAGGTCTTGGTTATCTTCAATTCTTCACCGTAGCCCATTATCTCGGCAAAGTGGGTAAAGAGGGTGATGTCCGAGCCTGCGTAGGCATAAATGGACTGCCAGTCATCGCCCACGGCGATAATCTTGGCATCACAAATCTGGGACAAGGCCCGGGCAAGGTCAAATCGCTGCCGGGAGATGTCCTGGTATTCGTCGATAATGATGTACTTGAAGTTCAGTTTCTCGCCCATATCCTGCTGTTCCTGCAGAATCTTTGCGGAATCGTTTATCATATCCTCGAAGTCCACAGCGCCACGCTCCTTCAGCTTCTTGGAGTATTCCAGGTAGCACTGGTGGCAAACGTCCAGGAAGAGTTTGGTGCGGACGTTATCGGTCATCCGGTGCATTTCACGGAACTTGTCTGTGTCGTATCCGTTTGTCTTGAAGTTCTGGATGAAGGTGCAGAGGAGGCGGACCAGTTTGAGGATGTATTTATTCTCCTCGGTGGAGACGATCTTCTGATAGACTTCCTGCTCGGAGCGAGGCTCCAGGGTGATGCCTGCCGCAATGAGCTGTTCCTTCAGGTGCTCGAGCAGCGGGCGTCCATCCTTGTACTGGGAGAAGGTATAGATGAGTTCCGTGCCGTGGTCGCGGTGGAACTGAACCTTGTCATTGACCTCCTTCTTATAGCGTTCCAGTTCGGCTTTGGTATAGCGGTTATGGGTACCGTCTTCCGTGATGCCAAAATGCTCGATGTAGATAGTCCTGTCGCCCTGCTTGATGGTGAAATCAGGGGTGTAGGGCTTATGAGACTTCCGGAAACTATAAGGATATATCTTCTCGTACTCGTAATCAACCTTGTTAAGATACAGGAAGTTTGCAATCTGGACTTCCTGAGCAGAGCGCAGCGACTCGTAATTGATGGTGATGGACTTGCCGGTACGCTTGTTTGTGATGGTCTCCACGTACTCGTTCATATTGGAACGCATCGTAGAGAAGTCAGCCTTCGAGATGTAGTTGAAGAAGGCATTAAGGTCGTCACCTTCGTACGGCGCATCAAAATAACTGCCGAAGAAGAGGATGAGTTTATTCACCATCTCCGGCTCTCGTAGGACGTCGTTCTTCAGGTAGTTATTGATGACATCGAACATGAAACCGCTGTCCACCACATTCTTCTTGTCGGCATCCTGCTTTCGGAGAATGGCATAGCCGGTCTTGTGGAAGGTAGTGACCGGGCAGTTTATCTTCAGGGCCTTGTTAATCTTGTCGCGAAGTTCGCCTACGGCCTTGTTGGTGAACGATATGACGAGTATCTGTTCCGGCGCGACGTGCTTGCATTCCACAAGGTACTTCACCTTGGCGGCCACAGTGGTGGTCTTTCCTGCACCTGCGCCGGCCACGACCAGCATGTAGTCTTCATCTGTGAGAACCACCTTCCGCTGCTCTTCGTCCAGGGAGATTGCGGGATCGACTGTTTTTAGAATGTTATCCAAATAGTCTTTATCATAAACCAAATGGTCAGCAATAAAGTTGGAATTGTGTTTGGCGATTTGTCTAGGGACCTTTTCACGAACAGAAAAGTCCCTATAGCAATCAATAAACTTCAATACCCACTTTTCTTGAAGGTCATTTTGTTTGCAATAAAAAGACAAAGTAGAGGCTCGCTGCTGGCTTTTGAAGAAAGCATTAGTATCAGCATATTCCTCAGCGAGTGATTTGTAATCACTCCGGGCGAGATATTTGTCCTCTTGCAATAGCGCCTTTAAACGAGAATAGAAGTCAACAATACTTCGATGCTCGGGCGTCATTGGCCCAGAGGATCGAAGCTTATTTGCTTTTGATTTCCTTGAGAATATCTTGAGGAGAAAAGACACTACCGATTGTATTACAGAGCAAATTTAACTTTTTTTAACGAATTGAATGTATTGTTGTTAACCATAAACGACTCGTCCCGCCAAACCGCCAAAGGTAATGCTTCGACACGAGCCGTCCTAGCGGCTGTGTAGGCGCCAAGGGCTTTAGGAAGATTGCCGGCGACGCCACCACCAAAGGCTGCAATCCCCTGATTAAACCGACAGGCGGTTTGGCGGGACCGTTGTACACAGAGCGAAGGTGCAGATATAGTCCGTAGCTTGAATTCTTTCAAGGGCAGATTTTTGCCCGGAAAGAATTGCAAGCAAAGGCATCTGCACCAAGCGGATGGTGTTCAAAGAATTAATTACTATCTTTGTAAAGTCAACAAGATAAATCCATTACAAAATACTATGAAAAGAACACTTATCCTCTTGGCCGCAGTCATTGCACTGTGCGCATTTAATTCCTGCAAAAAAGAACCCGTCAATGAACACCCACTGGAGGGCGTCTGGGGCTTTATGAGCTACGAAGTTATTTATAAGGACGCCGACGGCAAAATCCTAAACCAGGAGAAAACCGAATATGACCCTTTCAATCCGTCCAAGCCCGGCGAAATGAAAATTGAATTTACGTGGGTTAGCGGGAATGATTACACAGCAAAAACAATCTGGTGGAATCCCATGGAGAAAAAATGGGAAACTGAAGTAAGAGAAACCACAGTTTCCATTAGGGATGGCAACAGGTTTTTCTCGACCGGGATAAATGGTGAATTGGAAGAAATGGCCAATATTACTATTTCCGGTGACACATTTATTCTGGATGGCATTCGCGTAAAGCAATCTTTAGACTCTTTATTTGACGAAGATGCTGAGCCCGGTGTAACCGAATACATAAAGGAAACCTACAAAAGGATGGAGTAAGCCCCTACTTGTAATTCTCCGCTGCAAGGCGGACCATCCCGCCTACCTCGGCGGCGTATTCTGCCGGGGAAAGAACCTTGACAAACTGGCCGTATGAGAGCAGTTTGCGGGTGAAATCGATAGTGGGATGGATATGATAGACAAAATCTGAAAAGGGTTCGGGATTTCCCGGGCCCTTTTCGCTTTTTGCGACCTCGACCTGCGAGGAATGCAGCGGCAGAGAACGGAAATAATTGACATACTTGTCGGTGAAAACCCGCACGCGGACGTCCATCAAAGGCACCGTTTCGTCTATAAGCACACCGTAATAATCGCGGAAATAATCGGCGGCGGTGTCGGCCTTCTTTTCCTTGCGGAAATACTCCTTGAGCCGTTTGGCGTCGAACTCCTCTTCCAGAATGCGGCACTGCCCTATCCTGTCCAGGCCGTAGACGCGGGAATCATTCTCTGACGGCTTGTAGGCCAGCACATACCACCGCTGCTCGCGAAGTTTCAGGCAATACGGATAAACTACTGACACATTGGCCTCGGCGCCCTCCTTGAAACTTTTATGGACAATTTCCAGGGCGCGGGAAGCACGTATGGCCTGCATAATGACGCCCAGGGCGGAACCGCCGGAAGACGGGATATCCTCAAGCAGGATACGGTCGACAAACTCGCCTCCGCGAGAAACCGCCTCGTTGATGCTGAGCGAATTGAGGAGCAGCCGCTTGACCTGACCCACCTGGAGAGAATCCTCGTCGGCGATGCGGTACCGGAAATGGCCGTCTATCCGCCTGGCATCCAGCGTGATGGCAAACAGACTCTCTATCTCGCACTTGTAATTGTAGAACGTCTTGCGGGGAATTTCGCTCTCGTGGTCCTCGTTATAAATGCAATGCTCCCACTTGCGATTGATCTCCTCCCGCGAAAGGCCGCGCTCGCCCGCCTCCGAAATGATGTTCAGAAGCCACAGATAGCGGGCCATCAAAGATGCCGTATTAGTTTTCATAAAAAAATTTTTGTGTGTCAGTATTTGGCACACAAAGTAACGAATTTTGTCTCAGAAAACAAAAATAAAGACAACTATGAAACTCGTTATCGCAATCGCAATTATCGCAGCATCGATAATATTTGCATCCCAGGATTAGATGCCCGGTCTAGCCGGGCATGACGGAAGGCGGCCGGGCATGACGGGGGCCGCTAACCCAACTTGCCGTTGGAGATGTCGGTAAGTTCCTCGGTGATATCCTGCTGGCGCTGCTTGTTGTATGTCAGGCGTAACTGAGCAAGCAAATCCTCGGCATTGTCGCTGGCGGTCTGCATTGCAATCATTCGGCAGGCGTTTTCGCTGGCGTTGCTGCTGAGCATCGTGGCATACAGGTCGGTGCGCATCACCAGAGGCAGCAACTTCTCCACAACCTCTTCCGGTGAAGGTTCCACAATCAGGTCGTCGTCTTCTGCCACAGGCCCGGTTCCGCCGCCGAAACCGCCGGTAACCGGCAACCAGGTGCGGTTGGCAATGCTCTGGCGGGCGGCGTTGTAATAATGCATATAGACAAGCTCCACGCATGAAAAACGGCCGGAAGTATAGCCGTCCATAAAGAACTGCGCCAGGGTCGCCATCTCGTCGTAAGAGAGGCTGTCGGCGGCGTGGATATAATCTCCACAGACATCAAGGCCCGCTTTGCGCGCCATTTTGGCCACCTTCTCTCCCACCGGATAAATCACGACATCGGCGCCGTCCTCGCGTAATAGCGCCACCCGGGTGCTCAGCGCCTTGTAGATGTTGGCGTTGTAGCTGCCGCAAAGGGCGGTGTTGGAAGAGAAGACGATTACGGCAACCTTACCCTTCGAGGCCTCGGCACCCGCCAGGGGCGAATTGCCGATGAAGGCCGAAACGCGCGCCAGAATGTCATACAGCGCGCTCTTGTAGGCATCCAGACCACCCACCATCCGCTGCGCCTTGCGCAGTTTGGCCGACGCCACCATCTTCATCGCCTGCGTGATCTTGAGCGTGCTGCTCACAGACGATATCCTGGCCTTTATTTCTTTGAGGGATGCCATATCAAGCCGTTGTTAAGAATTCAAAATGGAAGAGCAAACCGCAGAGGCTGCAGCCTGGATGGCCGACTCCGTCTGGGGTGTGATGCCCTCCGTGCGGATCTTTTCGAAGGTGTCGCCGGCCGCCAGATGCTCTATCAAGAGCTTCTCAAAGACGGGCACCTTATCCAGTGGAATGTCCTTCATAAGGGCCTTGGTGCCGCAATAGAGCACCGCGATCTGACGTTCCACAGGCATTACGGCGTGCAGCGGCTGAATCAGCAGACGGGTATTCTTGCGACCCTTGTCCAACGTCATCATGGAAATCGCGTCCATATCGCTGCTGTACTTGCTGAAAGCCTCCAGCTCGCGGTATTGCGCCTGGTCTATCTTGAGGGTGCCGGCCACCTTCTTCATCGCCTTTGTCTGGGCATTGCCGCCCACACGGGACACTGAGATACCGACGTTGATGGCGGGGCGGTTGCCCTGGTTGAAGAGGTCGGTCTCCAGGAAGATCTGGCCGTCGGTGATGGAAATCACGTTGGTGGGAATGTAGGCCGATACGTCGCCCGCCTGCGTCTCAATAATCGGCAGTGCGGTGAGCGATCCGCCCGCCTTTACGCGGCCCTTCATACTATCCGGCAGGTCGTTCATCATCTCGGCCACCTCCTGCTGCGCAATGATCTTGGCAGCGCGTTCCAGCAGTCTTGAATGCAGGTAAAAGATATCGCCCGGGTATGCCTCGCGGCCGGAAGGGCGCTTCAAGATCAGCGAAACCTCGCGGTATGCCACCGCCTGCTTGGAAAGGTCGTCGTAGATTACCAGCGCGTGGCGTCCAGTATCGCGGAAATACTCGCCCACAGCGGCTCCGGCGAACGGCGCGTAGTAGCGCAGGGCGGCGGAATCGCCCGCCGTGGCGGCAATCACTATGGTGTAGTCCATCGCCTTGTGGGCGCGCAGAGTTTCTACCGTAGTGGCCACCGTAGAGGCCTTCTGGCCGATGGCTACGTAGATGCAGTACACCGGGTCGCCGTTTTCAAAGCCGGCCCGCTGGTTGATGATGGTATCGATTGCGATGGAAGTCTTGCCCGTCTGGCGGTCGCCGATAATCAGCTCGCGCTGGCCGCGGCCAATCGGAATCATGGAGTCGATGGCCTTGATACCGGTTTGCAGCGGTTCATTCACCGGTTGGCGGAAAATCACGCCCGGCGCCTTGCGCTCCAGCGGCATGCGGAAACTCTCACCCGTCAGTTCGCCGGCGCCGTCCAAAGGCTCTCCCAGAGGGGTTATCACCCTGCCGAGCATAGACTCGCGAACATCGATGGATGCCGTGCGGTAGGTACGCTTGACAATGTCGCCTTCCTTGACGATGTCGGTCGGGCCCAGCAGCACTGCTCCCACATTGTCCACCTCGAGGTTCATCACCACCGCCTTCTCGCCGTTCTCAAACTCCAGAAGTTCGCCGGCCTGGGCGGCATTGAGGCCCCAGATGCGGACCACGCCGTCGCTCACGGTGAGCACCTCTCCCACTTCCTCTGTTTTGGCGGTGAGATCGACCTGCCGCAGCTCTTCCAGCAGCACCTTGGATATCTCGCTAGGCTTTATACTGTCTTCCATAACAACCTAAATAATTCTCTTGTTATTGTTAGTCTCAAATGCTTTTTTCAAATCGTTTATCTGGCGCCTTACGCTGGCGTCCAGACGCCTGTCGGCAACCTTGTAGACGAAGCCACCGATGATGCCGGGATCGATTTCGACCTCGATGTCCACGCTGTTGGCTTCGCCTGAGGCCAAGGTCATCTTCCGCAGCCTTTCCAGAAGCTGCTCCGACGGCTCCGAGGCCACAGTAAGTCGTGCGTCCACTATACCGCGGACCCTCTTGTACTCTGCGATGAACGATGTCAGTATCCGCCTCAGGCCCGTCTCCCTGCGATGAGCCACTACCAGCGAGAGAAACCTCTCGAAGGCAGTGCACATACCCGGCACCGCCTTGCGGAATATCTCCATCTTGGAGGGCGCCTGAAGCGGTTTGCCCAGGTAATCTCCCAGAGAAGGGAGTGCGGCGAGCAGGCGGCGGGCGTCCCCAAGGCACTGTTCGCCCTGGGAGCACTCGCTGCTATACTGTTCCAACGCAGCTGCGTATCGCTTTGCAAGAAGTCCGCTGTTCATAGCTCGCTAACTTTTGACCTCGTCTGCAAGAATCTCCTGCAGCGCCTTCTGCGCCTGGTCGTCGTCCAACTGTCCGCGCAGCACCTTGGTGGCCATCTGCATGGCTATCATAGCCACCTCGCCGCGGGCGCTTGCCAGTATCGCATCCTTCTCTTCATTCGCCTGCTTCTTGGCCTCGGAAATGATGCGGGCCGCCTCCTGCGAAGCCGTCTCTCGGGCATCGCCCACGATTTTGTCACGGCTGGCGGCGGCCTCTTTCAGGATGGTGACCTTCTCGCGCTCGGCATCCGCGATAATCTTCTTCCCCTCCTCTTCCAGTCCGGCAATGCGGACCTCGGCCGCCTTGGCTGCGTCCAACTGCGTATCGATGTAGGTCTCACGCTTGCGGACCGAGCCCAGGATGGCCGGGAAGGCGAATTTGGCAAGGATGAAGAAGACTACCGCAAAGGCAATCGTCATCCAGAACAGCAAACCTCCTGATGGTGTCAGAAGTCCCATAGTCTGTCTGATTCTTTTTTAGAGCGCCATAAAGCAGACTACCACTGCGAACAGTGCCACACCCTCAATGAGGGCGGCCACGATAATCATGGATGTACGGATGTTGCCGGCACTCTCGGGCTGACGGGCAATTGCCTCCATTGCGGCCTTACCGATTTTACCGATACCGAATGCGGCTCCTAAAACGCACAATGCTGCACCTATTGCGGCAGCGAGTTTTGCAAATTCCATAGTGTTTGTTTAATATTGGTTTATAACTAATTATCTCCTTAATGTTTTTCCTGCGCCAAGCCTATAAACACGGCCGACAGCATCGTAAATACGTACGCCTGGATGAATGCCACCAGCAACTCCAGGAAATTCATAAATATCATAAAGAACACCGATACGGCCGTCATGCTTCCGTTTAGGGCGAAGCCCATATGCGCGGTTACGAAAATGATGCTGCAGATGCTCAGGATAATCGAGTGTCCCGCGAAGATGTTTGCGAAAAGACGCATCATCAGCGCGAATGGCTTGGTTATGATGCCTATCATCTCAATGATGGGCATCAGCGGTATCGCCTTCAGGAAAACAGGCACATCGGGCCAGAAAATCTCCTTGTAGTAATGTTTGGTTCCGAACAGGTTCACCGCCAGCATCGTGGCCAGCGCCATAAACAGTGTTATGCTGATGTTGCCCGTCACGTTGGCACCGCCCGGGAAGAAGGGAATCAGACCCAGCAGGTTGCTTACGAAAATGAAGAAGAAGGCGGTGAGCAGATAGGGGGCGAACTTGAGGTAGTTCTCCCCTACGCACGGCTTTATCACATTGTTCAATATAGAATCTATCAGCCACTCCATCAGGCCGGCCAGCCCCTTGGGGCAGTAGTCCACCTCTTCGCGTTTCTTGTAGGCGCGGGCGGTGACCAGGAACAGTATCAGCACCACCAGCAGAGAGAAAATCAGACCGCAGGCAGTCTTGGTCAGGGAGATGTCCAAAGGGCGTTTCTGAACGCCGCCGACATCCTCCACAACCTTGTTCTTGTATTTTCCTTCAGTTGCCAGATACAGTCCCTTGTAAGTGCCGCCGTGGCATATCTTGTCCGACATAAATACGTGCCAGCCGGTGGAAGAACGGACAATCACCGGCAGCGGGATTGCTATCTCACGCCCCTTGATGGTGATGATTTCCCAGATATACGAGTCTGCAAGATGCTCCATAACCATCTCCTTGGGGCTGAACTCCTCCCCTTCGCCGCCCGAGGCCGATAGCCTCTGAGGTACGGCGAGCGACACGATGGCGGCCAGAACGGTTATGAAAAAGCGTTTCGTCATTTCTCTGAGCAGACCACTATGGCGTTGTTTTCTACCTTGACAAATCCACCTGTCACCGCATATTCCTGCAGGTCTTCTCCAATGCCGTATTTGACCGTGCCCTTTGCCAGCGTACTTACCAGCGGGGCGTGGTTATGCAGCACCTCGAACGCACCGGCGCCGCCGGGGAGAAACACCTTCTCCACCTCGGCCTCCACGGCGCATCCCAGAGGAGTTATGATTTTCAGAGTCATCATTGCTTAGCCTCCGCAAGCATCTTCTCGCCCTTGGCGATTACCTCTTCTATGGTGCCGGCATTCAGGAATGCCTGCTCCGGCAGATGATCGGTTTCGCCGTCCAGAATCATCTTGAAGCCGCGCAGCGTATCTTCTATGGTGACCATCACGCCAGGCACGCCGGTAAACTTCTCGGCCACTGTGAAGGGCTGCGACAGGTAGCGCTGCACGCGGCGGGCACGGTTCACGGTGAGCCGGTCCTCGTCGCTGAGTTCGTCCATACCCAGGATGGCGATTATATCCTGCAGCTCCTTGTTGCGCTGCAGAATCTGGATGACGCGCTGGGCGATATTGTAGTGCTCCTCGCCCACGATTTCGGGTGCGAGGATGCGGGATGTAGACTCCAGGGGATCCACCGCCGGATAGATACCCAACTCGGCAATCTTACGGCTGAGCACGGTGGTGGCGTCCAGGTGGGAGAATGTCGTGGCCGGCGCGGGGTCGGTAAGGTCATCGGCAGGGACGTAAATCGCCTGAACGGAGGTGATGGAACCGCTCTTGGTAGATGTGATTCGCTCCTGCATCTGGCCCATTTCGGTAGCCAGTGTCGGCTGATAACCCACGGCGGAGGGCATACGGCCCAGCAGCGCAGAAACTTCGGAACCGGCCTGTGTAAAACGGAAGATATTGTCCACGAAGAACAGGATGTCGCGCGGGCCGCTGGCAGAACTGTCGTCGGCGCCGTCGCGGAAAGACTCAGCCACGGTAAGGCCGCTCAAGGCCACAGAAAGACGCGCTCCCGGAGGTTCGCTCATCTGTCCGAATATCAGAGTAGCCTGGCTCTTTGCCAGCTCTTCCTTGTCCACCTTTGCCAGATCCCACTTGCCCTCTTCCATCCCCTTGATGAAATCTTCGCCGTAGCGGATTACGCCCGACTCGATCATTTCTCGCAGCAGGTCGTTACCCTCGCGGGTACGCTCGCCCACTCCGGCGAACACGCTGTAGCCGTGGTGCTTCTTGGCGATGTTGTTGATGAGCTCCATAATGAGCACCGTCTTGCCCACGCCGGCACCGCCGAAGAGGCCGATCTTGCCGCCCTTTACGTAGGGTTCCAGCAGGTCGATTACCTTGATGCCGGTGTATAGCACCTCCTGGCTTGTGGTCAGAGTGTCGAATGGCGGCGGGTCGCGGTGGATCGGCTGGGCGCCCTTGTGGTCGAGAGCCGACATACCGTCGATCTCGTCGCCCGTGACGTTCATAAGCCGCCCCTTGATCTGGCTGCCGACAGGCATTGTGATGGATTCGCCCTCGCTGATTACCTCCATTCCGCGGCAGAGGCCGTCGGTGGAGTCCATTGCGATGCAGCGTACGGTATTCTCGCCGATATGCTGCTGAACCTCGATGATGAGGTTGCGGCCGTCGCTGCGCTCTACGCGCATTGCGTGGTGGATGGCCGGCATTTCATCTTCCCTAACATTGGCGTCGAACGCGACGTCGATGACGGGACCAATGATTTGTGATATATATCCTTTTGTCATAATTCTTTGAAAAGTCCGAACAGTTGGGCGTCTATCTGATTGGTGATGGTTCCAAAATCCTCCGGATTAGCCACGAAATCGAGGTTGTCGGCATCCAGGATAATCACCTGGCCCTTGTAATCCGAAACCCACTTTTCGTAGAGATCGTTGAGGCCCTTGAGATATTCCAAACTGATGCCCTGTTCGTATTCGCGGCCGCGCTTCTGAATCTGCCCGACCAGATGCGGGACGCTGCAGCGCAGATAGATGAGCAGGTCGGGCAGTCGCACCATACGCATCATTACGTGGAACAGATCCATATAAGCCTGATAATCGCGCTCCGAGATATTGCCCATCGCGCGGTTGTTCTCCACAAAGATGTTCACACCTTCCATCACCGTGCGGTCCTGAATAACAGTCTTGTCGCTTTCGGCGATGTCCAGCAAATCCTTGAAGCGCTGAGTGAGAAAATAGACCTCCAGATTGAACGACCAGCGCTGGATGTCCTTGTAGTAATCTTCCAGGTAGGGGTTGTAGGTAACAGCCTCGTACTGCGGCACCCACCCGTAATGCTCCGCGAGCATACGCGTGAGGGTCGTCTTTCCGCTGCCGATATTTCCCGCTACCCCGATATGCATATCTACTCTTTTTCGCTGTAATCAAAGCATCCGCCGATGCCGTCGTCGAACCAGGCCTTGTATTTCATATAGCCCTGGGCGTTGTTGTGCGCCATTGTGGCTATGGCCTCGCTGCCGTCCTTGACCTTTTTGGCCGGGATGCCGGCGTAGATGCCGGGTTCCAAAACCTGATTGCTGAGCACCACCGCGCCGGCGGCGATGATCGTGTTGTCCGGAATTACGGCATTATCCATCAGAATGGCGCCCATCCCCACCAGCACGTTGTTGCCCACCTTGGCGCCGTGAATCACCGCGTTGTGGCCCACGGAAACGTCGCTGCCGATTTCCACCACGCTGCGTTTGTGCAGAGTGTGCAGCACCGCGCCGTCCTGAATGTTGACACGGTCGCCCATGATAATCGGATTCACGTCGCCGCGGAGCACCGCGCTATACCATATGCTGCAGTCGTCGCCCATCACCACGTCGCCTATCACGGCGGCGTTTTCCGCCAGGAAACACCTCTTTCCGAACTTGGGCTTTACGCCGTTCAATTCCCTTACGATCGCCATAGAAAAGCTTAAGTTTTGCCAATCGACAAATTTAGTAAGAATCGGGGTAAAAGTCAAGCGTTATTTTGTGGTGCAGAAGTCTATCATCCGCACTATGGTGCGGCAGCATACGGGGCAGAATTCCTCGCATTCGTTAATGCGCATACGGCACTCCTGAACGGGACGGTAAAGCTTTTTGGTGCGGTAGCCGGCTCCCTCGTAGACGCCCAGTTTGGAGTTTATCTCCTTCTTCTGCTTGTCGTTCAGTGTGTTCCATATGCGGCGCAGGTCGTAGTTCTTCATCAGCGCCCCAGGCTCGGTGGGAATCTGAATGCCGGCGGGGAGCATATCCTGCCACTTTGAGGCGAAGTCCACCATTGTGGTGATGTTGGGCTCCCAGGGCTCGGTATCGAGCGGATAAGTAGGATCCTCGATATCATCCTCACCGTAGTCATACTCGTCGCCAAGGCCGGCGAATGAATGGCCGAATTCGTGTACGAACACCACCGGCGCAAAGGGATGGTCGGCGGTGCCAAGGGTGATATTGTTAAAGATACCTCCGCCGCCGTAACGCTCGGTGTTCACCAGCAGGATTATCTGCTCGAACGGTACAGTGCCGATTATGTCGTGGACCTTGCGCAAAGACGACGTGGTAAGATATCTCTCCGTATAGAAAGTGTCGTAATTGGAGGCCGTGGCGGTATTTTTCCAGTCGCCTTTGGCGGGCTGGCTGGGACCGGCATCTTTAGACGGGGCGAATACCGCCCGCACGTTGAAGCGGGAAGCGTGTTCCTTGAATGGATTGTGGATGAACAGGAAACTGTTCAGGCGCTCGGCGTCGGCAAAGAACTTGGCCTCCTCCGCCGGAGTATAGCCCTCGGCCACAATGACGATATCGTAATGACTGTCAAGGTCGCCGCCCTCCATCAGAATCTTGCACGGCAGGCCGTTGCCATCGATCTTGCGTATCAGTATATCCTCCGGATCCAGCACGAACTCCATCGAGGCCGCTTTGCGGCGGTGATGGTCGTTCAGGCGCAACTCCACCTTGACCTTCTGCTTAGGTTCTGGAATCACCACCGGACACTCGAAAGCCTTGTTCAGGCGCGAAGCCTCCTCTGTGGTGAGCCACTCCTGGAAGAGCGTGGAGAAACTCTGGGCATATAGCAATTCGCCCTCAAGAGAACGCACGTAGACCTGTGCGTTGCCCTCCAGCAGCAGGCTGTCCAGATGATATCTGCGGCCAGCCCACTCGCCTGTGCGGCATATCTCCTGTAAATAGACATCCTGCCGGGACGCATTGCCCGCCAGGATGTAGTCCAGCCGAAGGGTGGAATTCTTGAAATTGCTGTCAAAGCCTGCTGCAAACGACTGCACAGCAGCCAGCAGCATCAAAAGTATCAATGGGAAACGTTTCATATCGGGAATCAAAGTGATTACAAATATAGTCTATAATCCCCGATTATAAAATCTACAATCGGCTCTTCGTGTCGGTACCGGCGCCCGTTCCGCGGTACTTGCTATTGGCGGTATTGAATCTGTAGCGAAGAGAGAACTTTATCTTCTGGGTGTCGAACCTGTTTGTCTGAACAATTGTGTGGTTGCCAAAGTCGGTATTGGCATCCTGACGGGCCAGACCGGCCAGATCGGCACCCTCCAGTCGGAGTATCAGGGAACCGTCTTTGAGCAGAGTCTTCTGAATTGCAGCTGTTATATCGCAGTAAGCGCGGGTAAGCTCGATATTCTGCGTGTAGCACTTGGACAACACCGTAGCGCCCAACTCAAGCTGCCAGCCGCCCTTGAAACTGAAGGTATTGAACAGTTCTCCCATGAACATGGGTTTGTCATTGAACTTTGTCACCCTGTATCCCGACTCTTCCCGTGCGTCGGGAGCGTTTATGGTGAGCCATTGCGGCTGTACACCCAGCGTGTAGTTCAAGGTCCAGATACCTATGGTGGGCGTCAGATTGACGTATGCTGCCAGATAACGGTATGGTGTATCAATGTTGCGGGGTTTTACCAGAACTACTCCATCATTGCCGTAGGGCGACGACCATGCCATGATGGCATCGTCGGTGCGGGTATAATTGACCATCATCGTAACGAATTTCCAGATGGCTGTAAGGCCGATATTGTGGGAGAGTTCCGGCTGCAGCTGGGCATTTCCGCTCTGCCAGATGTAACGGCTGTTATAGCGGATTGCACTGGAGAGATTATCGTAGTTTGGACGGCGGGTCTTGGCGCTGTAGTTGAGCATCAACTGCACCGGGCCGGCGGAACCAGCGTATGAGAATGTCGGGAACCAGTTGCCGTACCGGCGGGGAATATTGCTGTCGGGATCAAGAGCATCCTCGTACAGATAATCCACATATTCGTAGCGCACCCCGGCGTTGAACATACCCGCCTTGGGAAGCATGAAACCGTAGGACGCAAATCCTGCATAGATATCCTCCCTCACCAAAGCCCTGGATGCAGGTATATCGATACCCGAGATGTAATACTCGTCGCTGCGGCGGGAGAATGTCTCCTCCGTGCCGACCTGCAGCTGCCCCATCCAGATGGGATAAGAGACAACCGCCTTGGCGGCATACATACGGCCGACATTTTCGCTGTCGGAGGTAATCCGGGCGTCCTGGCTCATTTCACTCACCTCTTCCGATACAGATATTGAGTTATTGGCATTTCCGTAATAATCCAGGTTCACATCGACTCCGAGTTTGCCTCCAAAGAGGCCGTTGTAGTAAAGGTTTGTCCCGATATTGTAAGAGGGTTTGTCGCTCAGGGAGTCATCTGAAACAGTCGTCAGCCGGTCAATCAAGGTGCCGTTTTCGTAGACATTGTCGTTGATGGTTGTGGTCACATCATTCTGCAGCTTACGGCCCCACTCAACCTTTGCTCCGGCAAAGTGACTGTCGGCAATCTGATAGTTGACGCCGGTGTTGCCATACACATCCTTCCCGAAAAAAACACCCTCCAGGTCGCCCTTGTTCTCGAACAGCCAGTCTTCACCGGCCTTTCGTCCGAAAGAGGCTTTCTCCAGATAGCTTTGCTGGAGGAAAGTATTTCCGGCAAAGTTGACCCCGGCAAAAAGATCCACGCCGCCGGTGCGGTAATTCATATTTATCGCAGCGTTCTGGTCATTTCCCTTGGCCCAGCGCAGCGATTGCGCGTCGGATGCATTCAGGTCAAAGCCGAAACCTTCTCCCTGACGTCGGATGGTGCGGATGCGGACCACCGCCTTGACGGTGGCATCATACTGCGCGCCAGGGTTGGAAATGACCTCGACGCTCTGGATCTCATTGCTCTGGAGACGGTCAAGTTCGCTGAGGTCGTTGACCTTGTGACCGTTGATATAAATCAGCGGAGCACCTTTGCCGATCACCTCTATTCCGTTGGCACTCTTGACGATACCCGGAGTCTTTGACAGCACGTCCTTCGCGGTGCCGACATTCTCAAGTATGGAGCCGCGGACACCGGTCTGGATTCCCTCGCCGGTCAGTTTGGTCTTTGGTATAATCGCCGTTGCCACCGCGCTCTCGAGCAGCGTCGAATCATCGGCAAGGGTAATCAATGCGCCATCTACAGGCGTCAAAAAAACCGTCTTGTAGCCGAGCAGGGCCACCATCATTATTCCGTCATTCTCTTTGGTAACAATATTGAAAGTGCCATCCACCTGGGTCATGGCGCCACATACTATAGTAGAATCTGTCTTTGAGAGCACCGCCACGGTTGCATACGCCACAGGGTCGCCATTGACGTCCACAACTTTCCCTTTCCAGTCATTCTTTGCGACCGCGCTCAGCGCAGTCATAATCATCATCAAAACAACAATCAGTCTTTTCATTTTTCAAATCAGTTTTACCAATAGACGCAAAACCGGCCGTAAAGGTTAGAAAAAACTGCAAATAATTGTTAATTTTGTTATACGACAATAATAACTGATATGAAAAGACTGATACGAATTATGGCAATTGCCGCTGCAATGTTTGCCGCAGTATCCTGCGGAGATAAGAAGGCGCCCAAGGCGCTGGTACTCTACTATTCCCAGACTGGCAACACCAAGGCCGTGGCCGAGGCGATAGCTGCCAAGACCGGTGCTGACACGGAAGAAATCGTGGCCGTAACACCATACGACGGCGATTTTGACACCACAATAGCCCGCTGTATGAAAGAGCGGGAAGATGGCATTCTTCCGGAAATTGAGCCGATCAAGGCCAATCTGGAAGACTATGAAGTCATCTATCTGGGCTACCCCATCTGGTTCGGCACATACGCCCCGCCTATGGGCGCGTTCATCGCTTCTGCCGACCTTGCCGGCAAGAAGATAGTTCCCTTCTGCAGCTTCGGCAGCGGCGGCCTCGACTCCAGTGTCCGCGACCTCAAAGCAGCGCAGCCCGAGGCCGAGATCCTGCCCGGCTACGGCGTCCGCGCAGCCCGCGTGGCAGCCATAGAAAAGGAGGTTGACAACTTCCTGAAGGCGGGCGGATTCATAGAGGGAGATTTTTTCCAGCCTGAAGAGTTCGGCGATGAACACCCTGTAAGCGAAGAGGAGGCAGCCATCTTTGACGCCGCAGTAAACGGTTATCCAATGCTGAACGCAAAGGCTGCCAAGGTGGCATCCCGCGCAATTGAGAACGGCACCGAGTACCTATTTACCGCCACTCCGCTTCCGCGCGAGGACAGGCCCGACTTCCCCCCGATGGGCGACGTTAAGGTATACGTAACCGTAGAAGAGGGGCAGAACCCCGTCTTTACCAAGGTAGTGAGATAGCGCCGCCTAACAATCGCCTGCAGGCGATAGCGAAGCGCGTGCGGGTAGGATTAATGAATAGCCAGCGCGGAGCGGCGGGGTGTAGGGGCGGAGCCCCCTCTGAATATGGCACAGGTGACGGCGGTGGCGATTGCAACATTGAGCGATTCGCTGCCGCCTTCGCTTTTGCGCGGATAAGGCGGGATGAAGAGCCGATGGGTGACCCGCGCCGCCATTTCGGCACCTATGCCGTTGGATTCGGAGCCCATAACTATCAGGCCGGAGGACGACAGATCCTCTTTATAGATGTCGCTGCCGTCCAGGAAAGTGCCGTAGACCGGCATCCCCGCCTCGGTAAAACGCCGGGCCACCGCCGGCAGTGCACAGTAGATTACCTTGCGGCGGAAGATGGCCCCCATGGTGGCCTGTACCGTCTTCGGGTTGTACAATTCCACAGTGTCGGGCGAGGCGAATATGGCGTCTATGCCGAACCAGTCGGCAATGCGGACGATGGTGCCCAGATTGCCGGGGTCACGCACCGAATCCAGCGCCAGGCACAGCGGTTTGGAAGCTATCAGGGCGTCTATATCGTCCTTGGAAGGTGACTGGGGAATACGCACCACCGCCAGCGCCGGAGAGGGGCTGGAAAGCATAGTGATGCGGCTCATCGCCTCCTCGCCAATATCTTCTGTGCGGTAGACATTCTCCACTTCAAAGCCGCTGGCGAGCGCCTCGGCCACCATCTTCTCCCCTTCCACCACAAAGAGGCCGCTCTCATCGCGCTGTTTTTTGGCGCGCAGGGCGTGTATCCTTTTTATTTCTGCCTTGGAAATCATACATACAAAAGTAAAAAATAATTACATTTGTGTAATATATTGTATATGAATCGGCTCAAACTTGCATACTCCTTGCTGCTTCTGGCGATGGCCGCTCTGCTGGCCGTTTCGTGCGCCCAGTCGTATGTCTTTGCCGAAAACGAGTATCTCCTGAGCAAGAACAAGATAATCATCACCAATTCCCGCACCTATCCCAAGAGTGAACTTTCCGCCTATCTCAAACAAAGCGAAAAGGCCAATCAGAACATGGGACTGCGGTGGCTGTTTGCCAAGCCGGTGCTCTTTGACGACCAGCTTATAACTCCCAGCCGCAACGGCATGCTGCGCCACCTTGAATATCAGGGATACTATAATTCCAGAATCGATACCGCCGTGGTACGCAAGAACCACAAGGCCACCGTAAAGTATATCGTGACCCTGGGCAAGCAGTATCCGGTGAAGGATATCACATATGCAATTGCAGACGACGCCATACGTCAGATATACGAAGAAGACACGCCGAATCATACTTTGAAGATAGGTGATCCGCTTTCTGAAGAGAGTCTGGAGAAGGAGGCGGAGCGTATCGCGACCCTGCTGCGCAGCAAGGGATACTACGGCTTCTCGAAGAACCACATGTTCAATTTTGCCGACACCACGGCGGTGCGGGACACGGCGCTGCTCAAAGTTGAACTGCGCAACTACACCCGCAACGAAGTCCCTTCCCAGGCGCGCAAGCTCACCCCCTACACCGTGCGAAACGTCAGCTACGATGTTCCCCGCAATATGAACGTGCGCCGCGATTTCCTGGACAACATCAACCTTATCAAGAGCGGGATGATGTACAGCGAGGAACTCATCAACACCACATACCAGCGCTTTGCCGGCAACCATATCTTCAACACCGTCAACATCAGCCTCACTCCGGTGGATTCCACCAGCCAGGTCGACTGCGTAATTACCCTGACACCGTCCAAGCTGCAGAATTTTGAGGTGAATATGGATGCCTCCACCAACTCCAGCGGCCTGATCGGTCTCACTCCCTCCCTGACTTACAATCACTTTAACATCTTCCACGGCGGCGAAGTCCTCAGCCTCGGTTTCCGCGGCAATTTCCAGTTCAAGATAAACGACCCAGCCCGCAGCAACGAGTATGCTATCACCGCCGGATTGAAGTTTCCACGGTTGCTGCTTCTGCCCTTCATAGGCAGCCGCACCCCCGCCCTGCCCAGCACCGACATTTCGCTGGCGTACAACTACCAGAACCGGCCGGAGTATACCCGCTACATCCTTTCCGGCACCTACGGTTACAGCTGGAGCCAAAGCCGCAACCTCCGCTATTCGGTGAGCATTCCTCACCTTAGCATCATCAAAATCACCGACATTGATCACGATTTCTATACGAACCTCAACAGCAGCTATCTGCAATATCAGTATCAGGACCATTTTGACCTGGGTACCACGGCATCGGTATACTACACCACTGACCCCGCCGTAAATCCCAAGAACAGCTACTTTTACGTCCGTGCCGACGCTTCTTCGTCCGGTCTGCTGCTGAATTCGATGAAGGCCCTCTGGAAAGAGAACAGGCGCGGCCAGAAGCTCGTATGGGGCATTCCATATTCACAGTACCTACGCGCACAGGTAAGCGCAGTGGAGACTCTCCGATTCGGCCGCGAAAACAAGATGGCGCTGGCCACCAGATTCCTGGCCGGCATCGGCTACGCCTACGGCAATTCGCTGTTCTCGATGCCTCTGGAACAGATGTTCTATGCCGGCGGCGCCAACTCGATGCGCGGCTGGCAGTCCCGCACCGTAGGTCCCGGCATGTCCCCTCTGGACGAAAAGTTCCTGATATACAACCAAGTCGGCGATATGCGTCTGGAAGCCAACGTGGAGTGGCGTTTCCCGCTGTTCTGGAAGCTGGACGGTGCGTTGTTCACCGATGTGGGCAACATCTGGAACCTCCCCAAAGATCCCAGTTTTGTAGATGAGGAGTATATGCTCTCCGTTTTCTCATTTGAGAACCTCGCCAAATCCACCGCAATGAGCTGGGGTGCCGGCGCCCGTCTGGACTTCGGCCTGCTGCTTATCCGCGTGGACCTCGGCATCAAGGGTTACGACCCGGAACTGCAGCGCTGGCTGGCGCCGCGTGAGTGGTTCGGCAAAGACGGCTTCGCCATCCACCTCGGCATCGGATATCCATTCTAAGACTATATAACATTTACACAGAAATGAACTTCATAATCGAAACTTCTGCACGTCATCTGCACGTCACACAGGAAACTCTGGAAATACTTTTCGGCCCCGGCGCCGAGCTCGAATTCAAGAAGGCCCTCTCCCAGCCCGGTCAGTTCGCGACCACTCAGAAGGTGGAGGTGGTTGGACCCAAGTCCAGCCTCAAGATGTCCATCCTGGGCCCCGTACGTCCCGAGAATCAGGTAGAAGTTTCATTTACAGACGCCCGCACCCTGGGCATTGTGGCCCCGGTGCGCGAGAGCGCCGACGTGGCCGGCAGCGCCCCGTGCAAACTCATCGGCCCCTGTGGCGAGGTTGACCTTGCAGAAGGCGTCATCGTGGCCAAGCGTCACGTCCATATGACTCCGGAAGACGCCGAGGCCTTCGGCGTTGTAAACGGCCAGATAGTCAATGTCGAAGTCGAGCAGGAAACCGGCCGCAAGGTGATTTTCGGCGACACCGTAGTGCGCGTCTCTCCAAAATATGCCCTGGCTATGCACATCGACACCGACGAGGCAAACGCCGCCGGCTGCAGCGGCGAAATCACCGGAAGAATAGTGGAATAATTACAGAGCCTTAATCAGGTCTTCCAGGGTGCCGACGACGGAGTCGAAGAGTTTGTACATCAGTTCGGGCTCGACCATTTCAGGGATGTAGGCTATTACGCGGCGACCGGCGCCGGCCATCCAGCCCGCTTCGGTGTGGGCGCTGCGGCCGCACGGGAGAACCAGCACGCAGGTATCGGCCCATTCCAGGGCCTCCATATCGGCCTTAAACTGCCTTTCTGCCTTCGGGTGGTGCAACCCTGCCGAATACTCAGCAAACGTCCAATTCGGGGCGTTTTCGTCGATCTGGGTCCACTTAAACCCATTACCGCCGTGCGGCGGGTTGCGGAAATCGTACACTTCGTGGCCGGCCTCCCTCAAAGCACTGACCACCTCGGGGAAGTACTGGTTCCGCCAGCTGGATGCGACGTAAATCCTTGCCATATCCTACAGCGAAAACTCGTCGGCGGTCTTGATGGACAGATCGTCCATAGTCATTGAGCAGAAGGCGCGGGCAAAGGCGGTGGCCAGGCGGGCGTTGGTAATCAGCGGGATGTTGAAGTCCACTGCGGCGCGGCGGATGCGGTAGCCGTTGGTAAGCTCCACTCGGGTGTAGTTCTTGGGGATGTTGATTACCAGGTCGACCTTCTTGTTTTCAAGCAAATCCAGGGCTGTGTCGAATTTATCCGCCAGCGAAGGATCCTGCTCGTATTCGCTGGGCCATACGGCGCGGGCGGCATCGATTCCGTTTTCCTGCAGGAAGCGCTGGGTGCCGCCGGTGGCGTAGAGCTTGTATCCCTTGTCAAAGAGAAGGTGGCAGGCATCGAGCATGGACGCCTTCTGCTGGGCATCACCGGAAGAAATAAGGATTGCCTTGTTAGGCACGGGATAACCCACTGAAACGATGGATTTTAGCAGCGCGTCGTCGAAATCGTCGCCCAGGCAGCCCACCTCGCCGGTTGAGGCCATATCCACGCCCAGCACCGGGTCGGCCTGCAGCAGACGGGTAAACGAGAACTGGGAGGCCTTGATGCCGACGTAGTCGAAGTCGAATTCATCCTTGCTCACCGGCGCGGGATGCTCGCCCATCATGGCGCGGGTGGCCAACTCTATCAGATTGATCTTGGAGACCTTGCTGACGAACGGGAAGGAACGCGAAGCGCGCAGGTTGCACTCGATTACCTTCACGAAGTTCTCCTTGGCAAGGAACTGGATATTGAAGGGACCGGTGATGTGCAGCGCCGCCGCAATCTTGCGGGCCACGCTCTTGATGTCGCGCATCGTCTTGACATATATCTTCTGTGCCGGATAAACGATGGTGGCGTCGCCACTGTGAACGCCGGCAAATTCGATATGCTCGCTGATGGCGTAGGCCAGGATGTTGCCGCCGTCGGCCACCGCGTCGAACTCAATCTCCTTGCAGCGCTGCATGAATTCGCTTACCACCACGGGGTGCTTCTGCGAAACCTCGGCCGCCATTGCCAGGAAGCGCTCCAGATCGTCGTCGCTGTAGCAGACGTTCATCGCCGCGCCGGAAAGCACGTACGAAGGGCGCACCAGCACGGGATAGCCCACTTCCTCCACGAATGCGTGGATGTCGGAGAGCGATGTCAGCTCCTTCCACTTGGGCTGGTCTATTCCAAGCTCGTCTACGATAGAAGAGAACTTGTTGCGGTCCTCTGCGCGGTCAATATCCAATGCACTGGTGCCCAGAATCTTAACATCGTGATTATGGAGCCTCAGCGCCAGATTATTGGGAATCTGGCCGCCCACGGAAACAATCACTCCATGAGGGTTCTCCAGCTCGTATATATCCATTACCCGCTCAAAGCTCAATTCGTCGAAATATAGCCTGTCGCAGATGTCGTAGTCGGTGGATACGGTCTCGGGGTTGTAGTTGATCATAACGCCCCGCCAGCCGCTCTTGCGGATGGTCTGCAGGGCGTTGACACTGCACCAGTCAAACTCCACGCTGCTGCCGATACGGTAGGCGCCGCTGCCCAGCACAATCACGCTCTTGCCGTCGTCGTAAAACTCGATATCGTGCTTAGTTCCGTTATAGGTGAGATACAGATAGTTGGTCTGAGCGGGGAATTCCGCCGCCAGGGTGTCTATCTGCTTGACGCAAGGCACGATGCCCAGTTTCTTGCGGTGGGCGCGGACGGCGTCCTGAGCCGACTCGATATCGTCCATATCCTTGTAGAAGGCCCTGGCCAGCTGATGGTCGGAGAAGCCCTGGCACTTGGCCAGCTTTAGCAGTTCGAAAGGCACATCCTCTACACGGTTGTACTTCTGCAGCTCCGCCTCGGTGTTGACCATGTTGCGCAGCTTGAACAGGAACCAGCGGTCAATCTTGGTGAGCTCGTATATCTGGTCTATCGTGTATCCTTGCTGCAAAGCCTTGGCCAGCACAAAGATACGCTTGTCGGTAGGCTCGCGCAGAGCCTCGTCTACATTCTCAATTCCAAGGTCCTTGTTGCCCACGAAACCGTGCGCCCCCTGCCCTATCATTCGCAGGCCCTTCTGAAGCGCCTCCTCAAAGCTGCGGCCGATGGACATAACTTCGCCCACGCTCTTCATGCTGGAGCCGATCTTGCGGGATACACCGTGAAATTTACCCAAATCCCAGCGGGGAATTTTGCAGACTATATAGTCGATGGCGGGCTCGAAGAAGGCAGGTGTGGTCTTTGTTACAGAGTTTTTGAGCTCGTGCAGGCCGTAGCCCAGGCCGAGTTTGGCAGCCACGAACGCCAGCGGATAGCCTGTAGCCTTGGAAGCCAGAGCCGACGAACGCGAAAGACGGGCGTTCAGTTCGATGACGCGGTAGTCATCGCTACCGGGGTCGTAGGCATACTGCACGTTGCACTCGCCCACGATGCCGATGTGACGCACAATCTTGATGGCAAGTTCGCGCAGCAGGTTGATGTCGTGGTTGTCAAGCGTCTGGCAGGGCGCCACCACGATACTCTCACCCGTATGTATACCCAGCGGGTCAAAATTCTCCATGTTGCAGACCGCGATGCAGTTGTCGTAGCGGTCGCGAACCACCTCGAATTCAATCTCCTTCCAACCCTTCAAGGACTTTTCTACCAGCACCTGAGGCGAATATGAGAACGACTTCTCCGCCAGAGTAATCAGCTGCTCCTCATTATCGCAGAAGCCGCTGCCCAGGCCGCCCAGGGCGTATGCCGCACGCAGAATAACCGGATAACCCAGGTCACGCGCAGCCGCAGCCGCCTCTTCCACACTGTTGACGGCGGAAGAACGGATAATCTTGATGCCGATCTCCTCCATCCTCTCCACAAATGCCTCGCGGTCCTCGGTGTCGATTATCGACTGCACCGGGGTGCCGAGCACCTTGACGCCGTACTTTTCGAGGATGCCGCCGCGGTAGAGCTCCACGCCGCAGTTGAGTGCGGTCTGGCCGCCGAAACTCAGCAGGATGCCGTCGGGCCGCTCGCGGTCGATTACCTTCTCCACGAAGAACGGAGTCACGGGGAGGAAGTAAACCTTGTCGGCAATGCCCTCCGACGTTTGTACCGTAGCGATATTGGGATTGATGAGGACCGTTTTGATACCCTCTTCCCTCATCGCCTTCAATGCCTGGCTGCCGCTGTAGTCAAACTCGCCGGCTTGGCCTATTTTGAGGGCTCCCGAGCCCAGAACCAAAACTTTCTTGATTGATGTATCCATAGCGACTTAAAGCATTGAAACGAATTTGGTGAAAAGGAACTGGGTGTCCAGCGGGCCGCTGGAGGCTTCGGGATGGAACTGCACCGAGAAGAAGGGCTTGCTCTTGTGGTGAATGCCCTCGTTGGTGCCGTCGTTCAGGTTCTTGAACCAGGGTTCCCAGTCGGAGTTCAAAGTGGAATCATCCACAGCGAAACCGTGGTTCTGGCTCGTTATGAAGCAGCGGTCGGTACCGACCATCTGTACCGGCTGGTTGTGGCCGCGGTGGCCGTATTTGAGCTTGTATGTCTTTGCGCCGGCCGCCTTGGCCAGTAGCTGGTTGCCCATGCAGATGCCGAAGATAGGCCTGCCGAGGGCCATCGACTCGCGGATATGGTCTACCGTGATGCCGCAGTAGTCGGGATTGCCAGGGCCGTTGGAGATGAACAGGCCGTCCCAATCCTTCATCGTAGGATCGGCGTTGAAATCGTAGTCCCAAGGGACGCGGATAACCTCGGCGCCGGTAGCTATCAAGCAGCGGATTATGTTGTGCTTGATGCCGCAGTCAATCACCACCACCTTCCGTCCGGCACCTTCTCGGTAGCGGATGGGTTCCTTGCAGGAAACCTCTTCTATCAGGTTGCGGGTGTTGGGGTCGTCCAGCACCTTGACCGGCTCCTCGCCCTCCATCACTATCTGGCCCAGCATAGAGCCGCTCTCGCGCAGTTTCTGCGTAAGCGCGCGGGTATCCACGCCCCAGATGCCCGGGACGTTCTCCCTGCGGAGCCATTCGTCCAGGCTGATGGCGGCGCTCCAGTGGCTGAAATCGACAGAAAGGTCGCCGATGACCAGTCCGCGGACGTGTATCGATTCCGACTCGAAGCCGCGGATAGTGCCGTCCTCGTCGCGCTCCATAACTGGCACTCCGTAGTTTCCAATCAGCGGATAGGTCACGCAGAGTATCTGTCCCTGGAACGAGGGATCGGTAAGGGTTTCGGTGTATCCTACCATTGCGGTAGAAAAAACGGTCTCGCCGGATGCCGGGCGTGCTGCGCCGAAGGCATATCCGCCGAAGACCGTTCCGTCTTCAAGAATAAGGCTGGCCTTTCTGTATGGTTCCATTATTTTACATTAAATGCTATTCTAAGTTCTTCGATCTCCTTGTCTGTGATGGGTTTCAGCTGGCCGATGGCGGTGGCCATAACCAGCGAATGGGCGCTGAACTCGGCGACCTCCAAATAGTCGAAGGTCTGCATCAGGGCGTCGCCCGTCACTATAAAGCAGTCGTTGTTGACCATAATGGCGCGGTTCTTCGAGAGAATGTCGGCCACCTTGTCGGGATTCTCATAATGCTCGTTGAACTCCAGGCGCGGCACGTCCTTGAGGAAAATCCAGCTCTCCGGGATGGTGCGCACGTCAAACTTCTTGCCCGAAACGGCAAAAGCCATAAGGTTCGGAGTCTGGGTGGTTATGATGGAGTTGATATGAGGATTCTTCTGATAGATGCGCTGATGGAGCGCCACGCTGCGGCTGGGAATCTTGCCCACCTCGGCCATACCGTCACGGATCTGGACGATATCCTCGCGCTGCATATCCCAGCGAGGCTTGCCGGTGGCGGTAATCAGAAAGTCGTTGCCTTTCCAGCGCATCGACACCGTGCCGTAGGTCGATATCATAAGCCCCTGGTCGCACGAACGGTGAATCATATCCACCATCTGGCCGCGCATCGCCCGCTCGTCGCTGGGGTGCTGCACGTCCATAAAGTGCATTATGTTGTGCGGGATGCGGCTGTGGAAGTCGGCAATCTGCGCATCGGTCAAGGTGTTTATGCCGCCGAAGTGCTCTGCATTGATGATGGTGCGGCAGCAGAATTCGAGAGTCTCGAAACGCTGGTAGGCATCCATCAGGTCGCTGCCGCCCAAAACCACGCCGTGGTTCTCCAGAATCACAGCCTTATATTTCTCATCCTCAAAGACCTTGGAGATCTTCTTGCCCAGTTCTTCGCTGCCGGGGCAGGCATAGGGGGCATACCCTATCTCGCCGCATATGTCGCGGGCCTGGGGAATGATGTTGGTGTTGGGAATCTTGTGCGCTATAGAAAACGCCACCAGTCCCGGAGGATGGGCGTGGATTATGGCGCGGATTTCCGGCCGGGTGTTGTAGATTGCCCTGTGGAAAGGATATTCAGACGAAGGTTTGTAGGGGCCGATTATCTCTCCGTCGGCCGTAACCCTCATTATGTCGGAGGGCTTGAGAGTGCCCTTGTCTATTGCAGAAGGAGTTATCCAGATGTCGCCGTTGTCGTCGCGGATAGAAACGTTTCCACCGGAGGTGGTGGTCATTCCGCTGCGGTAGATGCGCTTGATAATGACGGCAATCTGCTCTGCTGGATGCATGAAATTAACGTCTAATTGCCTCATTTGCGTTTATATTTAATAATTACGCTTGAACGGGGTTCTTCCAGGCGAATCCTGTAGCCCTTCATCAGTTCGCGGCCGCTCGCCGTGGTGCGGGTGCCGGCGTCACAGTCGTACAGCTCGTAAACGGCATCCGGATCCAAGCCTTTCAATCCCGCTGCAAATGTAACATTTTCTGCCAAACTTCTTCTGAAAGCCACAACTATTCCGCTGCCCGAGGCGCGGTCGTGGAACTGCTCCGCAATCCAGCGGTCTTCGTGACGCTGGGCCACCAGGCCGACCAGCGGGTAATAGTCGCCCAGCAGGCAGTTATTAATATCGTTATACTCTTTGTACCGATCCTGCATCTGTTCTCCGCTGAGGCCGCGGCCGAACAGGCTGAAACCCATCGACAGAAGCCCTCCAAAACGGGAACGGGTGTCGTAAGCATCAGCATCGGTGGCAACGGAGCACTGTAGCGGGAAATATTGATTCAGGGAGTAGTTCTGGCACTGGGCCATTTCGGGGCTCAGGGCACGTCCGCGGCCGACGATGGCGCTGCGCGAAACGGCCTCCAGGTCCAGGCGGGCCATCGAGGCGGTGCAGTCCATCGCGCAGTTAGGGAAGCGCTTGAGGATATAATCCCAGAACCGATAGAGGCCGGCGACATACTTCATCTCCACCAGACCGGCGCGGTCCACGCCGTCTGCCAGGTCCCAGAAGTGGGCCAGATCGCCTTCAAAGTCGCACAGAAGGCCGTCCACTCCTTCACGTTCCATCATATCGCCGACATACTTGCAAAGCCAGTCCACCGCCTTCGGCTGGGAAAAGTCGAATATATACTGGTATTTCTTGCCGCCCAGCAGCATGAACTCCGGGTGGTCCTTGGCCAGCTGAGTGTTCTTGTTGATGTTTTCCAGGTCGATGCTGAGCATCAGTTTGCCGCCATAGGAATGAATCAGGCCGGAAAGACGCCCGAGGCCGTCGGGGAAGAAATCCTCGTTGAAACTCCATTCGCCGGGGGTGGAATACCATCCGTTCTCCATCAGAAAGACGTCTGGGAAAATGTTCAGCTGCTTGTAGCGCTTCACCGCCGCCAGCGCCAGGTCCTCAGAAAGGCAGGCGCTGCCCTCACACGGCGCTGGGCTGCCAAAGTCAAAGCCGCCCACCGTCGGTGCCCAGAGCGAGCCGTTCACGCGGGGCGAATGGTACTTTAATATGAACCGCCGCAGAGCGTTCTGGCCGCAGGCATAGTCGCTGCCTTTCCAGAAGATGGTAGCCACCAGCGGCGTACGCACCTCCTCGCCCGGCTTCAGGTAAAAGTTGGCCTTTTCCAAACCGGCGAACATCCTGTATTCCAGGCTGGTGACGCCGGTCAGACGGGCATTCCAGCGACCGGTCCAGCCGATGGCCATCACCACGCCGGCATCGGCGCCGCGCGATTCGACATTGAAGTAAGGAAGCGTTTCGCCGGTAGAAGATAAACCCTTCTCCGGTGTGAACTCCATCAGCACGCCAGCACGCAAATCCGTTTCGTTGGGGACGAAATCGTCGCGGTTGTCGTTGTATCCGTTTGCCCAGCGGGCGGTAAAGCCGCTGGCGTTGTCCTCGCTCACCTTGTAGTCGGCCACCCTTACCACCGCAATCTTGGAGGTGTTGTAGCGCGACAGGTTCTTGAATTTGAGCGTCCATTCCACCGCGCCGGCATCGGTGTAGCCCTTGATATCGCAGGTCACGCGCAGCACGCCGTTCGGTTCTGTCCAGGTGGCGGTGTAGGCCACAACGCCTTTTGCAGAAGGTACTTTCTTCTTGGAGAAACGCCAATCGGTTATGAATTTGCCGGAACTAATCTCTT
The DNA here is from genome assembly GCA_017561665.1 of Bacteroidales bacterium. GTDB lineage: Bacteria > Bacteroidota > Bacteroidia > Bacteroidales > UBA932 > Equibacterium. Next base: position 35,409 of record JAFZBQ010000035.1, on the reverse strand, counting down.
CGTATGCAAACGAGAAGGGAGGCACCTTGCCCTGGGCAAAGTAGGTATTGATCCACTTATCCGGATTGTCGATTCCGGTGCGGGTTATCACGCCCTGCGCCATCGCACGGCCGCTGCAAAGCACTGCCGCACAAACAAATATCAGTGACAGTATCTTTCTCATTCCTTCTCGTATTTAATCAGTATGGAATCGGGGGCTTCGTCCAGCGAGAGGACGTAGCCGCTTAGCATATCGCCGCCATAGAGCTCCTTGCTCTCGCCGGTGTTGCAGTTGGTCACTATATAGGTGCCGTTGGGGCTGAGGGCCTTGGGATTCACCGTATAAGTGGACTTGGCGCAGTCGGGACGGCGGAAGCCTACGATGCAGCCGCTGCCGGTGGCGGGGTCGTGCATCTGGTATGCCACCCAGATATCCTTTCCGGTGACATCGCCGAATCCGCTCAGCGGGTAATAATCCTTGGTATAGAGGTCGCGGATGCTCTTGTATTCCTCATAGACCCGCTTCATCTCGCGTGAGTCCTGACGGCCGTCCAGCAGGGAGAAATTCATCACCAGCGCACTGCTGTAGCTGGAGCGGGAATTGTAGAAATCGGTCTCGTAGAGTCCGGTGCAACTCAGCGGCAGGAACATATTGATGCCGTAGGTCTGGCACTGATAGCCCAGCGGCTCGCCATAGTCGTAGTCGGTGCGCCAGAGCGGAACGGCGCGGGAGGTCGTCTCCAGATCCAGGCGGCGGCCGCCGGAGGCGCAGTTGTCAATCTGAAGGCACGGGAAGCGCTTCTCAAGATAATCCCAATACTTATAAAGCCCCTCGATGTATTTCATCTCGGTGATGCCGCGACGGTGCGGCTCGTCGTTGGCGGCCCAGAATTCGGCCAGGCGGCCGGTGTTGAAATCCTGCCGGTAGTGGTCTATGCCGTTGGTTTCTATAAAGTCGCCGATGTATTTGCACAGCCAATCCACAGCCTTGTCGTCGGCCAGATTGAACAGACAGTTATAGTCCTCGTCGGGCAATTGGAGCATAAATTCCGGGTGCTCGGTGGCAAATTTTGTCCCTTTGACCACCCTCTCCGGCTCGAACCACACCATAAACTCAGACCCGAATGAATGCATCAGGTTGGACATATTTACGAAGCCGTCGGGGAAGCGCTCGCTGTCGCATTCCCAGTTGCCGACTTCCCCCCAGCGGAAATCACCGTCAAAGTGATTGCCTTCCGGGGTGCTGTACCAGCCGGCATCCAGCCAGAACACCTCCGGCATTATGTCGAACTGTTTGTAACGGCGTACTATAGCACGGGCCAGTTCGTCGGTGAGACAGGTATATTCGTTGCAGGGAGAAGGGTCGCCCCAGTCCAGGCCGCCCAGCAGCGGAGTCCACGGTTTGCCGTCTATCTTGCGGCTGTGATGCGCCAGGACGAACTTCCTGAACGCATTGTGGCCAGCCATATCATCCTTGCCTGTCCAGAACAGCACCGAGGCCATCGGAGTGCGGACATCCTCCCCTTTCTTTAGATAGAAATCGGCGTTTTCGAGTCCCATCTTCACTGTGCAGGCTCCGCTCGCGGTGGCAAAATCGGCCTTCCAGCTGCCTGTCCAGCCGATTCCCAAGACGAAGCCGTCTCCGGCACCGCCGGCGGTGACATTGAAAAACGGCAGGGCGAATTCGTCTGAACTGCGGCCGGCATCGGTCTTCAAATTCAACTTCTGCCCTTCCGTCAAAGACTCCTCTATAATCGAGAAATCGTAGACGCTGGCGCAGCTGCCCTTGCAACGGCGCATCTTCCAATCCGTCACGCCCTTTTCCTTCACGGAGAAATCGGCGGCGTTGAGATTGGCGATGCGGCCGGTATTGCCGCTGCCGGTGGCAGAGAGGCGAAGCACCCACTCCACCGCCGGAAAATCGGTATAGCCGGTGACGGTGGCGGTCACCTTGAGGCCGCTCTTCTTGTCGCGGTAAGAGAACTCGTAGCATACGCTTCCGGGCTCCTTGGCGGTCAGTTTCTTCTTGTTGTATTCCCAACCCTTGATGAATTTTTCGCTGGGGACGCCGTCCAGGGTAAACGAGAACGGCGGCACGGCACCCTTGCCGAACGCGGCCTGAATCCACTTGTCGGGATTCTCCGCCCCCTTGCGGGCGATTGGTGCCTGGGCGGCGGCGCTTAGGGTCAGCGCCAGAGCCAGTGCGGTCAATATAAGTCTAGTTCCTTTCATATCGGTATAATATCGAATCGGGCGCGTCGGGCAGCGTCACCGTAAAATTCTGCAGGTCGGCTCCCATCACGTCCAGGCGGTCGCCGGTGTTGCAATTAACCAGCAAATACCTTACCGCAGGGTCCATATTGTGCAGCCGGACATTGTATGTCGTCTCCGTGCAGTCGGGGCGGCGGAAGGCGAACAGATAGCCGGTATGGGTCTCGGGGTCGTCCAGTTGATATGCCAGCCAGCGGTCGGTGGCGGTCACGTCACCCAGGCCGCTGAGCGGATAAAAGTCCTTCAGGAAATATTCGCGCACCGCCTTGAATTCGTCGTACACGCGGCGGATGGCGGCGGCGTCATATCCGCCCTGCAGCACCGGAATATGCGCCACCATGGCACTGGAATAGCCGCTGCGGGCGGTGTAGAAGTCGGTGTTGTAGCAGGCGGTGCCGCTCTGGGGCAGGAACATATTGATGCCGTAGGTCTGGCACTGATAGCCCAGCGGCTCGCCGTAGCCGTAGTCAGTGCGCCAGAGCGGCACGGCACGGGAGATGGTCTCCAGGTCGATGCGGCGGCCGCCCGAGGAGCAATTGTCTATCCTGAGGCCCGGGAAGCGGTTAAGCAGATAGTCCCAGTACTTGTAAAGCCCCTCGATATATTTCATTTCTGTGACACCGCGGCGGTCGGCTCCGTCGGCAGTTGCCCAGTAAAGGTCCAGGAAATCCAGATTGAAGTCTTGCCGGTAGTGATCAATACCGTTGGCTTCCAAAAGGTCACCGATGTACTTGCACAGGTACTCCCGCGCCTGGTCGTCCGCCAGGTTGAAGACCATCCGCTCCCTTTCTGGACGGTCCAGCCGGTAGGCCTCTATCATATCGGCAGTGAGGCTGTCGCTCATCTTATAGACATCTTTCACCACGGAAAGGTCTTTCAGACGCAGCATATACTCGGGGTGTTCAGTGGCGAACTTGCTGCCGATTACGACCCTTTCAGGCTCGAACCACACCATAAACTGCGCACCGTAGCTGTGCATCAGGTTGGACATATTGATGAAGCCGTCGGGATAGCGCTCGCGGTCCACAACCCAGGTGCCCACGGCGGGCCATCCGAACTGCCCGTTAAAGACGGGTCCGGTCGGAGGCTCGTACCAGCCGGCGTCAAGCCAGAACACCTCCGGCATAATGTCCAGCTGCTTGTGGCGCTGCACTATTCCGCGGGCCAGAAGGTCAGTCAGGCAGGTATATTCGTTGCAGGGCGCGGGATCGCCGTAGTCCAGGCCGGCACAAAGCGGCGTCCATGGCTTGCCGCAGACCTTATGGCTGTGGTGCGCCATCACGTGACGGCGGAAGGCGTTGTGGCCCGCCATCAACTCGCTGCCATTCCAGAAAAGGATGGAGGCCATCGGAGTACGGACATCCTCGCCTTTCTCCAGGTAGAAACTAGCGTCCTTCAGTCCGCTTTCGATCCTGCACTGGTTACGGCCGCCGGTGAAATCGGCGCGCCAGTTGCCGGTCCAGCCGATGGCATAGACTAGGCCGCAGTCGGCACCATGCGCAGTCAGGTTGAAGAAAGGCATCGAAATGATGTCAGAACTGCGGCCGCCGCGGGTGGCGAGATTCACGCTCTGGCCATCGCCCAGCGGCTCCTCCACCACCTCAAAATCGTGGATGTCGGCGTTGCTGCCGCGCAGCCGGCGGAGGCTGTAGCCGTTCGCCGCCCTATCCTTAATGGTGAAATCGGCCGTCTTTACATTGCTGACGATGCCGGTTCTGGCACCGCCGGCATTCCCAAAGCGCAGCACCCATTCAATGGCGCCGGTGTCGGTATAGCCGGTGACGATTGCGCGCACCTGCAGGCCGCTTTTGGGATCCTTATAGATGATACTGTACTGCACGGCATTGGCGCCCTGCGCAGTGGTTTTGCTGATGGAGTATTTCCAACTGCGGATGAACCTGGCGCTTGGGACGCCGTCGTATTCGAAGGAGAACGGCGGCACCACTCCGCGGCCGAAGGCGGTCTTGATCCACTTTTCCGGATTATCCAGATTCTTGCGGGAAAGCGTGGCCTGGCCGTTGGCGCAGATTGCGGCACAGATGGCTATCAATAAAACGGCTATCCTTTTCATTCGTTGAAGGTCTTTATTACAACGGCGTCGCCCGCCGGGATGTCTATCGTTTCAAAAAAGTGATGGTCCACAGGGATGCCGAGATAGTTGAAGGCGTCCTGGGTGATGTTCAGCTGCACCTTGACTGGCCTGTTGTCAAAATTGGCCACTACGAGGGCGCCGTGGCCGTCATATCCGCGCATAAAGGCAAACTGCCGCGCAGCATCGAACCGGTCGCTGGAGGGATTGAGCCACATCAGGTCGTAGGTCCTGCCCTCCGCAAACAGCGGCGATACCGCCAGGGCCGTCAGTTCTTTGTATCGTTCGTACAGTTCTTCGTCTTTCTCGCCGGAGAGGGAGCAATAATCGAATATCGATGTGCGTCCGTCGCGGCCGCTGTAGCCCTCTTCCTGCATTCCGCGTTCGCCATATTCCTGACCGAAGTAGATCATGAACGGCGCGGTGTTGAACAACAGCGACACCGCCAGCGGCGCCAGGGCCTTGCGGCCGCTGCCAAGGAAAAAGTCGCTGGCCACCCGCTGTTCGTCGTGATTCTCCAGGAAGTTCAGCATCCGCGGCTGCAAATCACTCAGAAACTGCCATTCGCCGCTGAGCCAGTAGGCCGGGCGGTTGCCGGCACAAATCTCCTTCAGGGCATCGTAGAAACCCGATTTGTCGTATAGGAAATCGAAGCCGGCGTCGGCATATCGGCGGTAATTGTTCTTGTCGTAGACCTCGGCGATGAAGAACGTCTGCGGATACTTGTGACGCACCTGCGTAAAGGCCCAGCGGAAGAAATCGGCGGTGACGAGCTCCACCATGTCGCAGCGGAAGCCGTCCACCCCTTTCCCGGCCCAGAACAGCAGCACGTCCAGCATTATGTTCCAGGTGTACTTGTTGTCGTAGTTCAGCTTGATTGTTTCGTACCAGTCGGTGATTGCCGGCTCCGCCGTGCCGGGGCAGTTGCCGGTGCCCAGCGCGGGGCTTTCGCGGTAGTCGGTCTGGAAGGGCAGCTTCAGCGACTGGCCGTAGAGAGTGTAGAAGTTTATCTTGGAGAAAGGCTTCCGAAACTGACGGAAGACGTGATTCGGCACAAAGTCCATCACCACCTTCATCCCCGCGGCGTGGGTGCGTGCCACCAGGTCTTCAAACTCCTGCATCCTTTTAGTCGGGTCGGTGGCCAGTTCCGCCGCCACGTCAAAATAATCGGTGATGGCGTACGGACTGCCGGCCTCGCCCTTCACCAGATCGGGATGGCAGGGTTCTATGCCGGGGAAAACGGTCTTGGTGGCGTGCTGGATGATGCCGGTATACCACACCGCGCTAACGTGCAGATCCTTACGCAGATTCGCCAGCACGGCGTCGGTGATGTCGGCCATCTTGCCGCTGCCGTTCTGCACATAAGAGCCGCCCGGCACCCATTCCCGCTGCCCGAAAACCCGCGGCAGCATCTGGTATAAGATAAACTTGCTCACAATCGGTAAAGGTACGCTTTTTTCTGATAAAAATTGGTACCTTCGTGGCTATGAAAAAGACCATTTTGCTCATCTGTCTGTTAATTGCGCCGGCACTTTTGCGCGCCCAAAGTACAACATCTTCATCTGCAACATTTTGCCATCCCTGGCAAGGTGCTACCGTAGCCTATCTGGGCGATTCCATCACCGACCCGGGAGAAGTCCCCGCCGGACACGACTGGACAGGCCGCGACGACTGGCACTACTGGGGCTGCCTGCAGCAGATGCTGGACATCCGGCCGCTGGTATACGGCGTCAACGGCGACCGCTGGAGCGGCATTCCCGCCCAGATTTCAAAGCTGAAGGACGAGCACGGCAGCGACTTCGACGCCATTATGATCTTCATCGGCACCAACGACTATGTAACTGACACCCCCATCGGCGAGTGGTACGACTATTCGCGCGATTCCGTCGTAATGGCGCTGGGCTATAGCGCCACCACATACGATGTGATGCGCCGCACCCCGTCGAAGGATCCCGAAACATTGAAGGGCCGCATCAATATTTCGATGTCTATTTTGAAGGAAACCTGGCCCGAGAAGCAGATAGTGATTCTCACCCCGATCCACCGGGCATACGCCACCTTCGGTGCGGAGAACATCCAGCCCGACGAATCCTATCCCAATAGGCTGGGACTCTATATCAGCGACTATGTCGATGCAATTAAGGAAACGGGGGCTGTTTGGAGTGTGCCGGTAATCGATCTCTTTGCAGTGAGCGGCGTCAACCCAATGGTAGAAGCGCAGGTGCCCTACTTCCGCCGCTCCGACACCGACCGCCTCCACCCCAACGCCAAGGGTCACGCCCGCCTCGCCAAAACCTTGATGTACCAGCTCCTGACTTTGCCCTGCAAATTCTAATACCCGTATTGCCTGCGGTACTTGAGGACAAGGCCGATGCCGAGGATGAGGCAGACGAGGTCGGCGGCGTCTACGGCCAGCCAGATACCGTCAGGGCCGAGAAGCGCCGGCAGCAGGAACACGAAGCCCAGCTCCAGCACCAGATTGCGGACAAACGACAGTACGGCGGAGACTTTGCCGTTGTTAAGCCCGGTGAACCAGGCAGAGAAGAACAGGTTGACACCCGCTATCACAAAGCTGAGCATCGACAGCCTGAAGGCGTGGGCCGACAGTGCCGTCAGTTCGGGATCATAGCCCACAAACAGCCGCGCGGCAGGTTCGGCAAAGATTTCCGCCAGAACTGTCATAACCCCGCCGAAAACCAGCAGCACCGTCAGCGAACGCCGCAGCAGACTCCGCAGTTCGGCACGGTCGCCGGCGCCATAGTTGAAGCCGATAATCGGCGTCACCGCGATGTTGTAGCCGAAGAACACCGCAGCGCACATATAACCGTAGTATAGGATGATGGAATAGGCCGCCACGCCGTTCTCGCCCATCATCCGAAGCAGTTGCAGGTTATAACAGATTGCCAGAATATTGAAGGAGATATTGCCGACGTATTCCGAAAGGCCGTTGCCACACGCCTGCACCAGCGGAGCCCTCTCGAACCCGAGCAACGAACGACGGGGCGAACTGTCGGCATAGCGCCCGCCCACGGCAGTACAGGACGGTCTCCCGGCCCATATCATCCGCAGCGAACTGGTGTTCCGACGCGATGAGAAATACCACAGCGGGTAGAATCCGCCCACGGCACACGCCACCATAGATGCCGCCGCGGCGCCCGCAAGACCCCAGCCGAAAACCAGGATGAACAGCGCGTCCAGCGCCATATTGGTCACCGCGCACACAATTGACATGGTGGTGCCCAGCTGCGGCTTCTCCGCCGCCATATAAAACGACTGGAAGGCCATCTGCAGCATAAACGCCGGCAGGCCTATCGTGCAGATGCTGCCGTATATGACGCACTGATGCACCATTTCTCCGGAAGCCCCCAGCAGCCGGGCCAGCGGCTCCATCAGAAGCAGCATCGGCACCATAAATACCACAGAAAGCACTATCACGAACTTCACCAGCATACTGAAGATTACCGACGCCCGCTCACGGTCCCCTTCGCCCATCGTCTTGCCTATCAACGCCGAGCCGCCGGTGCCGACCATAAGTCCCAGGGCGCCGACCAGCATTACAGCCGGCCATATCACGTTCAGCGCCGCAAAGGCGGTCGTCCCCACGAAATTGGAGACGAAAAGGCCGTCCACAACGCTGTAGACGCTGCCTACCAGAATCATCGCGATGCTGGGAATCGACGAAACAATAAGCCGCCGATAGCCGTAATGGCCGTCCAGGGAAATCTTCATAAGGAGGCCCTACCGGTTTTTGGAATCGATGCAGATGGTCACTGGGCCGTCGTTGACAAGTTCCACCTGCATATCGGCGCCGAACTCGCCGGTGCCGACCGTGCGCCCAATGGCCTCCGAAAGCCGGCGGCAGAACGCCTCGTACATCGGCACGGCCTTTTCATGACCCGCGGCGCCGATATAAGAGGGACGGTTGCCCTTGCGCGTGGCGGCCATCAGGGTGAACTGGCTCACGACGATAATGTCGCCGCCGACCTCCACCACGCTGCGGTTCATAACTCCCGCCTCGTCGTCGAAGATGCGCAGCGCCGCCGTCTTTTTAACCAGATAATCAAGGTCTTCGTCGGTATCGTCCGGGCCAACTCCAAGAAGCACAAGAAGTCCGCCGCCGATAGCGCTGCGAACCTCCCCGCCGATAGTCACCGATGCCCGGGAAACCCTCTGTATAACTACCCTCATACTACTATTGCAGAACTTGTTTGCGGCCCGATGTCAATACCAGGCAGAGGGCCGTAATCATTAGGGCCAGGAAGAACAGGATGTAATTCTTGTAAGGTTCCAGAACCGTCCTTACAGTATCCAGAAGCCTGTGCTCGAGCGCAGCGGGATCTATCGGCCAGAGAAATGCGACGGCAGAGGCGACGGCGCCCAGGATGATGCCGGAAACAAGGGCCACTATCAGCGCCACCCTGCCGCTGCGGCGGGTGCGGTCCACCTCGGCCTTGATGCCCTCCACCTCGGCCATCCGCCGGCGGGCCTCAAGTGTAAAAGTGGGGTCGGACTCCACTCTGGGCTTGTTTTCTTTAAGGAAAGAATCTAACTGCTGGTCGTTCATAACTTGATGTATTCTCTAAGGTGATTGCGGCCCACGCTGAGCTGGTATTTGACAGTCCCGGAGGGCATATCCAATATTGATGATATCTCTTTAATGCTGCGGTCCTCGAAATAGAACAGCACTATTGCGGCGCGTTCCTTCTCCGGAAGCCTGTCCAGCGCGGCATACAGCTGCTGATAGCGGAAAGCGCTGTCGGCGCCGTCTTCAGCTGCCACCCGCAACTCGGGGCCGCTGTCCATAGCGGAAAGGGCGTCGCGCCGGCGGCGGGTATAATCGATGAAACAGTTGTAGGCAATGCGGAAGAGCCAGGTGCGGAATTTGGACAGACCCAGAAACGACCCGGAGGCAACATAAGCCCGCACCAAGGCGTCCTGGGCCAGGTCGTCGGCGGTTGCACCGTCGCCACAGCACAAGCCAAGCAGGAACCGCCTCAACGGCTCCTGCTCCGGCTTTATCAGCTCGATGAACCGCTCAGAAGTCATCCGCTATTACTTATCCTCAAGCGCCTTCTCCTCTGCCTCTACCTCTTTTGCGAGCATCTTCTTGCCCACAAAATAGGTGATAAACAGGGCGATACCTATCGCGAGCAACACGCCTGCCGGGAAGAAATAGAGGAAACTGTCAATCTCTCCTTCGATGATGTTCTGCCCGAAGAATCCCAGAACAAGGAATGCCACGCCCAGCAGAGAAACTATGCATGCGCCGGTGAGGCGGCCCAGAAGCATCCTCTTGGTGCTGCGTTCTTTGGTAGTCGTTTTAAAATAAGTGGGATCGATGGGGACTCCTGCCTCTATCGACTTCAGGGCAACTTCTGTCTTGCGGTTCACCTCGTTTCTGCGGGCAATCACACCCAGCAATACAAGTGCTACCGGCAGAACCACGCAAACGAAAATAGGAACTAAAATTTCTTCCATAATATTATCATTAATTTGTTTAACCGCCTGTTAGACGTGCGTTGCAGTCAAAAGGTTGGAAAAAATTGCCCCCGTTTTTTAGCGGGGGCAACTTAATATCTGAAAGACAAGAACTTACCAGTTCAAAATCTTTTTGAAATCGTACTCTGCGGGGTTGGGAACAAGTGCCTTGGCAGCCTCGTAGTCGGCGGGAGTGATGTAGTGGCAGATGTGGTTGTAATAGTTCTGCGCGATACCGCCGTCGATAGCGACGCGACGCGGAGGAATCTTGCCGTCGGCCTGCTGCAGATCCTTCAGGTAGAGAGGATGTGCCTCGCCGTTGACATCTACATATACCATACAGCCGGTCTCACCCCTCTTGAAGAGCTCATAAGCACCCATCGCCAGCTCAGAGCAGTATGACAGGTCATAAGCGATAGGATCCTGGCAGCGTACGTCGTAGCCGATCTCAACCGGACGGGTCTTGATCTTGAGGCCGATTTTCTTGAATTCCTTGTCCAGAATGTCGTTGAACAGGACGGCCTTGCTGATCTTGCCAAGCTCGGGATGGCCGTGCTCGTCGTAGGTCATGGTGACGCCGGCATTCTTGATTTCCTGAGGATCGAGGTCGTGGAATACACCCTCGGCAACAACTACGGTACCGTATCCGATACCCAGAAGCTTGCGCTTGAGGATGGTGGAGATAGCCAGCTTGACAATCTTGTCCAGGCTGATGGCGGTCTTGTTGAACATCTCGGGGATGATGGTCATCGGGCAGTGGGTTGCCTCGCCGATACCGAGTGCCAGGTGACCAGCGGAACGACCCATAGCGGAAATCAGCAGCCAGTTGCCGGAAGTGCGGGCATCCTCGTAAACGGTGCGGGCAACGTGCGCGCCCTCGTCCTTGGCGGAATTGAAGCCGAAGGTCGGAGTGTTGTTGGGCAGCGGCAGGTCGTTGTCGATGGTCTTGGGAACGTGGATGTTGCTGATAGGATAATTCTTGGCGCTGAGGAACTTGGCGATGCGGTTTGCGGTGGAAGCGGTGTCATCGCCGCCCACGGTAACCAGCAGCTTTATATTGTTCTCCTGGAACAGCGGCAGGTTGAAATTCTTCTCAAAATCCTCGTCGGTGGGTTTGAAACGGCTCATCTGCAGATAGCTGCCGCCGCGGTTGAAATATGCGTCAGCCTTGAAGAAGTCGATGTCCTCTGTGCGGGGATTCTTGCTGAAAAGCCCGGAATAACCGCCGTGGAGGCCGATTACGCGATAACCGTTGGTGAGGAAAGTTTTTGCTACGGAGCAAACGACGGTATTCATACCCGGAGCCGGGCCGCCGCCGCAAAGGATAATGATGGAATCTTTCATAAAAATGTATTGATAAATAATATTGTTCGTCCCGTAAAAAGAGGCAGCGCAAAGTTAGAAAAAAACCGGATTATTGAGTATATTTGCCGTTTAGATTCCATTATTATGGCAAAAATTTCAAAATCGGCCGCAAAAGTGCGTATAGACGCGCTCAGCGAGGAATTGCGCAGGCATAATTACAATTATTATGTCCTGAACAACCCCGTGATTACCGATTTTGAATTCGACCTCAAGATGCAGGAGCTGCAGGCTCTGGAGGCTATGTATCCCGACCTCGCGCAACCCGACTCCCCCACGCAGGTTGTGGGTAGCGATATTGCCGAGCCGGAGATGCCCGGTCAAGCCGGGCATGACGAAAGCGACGCCGGCAATGACGGAAACAACGCCGGTAATGACGGAAACAACGCCGGCAATGACGATACCGAGCGTCATGCCCGACCTGATCGGGCATCCGCCAAGTTCGAACAGATTACGCACAAATATCCGATGCTGTCGCTGGGGAATACTTACAGCAGCGAGGATATGGAAGCCTTCTGCACCAAACTCGAGGCGGATAATGGCGGCGAGTTGGAATACTCCTGCGAGATGAAATTCGACGGCGTGGCCATCTGCCTGACATATAAAGATGGAATCCTGACGCAGGCGGTGACCCGCGGCGACGGTGTCAAAGGCGATAATGTCATAGACAACGTCCTCACGATAAAAACGATACCACGTCAGTTAAAGCCGGGCGACTGGCCCCGCGAGTTTGAAATACGCGGCGAGATATTTATGCCGTATGCCGCCTTCGACGCCCTCAACGCAGAAAAAGAGGAGATCGGCGAACAGCCATTCGCCAACCCGCGCAACGCCGCCAGCGGTAGCCTTAAGCTGGGTAGCAGCGCCCAGGTCGCCGGCCGCGGCCTTGACTGCGTCCTGTATCATCTTCTTGGAGAGAATCTCCCTTTCAAAACACACAGCGAGACAATCGCAGCCGCCGCAAGCTGGGGCCTGCCAGTGAGCGAACTATCCCAGGTGCGCAAAGGGGCGGCCCAGGTGCTGGATTACATCAGCTATTGGGATTCCCGCCGCAAGGCGCTCCCCTACGCCACCGACGGAGTAGTTATCAAGGTCAACGACCTCGCCCTTCAGAAGCGGCTTGGCTTCACCGCCAAAAGTCCGCGCTGGGCCACCGCATATAAATTCAAACCGGAACAGGCGCTCACCCAGCTGCTGAGCATCGACTATCAGGTGGGCCGCACAGGAGCCCTGACTCCCGTGGCAAATCTGGAGCCGGTCCCCCTTTCGGGCACCATCGTCAAACGGGCATCGCTCCACAACAAGGACCAGATGGACCTGCTGGACATCCGTATCGGCGACTGGGTATATGTAGAGAAGGGCGGCGAAATAATCCCCAAGATTACCGCCGTAGAGCTCAAGAAGCGCCCTGCAGATGCAAAGAGACCCGACTTTCCCACTCTCTGCCCCGACTGCGGCACCCCGCTGGTAAGGGACAACGACGAGGCCCGGCACTACTGTCCCAACCGCACCGGATGCCCCACCCAGATAAAGGCGGCCTTCGTACATTTCGTAAGCCGCGACGCCATGGACATCCTGGCGGGCGAGGCCACGATAAACCAGCTCTACAGCCTGGGGTACATCCGGCAGCTCAGCGACCTTTACGAACTCTCCAAAGAGCAGCTGCTCGCACTGGAAGGCTGGCAGGAGAAATCCTGCGACAACTTCCTGGGCAGCATAGAGCGCAGCAAAGAGGTTCCTTTTGAGCGGGTTCTCTATGCCATAGGCATCCGCCACGTGGGCAAAACCACCGCAAAGACGTTGGCAAAGGCCTTTGGCGACATCGACACCCTGGCTGCCTCAAGTCTGGAGCAGCTGGCCCAGACAGAGGACATCGGCCCCATTGTGGCCGCCTCCATAGCCGACTGGTTTGCAGATGAGGGCAACCTCAACCTGATAGAAAAACTCCGGGAGCACGGCCTGCAGATGCGCGCCGCAGCACGCGAAACCATCTCCAATGTCCTGGAAGGCAAATCGATAGTTGTATCGGGCGTCTTCTCCATTTCCAGGGAAGATCTGAAGGCGATGATAGAGGCCCACGGCGGCACATCTCCCGGCAGCGTCAGCGGCAAGACCAGCTACCTGCTGGCAGGAGACAAGCCGGGCGAGAGCAAGGTAAAGAAAGCGACCCAGCTGGGCGTTGAGATAATTGACGAAGAAACCTTCTATAAACTGATAGGAAGATGAGCGCATTCGAAGGCATAAAGTCCTGGTTTTCACATCTGGTGGAGCTGGTCAAGAACCTCATCGAGTTCTTGACCTACGACATCTGGCGCCTGGACTTTTCCAAGCCGCAGCGCTTCAGCGAAAACGTGGTGCATCGCATCCAGGTGGGCATCCTCACCGCCAGCCGCTACTTCACCGGCCGTATCGGCCGCGAGTCGGTCTTCCTGAGCTACTATTCCGCCATGTCGCTGGTGCCGCTGGTGGCCATCGTCCTGTTCGTTTCATGGAGCTTCGGCCTGGACCGCGAACTGCTCGGCCTCATCCAACCCTACCTGGGCGACAACAAGCACATAGCCGATATGATTCTGGGCTGGGCCACCAACATAGTGCGCCAGACCCGCAACGGAGTGTTCGGCATCATCAGCTTCCTGGCCTTCCTCTGGATTGTCATCTGGCTGCTGCTCAGCATAGAAGATACTTTCAACCACATCTGGTGCATTAAGCGCAGCCGCAACTTTGCCAAGAGCGTCGGAGTCTATCTGCTGATACTCATCCTGATTCCCTTCGTGCTGATTTTCTTCCTCTACGGCGCCGGTTATTACACCGCCTTCATAGACGAAATAAGTAAGTACAAGGTAATCCGGTTCTTCGCCTCCTGGCTTTACTGGGTCATTTTCTATGCCGCGGCGGTGCTGATATTCTCGCTTATGTACAAGTTCATACCGCACACCAAAGTCAGGTACAGGGACTGTCTGAAATCGGCGCTGCTGATATCTCTGGCATTTATATTGCTGCAATTCCTCTACCTGAAAACGCAGATGATGGTGACCCGTATGAGCGGCGTCTACGGCGCCTTCGCCGCCATCCCGCTGATGATGATATGGCTCAATTACAGCTGGCAGATAATCCTCTTCGGAGTATACCTGACATATTCATACGAACACGTCGATGATTTCGATCCCGACAAGGACGAACTCTTCAACCGCCGTCGCGACCGCCGCAAGAAACGCCGCACGACACGGGCCAAAAACGTCAAAAAGCCGGCACAGGCCGCGCAGATAAACGGACAGGACAATGAGCAGTAGTACTTTTACAGCAGAAGACGACCTGATAATCAGGCAGCAGTTCGAAGCCCTGCGGCTGGCGGCCCTCAAGCGCTGTGCCGACCAGGAGCAGTACGACCTCGTGCTCAAGGCGTTCGAGTTTGCCAACGAAGCGCACCGCAACGTGCGCCGTCGCAGCGGCGAACCCTACATCATCCACCCCATCGCGGTGGCCAAGATAGTGGTGCAGGAAATCGGCCTCGGCTGCAAATCGATCTGTGCCGCCCTGCTTCACGACGTTGTAGAGGACACCGAATACACCGCCGAGGACATCCGTCAGGTGTTCGGAGAGAAAATCGCCTCCCTGGTGGACGGTCTCACCAAGATCAAGACCGCCCTGGACAACGACAACCTCAAGGAAAAGCCCACACGCAGCCTCCAGGCAGAGAATTTCAAGCGAATCCTGCTCACACTCAACGACGACGCCCGCATCGTGCTCATCAAGCTGGCCGACCGCCTGCACAACATCCGCACAATCCAATATATGCCGGAATACAAGCGCGAGAAGATCCTGAGCGAGACTATGTACATATTCATCCCGCTGGCCCACCGGCTTGGCTTGTATAATATCAAGAGCGAGATGGAAGATGTCTGGATGCAGTACAACGAGCCACAGGAGTACAAGCGCATCGACGGCCTGCTGGAGCAGCTGATGGACACCAAGGGCTCCGAAATAGAAAATTTCGTGGCCGATGTGGACAACATGCTCAAGGGCAACAACATCCAGGCCCGCATCATCAAGCGCCTCAAGAGTCCCTACTCCATCTGGCGCAAGATGCAGACCAAGCAGATCCCTTTTGAACAGATATTCGACACCTACGCGGTGCGCATAATATTCACCCCGCGCGGCGACTATTCGGAGCGCGAGCAGTGCTGGTACATCTTCTCCCAGATTACCGGCCGGTTCCACTACAATCCCAGCCGCGTGCGCGACTGGGTCAGCGAGCCCAAGGTCAACGGCTACGAATCGCTGCACGTGACGGTGATGTATATGGGTATGTGGATAGAGGTCCAGATCCGTTCGGAGCGGATGAACTCCATCGCAGAGCGCGGCGTGGCGGCCCACTGGAGCTACAAGCAGGGGCAGATAACCCCCGAGGGCGACAAGAGCATGGACCGCTGGCTCAAATATGTCCAGGACATCCTGGAGAACCCCGACGCCAACGCCCTGCAGTTCCTCGACGATGTCCATCAGGAGCTGCTCACCAGTGAGATATACGTATTCACCCCCACCGGCGAATCGCGCAGCCTTCCAAAGGGTTCCACGGCGCTGGACTTTGCCTTCAACGTCCACAGCCAGATCGGCTGCCACGCCATCGCCGCCAAGGTCAATATGAGGCTGGTCACCCTCTCCACGGTGCTGCGCAACGGCGACCAGGTGGAAATCATCACCTCCGAATCGGCCAAGGTAAAGCGCGAGTGGCTGGAATTCCTAAAGACCAGCAGCGCCCGCAACGCAGTCATCGAGGCGCTCAAGGATATGAGCAAGGACAACGTTTCCAGGGGTATGAACATGCTGCGCAGCGAACTCGCCGCCCGCGGCATCCAGATGCAGACCCGTGTGATCCGCAAGCTGGTGGATTCATACAAGATAACCGGCGGCAAGGAGGATCTTTACAACAAGATCGGCATCGGCCTCATCGATCTGGCCGACCTGGACACGGTGCTCAAGACCAACGCCAAGCAGCGCTCCGTGCAGATGTGGGGCTTCAAACTGCTGGAAAACAACTCCCGCACCCTCAAGGAACACCTCTCAGACAAATCGGTGGTGTTCCACACCTCCGACTGCTGCCACCCCATCCCAGGCGACAAAGTTGGCGGGGTGATAGAGGGCGAAAACCTGGTGGTAATCCACAAGACCAGCTGCCCCGTGTACACCAACATCGCCGCTACCGAGGGCAACAAGATAGTGGCGGTCAAGTGGAGCAAGCACTTCATGATGTCCTACCTGGCGCGAATCTCCTTCTCCGGAATCGACCGTATGGGCGTCCTGCACGAAATCACCAACCAGCTCAGCAACCGACTGGGCATCAATCTGAGAAAAGTATCGATAGAGGCGCACGACGAAATATTTGAGGGCTACATCGACCTCTATGTGCACGACACCGCCGACATCGACAATATCATAGCGTCGTTTGCAAAGATCAGCGGCATAGAAAAAGTATCAAGGGTAGAAATAGAATAGATGAACAGAAATACCATAATAATGGCTTTGATGATAGTGGCGACGGCCCTTTGCTGCGCCCTGTCGCACAGCTGCGCCAACACCAAGGCCTCTCCCTCCGGCGGTCCCAAGGACACCATTCCCCCCGTGATCGTAGGCGTCCAGCCCGCTTGGGGTGACACCATGTTCCCCCTGACCAACGGCAAAATAAGAATCAAATTCAACGAATATACCGTTGTCAAGGATGCACAGGCGATACTCCTCTCCCCGCCGCAGAAAAAGAAACCCAAAGCCAAGGTCAAGGGCAAGGAGATCGTCATTACCTTCCAGGACACCCTCAAGCCAAACACCACCTACACCATCGATTTCGGCCAGGGGCTGGCCGACAATAACGAAGGCAACATCGCACCCCAATATGTCCACGCCTTCTCTACCGGCGACACCCTGGACTCCATATACATCTGCGGTACAGTTCTCGATGCAGAGAACCTGACCCCCGTCAAGAAGGCGCTGGTATCGCTCTACACCGAGTTCCGCGACTCCTCTACGATGCTGCTTCTGCCCGCCGCCGCCGGCCGTACCGACGACTGGGGCTTCTTCACCATCCGCAACATCAAGCCCCGGCCCTACTGGATCTATGCCTGCACCGACGAAAACAACGACTATCTCTATCAGCTTGGAGACGAGAAAATCGGCTTCCTGAACGATTCGATAATCCCCTACACCGTGATGCGCGACTCCATCTACGAGCTGATGAGCTTCGATATGAAGGACACCCTGTACTGCCAGGCCCGCCAGAGCCAGGTGGAACTGGCGGTGTTCAAGGAGTTCCAGTCCAAGCAGTACATAAAGGACAAAGGGCGCAAGAACGAGCGTCAGGGCTATGTCACCTTCAGCGCGCCCAACGTAGAACTCAAGTCTTTCCAGATCCTGGGCGTCGACTCCACCGACATCATTATGCAGTTCTCTCCGCAGCGCGACAGCTTTGATTTCTGGCTGAACAGCCAGTATCCGCCGGAGGACAGCCTTTTCATGACCGTGGTCTATATGAAGACCGACTCCACAGGCAACCTGGCGCTTACGTCCGAGAACCTCGCCGCCGCCGTCAGCAAGGAATTTGCGGCCAAGGCCAAGTCAGAAGAGGGACGCAAGGCCGCCGAGGCCGACACCCTCACCGACCTCAAAATCAACCTGGAGGAGGCCAACGTAGAGCAGGACGGCATCTCCCTGGAATTCTCCGTGCCCATAGTGGAGATGGCGCTGGATTCGATAGTTCTGCTGACCACCAACACCCGCAACCAGACCGATACCACCGCCTTTACGTTTGTCCAGGACACCACCAGCCTGCTGAAATATCTGCTTCAGAACAGCGAAGAATACAAGCCCGGATACAAATACGAGCTGATAATTCCGGAAGCGACATTCTGGGATGTATATCACCGCAAGAACAAGGAGGCCAAGAAAGAGTTCCAGCTGCCGAATACAGAAAACCTCAACACTCTCACGGTGAATCTCTCCGGCACAAACGGCAAGCGATTCCTGATAGAGCTCACCGACGACGGCTGCAAGAAGGTGTTCCGCAAATACGAAGTGCTCAAAGACGGAACCTATTATTTTCCATACCTGCAGGACGGCAAGTACGCCATCCGCCTCACGGAGGACCGCAACAACAACGGCCTTTTTGACACCGGCAACCTGCTCAAGTGGCAGCAGGCAGAGCGTATGAAGCTTTACAAACTGCCCGACGGCACCTCCAAGCTGGAAATCAAAGAGCAGATGGACCTTATCCAGGACATCGACCTGACAACACTGTTTGACTGATGAAAAGAGCGATACTCATAATAATGCTGATGGCCGCCGCAACCTTCGGGATGCGGGCGCAGGACCCCGAAAAGGGAGACGAACGTAAGGAGTCTGCCCTTGACACCGTGTTCACCATCCCCGACTATAATGCCGAACTCCCCACGGGAGAGGATGTCCTGGCACAGGACGTCAGAGTAAAGCCCCTCAAGAAATACCACAGCACCCACATGATAGGCGTCCGCTACGGCGTCAACCTGGCATCGGCCCACTTCTCGCCTGACGTACTGCCAGGCAAGGTGATGTGCCTGAACAACTACGGCGTCGTATACACCTACTACAACGACCTGTGGGATATGATGGACAACTTCGGCACCCAGATAATGGCCCGCCTCAACCACGAGGGCTTTACGGCTGAATACATACCCGACACAAAATATACCGTGGCGGAGGTCGATTTCCTGGCCAACTTCCGGTTCAACTTCTCTGCCTTTCGCATCTTTGCCAACGCAGGACCGTACGCAGGCTACCGGCTCTGGAACGACCGGGAGAACAGCGAATGGCGCTACTACGACAACCGGTTTGACTACGGCCTTATATTCGGCGGCGGAGCCGGCGTGATGTTCGGCCCGTTTGAATTCCACGCAGAACTCAACTACAAGTGGGGCCTGAGCAGCTACTTCCACACCTTCTACTACAGCGACGAATACTGGTTCTTCTCATACCCCCGGGTATTTATGCTCAGCGGAACCCTTTATTACAAATTCTGATGAAATACCTAAGTTGCAACATAGGCGGCGTTGTCATCGGCCACGGCCACCCCATCGCGGTGCAGTCGATGTGCGACACCGACACCTTGGATATTGAACGCAGCGTGGCGCAGTGCCGCGACCTTGCAGCCGCCGGCTGCGATATCATCCGCCTTACCACACAGGGTCCGAGGCAGGTCGAGGCCCTGGCCCGGATCAAGGACCGGCTGCGTTCAGAAGGCATCGCCACTCCCCTTGTGGCCGACATCCACTTCAATGCCGATGCAGCCCTGGCTGCGGCGCAGGTGGCCGAGAAAGTCCGTATCAACCCCGGCAACTTCTCCAAGGACCACGCGGTGGCTATGGCAAAGTTTGCCGAATTGCTGGATATATGCCGGTCAAATGGCACCGCCATCCGCATCGGCCTCAACCATGGCTCGCTGGGAGAACGAATCACCTCGCAGTACGGCGACACCCCGCTGGGGATGGTCCGCGCCGTGATGGAATGGCTGCAGGTGTGCGTAGACAAGGAATTCTACAATGTAACCGTCTCCCTGAAAGCCAGCAACACCAAGGTGATGGCCGATGCATACCGGCTGCTGCGCCGCACCATGGAAGATGAGTTGGGCCTGGTATTCCCGCTCCATCTGGGAGTCACCGAGGCGGGCGCGGGCGACACCGGCCGCATCAAATCGGCGGTGGGAATCGGCACCCTGCTGAGTGAAGGCATCGGCGACACCATCCGCGTCTCGCTTACTGAGAACCCCGTGAACGAAGTGCCTGTGGCTCAGAAACTCCGCGACCTGGCGGGCATCAAGGCCCCCGAAGGCACCACCGACTTTACCATAGATGCCTCCGACCGGGAAGATTTTCTGGTAAAGGCATCATATATGATAGGTCCCGCCTTGCTGGACGGACGTATAGACGACTTTACCCTCAAGGCCACCGTCGCCGGCCGCGAACTGCCGTCAGAAGAGATAGACTCCTTCAAAGACGATTTGATGCAGGCCTGCCGGCGGCGCTTCACCAAACCCGAATACATCGCCTGCCCCGGCTGCGGCCGCACCCTCTATAACATCCAGAACCTTCTTAAGGAGGTTATGGAGGCCACCAAAGAATTCGCCGGCGTCAAAATCGCCGTGATGGGCTGCATAGTCAACGGCCCGGGCGAGATGGCCGACGCCGACTTCGGCTACGTAGGCGAAGGCGGCGGCAAGGTCACCCTATACAAGGGCTCCGAACCGGTGATGCGCGGCATACCGCAGGAGCAGGGAGTGGAACGCCTAGTGGAACTTATTCGCAACAACATATAGATGAAACGGTTATCTGCATTATTGATACTGGCGCTGATGCTGCTTGGCGGCGTCGCCAATGCCCAGACCAAGAAAGAACTCCAGGAAATGTTCGCCCCTATGTGCAACGAAATCGTCAAGCGCATAGACGGCAACAGCACCATGAAAGGGCGCCTGACCATAGACAACGTGGAGATCAAGGGCAACAAACTGCAGATAAACTTTTCGCGATATATAAGCGACCGGATGCTGCGCGAAGAAGACCTGGAGAAGATAAACTCGGCCATCCGCAGCAAGATGCCGGCCAAATACGCCGACTATAAAAACAACTTCGAAGCCTATTCCAACGGCACCCCGCTGAAGAGCCTGGTGAGCCGCTACGCCGCCGGCCGTGCCCCCGACGCCGTGGGCAAGAGCAACCGCAACTCCAAATCGGAAACGCCGCTGGTCAGGAATATCTCCCGCAATCTTGAGGCGCCAAAAGGCCTGGAAGGCCGCCATATCGCCCTCTGGCAGAGCCACGGCCTCTACTACGACCAGACCAAGTACTGCTGGAAATGGCAGCGGCCTCGACTGTTTCAGACCTGCGAAGACCTCTTCACCCAGAGTTTCGTGCTGCCATTCCTGGTGCCGATGCTGGAGAATGCCGGCGCCGTGGTGATGATGCCCCGCGAGCGTGACATCCAGAAGGTGGAACTCATAGTGGACCGCGACACCAACCCCCGCGACGGCACCTACAGCGAAGCCAACGGCGACAAGAGCTGGCACGACAGCAAGCAAAAGGGCTTCGCCAACACCCGTGACGTCTATCACGAAGGGGAAAACCCCTTCCTGGAAGGCACCGCCCGCCAGGTGGAATCGGTATGTGATCCAAAGGAAGAGAGCACCGCAAAATGGGAACCCGAGATAGAGAATGACGGCGAATATGCAGTTTACGTATCGTATCAGACTCTGCCGGAAAGCACCTCCGGCGCCCAATACACCGTGATCCACAACGGCGGCAAAACCCTCTTCAAGGTCAACCAGACGATGGGCGGCGGCACCTGGATCTACCTCGGCACTTTCGGCTTCAAGCGCGGCGCCGACGGCCAGGGAGTGACCCTTACCAACTGCACCGGCCACAGCGGCGAAACCGTCAGCGCAGATGCAGTCAAGTTCGGCGGCGGAATGGGAAACGTCTCCCGCAGCCCCTATCCCACCGACGAGAACGGACGCCCCCGCAAGAGCGAGTTCGAGGTGCGCAGCGAACTGAGCGGCTATCCCCGCTGGTGCGAAGGCTCCCGTACCTGGCTGCAGTGGGCCGGAATGAACGACACAATTTACTCCACCACCAAGTTTCTGGACGACTATACCGACGATTATCGCAGCCGTGCCCTTTGGGTCAACGCCCTGCTTGGCGGGTCACCCCGCGCCCCAAAACTCCCCGGCTACAAGATTCCGGTGGACCTCTCCTTCGCCTTCCACACCGACGCCGGCATCACCAGCACCGATTCGATAGTCGGTACGCTCTCCATCTACACCAAGACCAGCGACGGCAAGGAGAAATACCCCTCCGGCGGCGACAGGAACATAGGCCGTGAATACGCCGACATAATCCAGAGCCAGGTGGTGGGCGACATCCGCGCCACTATGGAGCCTTCTTGGAGCCGCCGCGGCATCTGGGACAAATCGTACTACGAAAGCCGCGTCCCCTATGTGCCGGCCATGCTTCTGGAACTCCTCTCCCATCAGAATTTCGCCGACATGCGCTACGGCCACGACCCCAACTTCAAATTCGTGGTATCCCGCGCCGTCTACAAGGGAATGCTCAAGTTCCTGGCGTGGATAAACGACACCGACTATGTGGTTCAGCCGCTGCCGGTGAATTCCATGGCGATAGATATCGACCGCGGCACCGCCCGCCTGACCTGGGAGCCGACGGTGGACCCGCTGGAAGAGAGCGCCGGCCCCGACGGCTACATTGTTTATACGCGCATCAGCGACCCCTCTTCCGTGGGCAGTTTCCGCGGCGAACCGGAAGCGGGGCTGGACGGCTTTGACAACGGCACCCGCACCGACTCCAACAGCTTCTCAATGAAGATGGAAACCGGCAAGATATACAGCTTCAAGGTGGCAGCCATAAACGAAGGCGGCGAAAGCCTCTGCTCCGAGATTCTCTCTGCGGGACTGATGCCCGGCGCCACTATGGCCGACGTAATGGTGGTCAACAATTTTGACCGCCTCGCCGCCCCGGCATCGTTTGCCAGCCCCGACACCACTTTCGCCGGCTTCATGAACATTATCGACGCCGGTGTGCCCTACATCCGCGACATCGCCTTCACCGGCGAGCAATTCGAGTTCCGCCGCAATGCAAGCTGGCTCACCACCGAGCCATCTTCTTTCGGCGCCAGCTACGGCAGCTGGGAAGACCAGGCACTGGCGGGCAACACCTTTGACTATCCGCTGATCCACGGCGCAGCCATAATGCAGGCGGGAATGAGTTTCACGTCGGTATCGCGGCAGGCGGTGCTGGACGGCAAGGTGTCGCTTAAACGCTGCCGGCTGTGCGATGTGATCTGCGGCAAGGAGGTCCGTACCCCCACCGGCGGCAAGATCGTCTACAGCGTATTCCCCGCCCCGATGCGTGATGCAATCACCGCCTTTGTAAAGAACGGCGGCGGCCTGCTTGTCTCCGGCGCCTACATCGCCAGCGACTGCCGCGACCGCATCTACGATTTCGAAATAGATGCCGCCACCGCCAAGAACGAGCTGGAACCGGAGCGCAAATTCACGGAGGAAATCCTCAAGGTCGACTGGATTACCAACAAGGGCGGCGGCAACGGAGTTGTCCGCGGAGCACAGAGTCCGTACAAGTTTTCCTCTACACGCAAATACAACCTGTTTACGGGCCCTAATTCCTGGAGATACTGGGTAGAGAGTCCAGATGGCTTCACGGCCCAGAAAGGGGCTTATACGGTGCTTAAATACGATGACAGCGGCATCGGTGCCGCCGTCGCCTACAAAGGCAAGGACTACCGCTCCCTCGCCATAGGCTTCCCCCTCGAAACCCTCTCCACCCAGGAAGAACTCAACTACCTCATGAAAGAAGCCCTTGACTTCTTAAAGTAATTTCTTCAGGGCTCGGGCGAGCTGGTCGGGGCAGCTGGTGCCGCGGCCGTGGCAGTTTATGCCGTCCAGGCGGGCAATCACATCTTCTGCCTTCATTCCACGGCACAGCGAAGCCACCCCCTGCGTATTGCCGTGGCAGCCTTTGATATACCGTATATCGCGGATAATATCGCCTTCGAGCTCGATATCTATCTGCTCCGAGCAGACGATGCCGCAGGTGAGAAAAGAGGCCCTGCGGATGCCGTCGACAGTCGTGTCGGAAATAAGTGTAACATCAAACATATCGCAAAGATACAAAAAAAGGCAGCCCGAAAGCTGCCCTTTTCGTATGGAGAAGCAACAATTAGTTAGCTGCCTCTGCCTCTGCTGCTGCCTCTGCAATCATAGCCTCGTTAGCGGAGATGTAAACCTCCACGCGGCGGTTCTGTGCACGACCCTCTTTGGTATCGTTGGTTGCTACAGGCATGTTGAAGGATTTACCCTCGGAGAGCATGCGCTCTGCAGCGATACCCTGGCTTGCGAGGAAGTCCTTTACAGCGTTTGCACGTGCCAGTGAAACCTTCTCATTTGCAGCCTCGGTACCGATGTTGTCGGTGTGGCCCCAAATGGTGATGTTGGTCTCGGGCATGTCAGTCATAGAATCTGCAAACTCCTTGAGGGATTTCTTTGCAGCTTCGCTGAGTGTTGACTTGTTGAAGTCGAAGAGGATGCCGTTGTCGAAGGTAACCTTGACGGCAGTCAGGTTATTGACGTCGGTAACAGTCTCTACGGTTGCACCTTCGAGAGCTGCGAGCTCCTCAGCTTTCTTGTCCATGCGGTCGCCGATGATGGCACCTACGCCGGTACCGATGATAGTACCGATAGCTGCACCGATAGCTGCAGATTTAGCGTCCTTACCTACGAGTGCGCCTACACCTGCACCGACAGCTGCACCGGAGCCACCGCCGATAGCAGAACCCTTAGCCAGGTTTGACCAGGGACCGCAGCTTGTGAGAACCATAGTTGCGCAAGCAAAAAGCAATACGAGTTTTTTCATTTCTTTAAAAATTAGTTGTTAGTAATGTTCCTATTTAATGAGTTAGATTATGTGCGCTGCATAAAGTTTAACCATCCTGGAATAAATCTCCGGCGGCATCCCCTCGCTCTCCTTGCGCAGCCGCGTCTCCAGCCTCTCCCGGTCCTCTGCGGTATATAACCCCTGCTGCAGATAGTCGCTGCGGCCCGTTACCATATCGGCGGCCGCATAATTTGTGGGCCACAGATGGAACGAAGCCTTGAGCTTTTGGTCCAGAATATTTGCTAATATACGGAATTTATCATTACGTTGTGCACTGTCAGCCTGCAAAAGTTCCTCTTCTGTAAGCGGTTTGCCAAAGTCGACGTGGATGCGGCCCTTGTGCTGGAGGAAGCCCTGGAGCATGCTGTTGACATCCTCGCCGGGCTGCTTCTTATAGAACCCCTGACGCTCTTTTGTGAGGGTTTCCAGCGCCTTGAGGGCCCCGCAGGTCTCATATTCATAAGATATGGTGACCGGCACTATGTTCAATTCCATGAAATTCTCGAGGAAACTCCCCTTCCCGCTCATGTCCAGCATCTTCAGAAGCCCCTGCTCGGTGCGGTCGTTGCCGTCCTTGGTGCGGCCGCCGCGGTGTGAAATCCACACCGACTGTTGCTTTGAAGAAACCCGCTCGCGGATATAAGAAGAGAGTTTCTTGGACGATTCGTACACCACACGCGGATTGTCGCTGCGCACCACGGTGATCATGCGGTTGGAACGCATCGCAATCTCTATCTCACGGCTGGCCAACAGATTGTCACCGGCGGCGATTTCGCTCTCCGGCAAACCGTTCTTGAAGAGGGCAAACTCCAGGAAAGCGGGATCCAGTACAATATCCCTGTGGGTGGACAGGAATACAAAACATCCCATCTTGCCATCGGCATCCAGCAGATTCTCTATCCCGCTGTAGCTCAACTGGCTGTGGGTAAGCTCCAAATCCCTCTCTACAATCTGGGAGACAACCTTCTCCTGGAAATCGTTCACCGAACGGCAGCTGCGTATAAGCGACGGCAGATAATCGTCCGGCTTGTCGGCAAAGAAGAACCGACCCGCCTTGACAACCATTGCACTGTCGGCCAACTTGGGCAACTCCCGCGCCGCCTCGGCATCGGTAAATGGTCTTATATCGTCGTAAATATCACTCATCTATTTGACTGTCAGCGTACAAGCAGCTGCGGCGAGCATAGTTGCGGCCGCCGTTGCCGGTGCTACAATTATCAAAGATAATACTTTTGCCGAAATAATATCATTCCAAAATACCAATACCACAAAAGCAATTATCGCAACCAAGGCCAGAGCATACCAGACACGGATTGGCAAAATGGCCTGAAGAAGGACGGCCACGGCGGCGATTGCCACCGGCACCATCGCCAGATAATAATCGGGACGGCCCATTGCCAGTGCCACCGCCGAAGCAATGATATGGACGATGCCGGCGCCATACAGCCACCCTTTTGCGTGGCGGACGGCAGCCGTCGGGGCCGCGCTCTTGCGAAGGGCATTGGCGGTCGCCACCCTCACTGCCTTGCGCTCTCCGGCGCAATAAATAACGATGACGGCGGCAACAATCAGCGCCAGGAAGGCATAAAACACCACTTTGGCACCGATGCCGGCCAGAGGCAGCAGGCTCAGCAGATAGCCGATACCGGCCGTGACGGCCACAATCAGTATCGCCAGGCTGAGGGTTGTGAGCACTTTGCGGGCATATACCCTGCCGCGCTTTACAGAAACGCACAGTTCTGCCAGCAGCAGAGCCAGTGAGATGGAACACAACAGCAGCATCAGACCCTTGTTGAGTGCCAATTTGTCCAGAAAACTTAACATTTTTATATTTTTATATAAAATTCTACACTAATATAACGGAAGTCACTCTAACAAAGAAAGTGCCTAACGGCTCTTGAGCAGAGAAGAATCTCCATAACTCAAGAAGCGGAAGCCGTGATCCAGCGCAAATCGATACATATCGCGCCAGCCGTCCCCAACCAGTGCCGCAATCAGCAGCAGCAAAGTGCTCTTGGGTTGATGGAAATTGGTGACCAGATACTCTACCATACGGTATTGGAAGCCCGGTACAATAATTAAACTTGTCCTTGCGGTGAGTTTATCCATCTTATTGCTTTCCAAATAATTTACAAGAGCATCTACAGCCTCTTTTGCGGTGTACTGATAACCTTGATCGAGATACGGCTCCCACTGATTGACGACGTCAGGTTCACCGCCCTCCAGACAGTGGACGCCAAGGTAATAGAGCGATTCCAGAGTGCGGGTGGATGTAGTACCGACGGCTATCACCCGCCCGTTCTCCAGCCGCTCCGAGAGTTTGATCAGAAAGGCTTTAGTGACCACGAACGGCTCGCTGTGCATGTTGTGTTCCGCCACATTCCGGCTTTTTACCGGCAGAAACGTGCCTGCGCCCACGTGAAGCGTGACATAATCTATATCTACATTGCGATCACGGATGCTCTGCATCACCTCAGGGGTAAAGTGCAAACCGGCCGTAGGAGCAGCCACGGAGCCCTCCCAGCGGGCATAAGTAGTCTGATACCGCTCATAATCGCTCTCAACGGTATCACGGTTCAAATAGGGCGGTATCGGCATATTGCCGCAGAGCGACATAACGTGCGAGAAACTGTCGCCGCCTTGCCAGGTGAATTCCACAATACAAGTATTGTCCAGGCGCTCTACCATTGTCGCTTTCAGATCCAGGGCATCCAGAAGCGCCATATCGGAGGCGTTGCAGTGGTCTGTAACCAACGATACTGTCCCTTTAAAGCGCTTTAAATTGCCCACCATACACTTAAAGCGACACGTCCGGTTGGTAGCAAAACAAAGCTGGTAATCAGACGGTTCGTATGGCTCAAGACAGAATATCTCAATAAGGGCGCCGGTATCACGCTTGAAAAAGAGCCTGGCAGGTATGACCTTTGTCTCGTTGAATACCATCAAAGACCCTTCCGGGAGCAGCTGAGCAATATCCTTGAACCGCGCCTCACGTGGCGTACCATCCACATTTACAAGAAGTTTGGAATCATCACGATGTTCCAGAGGGAACTTGGCAATCCGCTCTTCGGGTAGGGGATAATCGTAGTCGTTGATATCTATATCTGGTCTCATTTGATACGATTTTATGCAAAGATAATAAATGATACGATTTTGATATAAAACCCGCATCTAAAGCATTACTTCAAATATACAAAATGTACATATTTGTAAATAGTGATTATTACGATGTAAATAATTAGTCAAAAACTGCTGAATTACAAAATTCGATACCACAAAAGATACATCTATTTATTTTTGTTTCATAACTATTTGTTATATAAAATTTGAGATATATTATATATACTGAAACTCAGCTAATTACGAGAATTACTTATAGTATATATTCGAAATATTGATGGTCAAAACTGTAACTCCGGGCAGCCTTTAGGGACTTTTACGACAAATACAGCATGTGTTCGCAAAGTATTATCATTAAACTCAGTCAGTTATAAAAATTAACTCATCCTAAACAGTAACTCTGCAGGCATATTCTTGATTTCACTCCTCAAAAACAATCTGTCGACATTTGTATTTCACAAATGTAATTTACAAAATTGATTTGCAGGGGTCGATTCTCTTCACTACATTTGTAAAAATAAGTTTACAGAATTTTCATGGAAGAAAGACTTAAACTTTTCCTTGCAATGGAGGGTCTCTCCCCCAGCCAATTCGCGGATAAGCTCGGCGTTCAGCGTTCCGGAGTCTCCCACCTGCTGGCCGGGAGAAACAAACCGAGTTTTGAATTCATATCAAAGATGCTGGCCGCCTACCCCAAGCTCAACCCCGACTGGTTGATCATGGGAACCGGCAAGGCTTACCGTGACACGCCCGAAGCAGGGATTGCCGGTCAAGCCGGCAATGACGCGCTTACTCAGGCCAGCAATGACGCGTCTATTCAAGCTAGCAGTGACGAGTTTAGTCATACACAGCTGGGAGATCGTCATACACGGCTTGACCGTGTATCTGAAGCTTCTCTTCAAGAAGATACTGTAAATGACGATATGCCAGACCTTTTTGCATCGCCTGCGCAACCCCAGACGCCGCCGGCACCGGAGCCCAAACCGCAAGTCACTGCCCCTAAACCGCCGGCACCGCCTCAAAAGAAGCCCGATCCGGCGCCGATCCAGCCCGCCGCCGGCAAACACATAGCCCAAATCACCATATTATATACAGACGGGACATACGAAGTGAGGTAACACCTCACTTTTTTTATATATTTGTATTTATGTTGTACAGATTGCTGATAAGACCTCTCCTGTTCCTCTTTTCCGCAGAGAACGCCCACAAAATTGCAACCGGGTTTCTCAAGGTGGCGCGTTACATCCCCGGCACGAGGTTCTTTATCCGTCTGGCATACAAACGCCGCGGCAAATCGCTCAAAAGAGAGCTCTTCGGCATCAATTTCCCCAATCCGGTGGGCTTTGCGGCCGGTTTTGACAAGAACGGCGAATACTATAACGACCTGGCAAACTTCGGCTTCGGCTTTGTGGAGATCGGTTCGCTGACGCCGCTGCCGCAGGAGGGCAACCCCTCTCCCCGTCTCTGGCGCCTGCCCAAGGACCGGGCCATCATCAACCACATGGGCATCAACAACAACGGTGTCCGCTATGCCCTCCAAAACCTCAAGAAAAACCGCCCCAACATCGTTATAGGCGCCAATATCGCCAAGAATACCGACACTGAAAACGAGCTGGCCTATAAAGATTACAGCCGCTCGCTGGCGCTGCTCTACGATTTTGTCGATTTCTTTGTGCTGAACGTCTCCTGCCCAAATGTCGACGGGCTGCAGAACCTGCAGAGCGACGGCATGCTGCAGCAGGTTATCGACAGCGTAAACGAAGTGCGCCGCTACAGCGAATACAGCCGTCCGGTGCTGCTAAAGGTCTCCCCCGACCTGGAACAGAGCCAGTTGGACAAAATCATACACATCTGCCTTATAAACGGCATCGAGGGCGTGGTGGCCACCAACACCACCCACAGCCGCGAAGGCCTCAAGACCCCGGCCAAAGCCCTGGAAGGGATGGAAGGCGGCCTGAGCGGCGCTCCGTTGTTTGAAAAGTCGCTCGCTACAGTGAAATATATCCACGAAAAGAGCAACGGACGCCTACCGGTAATCGCTGCCGGCGGCATCATGACCCCCGCCCAGGCACAACAGATGCTGGACGCCGGCGCCTCGCTGGTCGAGGTCTACACCGGCTTCATCTACAACGGCCCCGGATTCGCCAAGAGTATCATCAGATATCTTAAAAAGAATAGCAAGAAGCGGAAATGAAACAAGCAGCTATTTGTGCCATCGGCGACGAGATTCTCATTGGCCAGATTGTGGACACCAACTCGTCTCACATCGCCCGCGCCTTGAACTCTATCGGCGTGCGGGTCGGCAGAATATCCTCTATCGGAGACGACCGCGCCAGAATCCTTTCTCATTTGGATAACCTTCTGAAAGAAAACGATATAGTGATGGTTACCGGAGGGCTTGGTCCAACCAAGGATGACATCACAAAAGAGGCGCTGGCCACCCTTTCCGGCGCCAAAGGCACCCGCCGCAGCGCAGAACAGATGGCCGTCATAGAGAGCATTCTGACCCGCCGCGGAATAGCGCTGCTGGACATAAACCGCGCCCAGGCCGACGTCCCGGACACCGCCAACGTAATCGTCAATAAGCTGGGCACCGCCCCCATAATGGAATTCATCTTCCCGGAGGGCGGCAAATACGGCCACAAGGCGGCCCTCTACTCGATGCCGGGCGTGCCCTACGAGACCCTCGGCGCCCTGAAAGACGTGATGGCGGCCATCCAGGCCCAGTTCCCGCTGGACGAGATTCTCCACCGCACCATCGGCACATTCGGCCTGGCGGAATCGGTATTGGCCAAGAAGATAGAGGCTTGGGAGGACGCCCTCCCCGTCTTTCTGCACTTGGCCTACCTGCCCAACGCCATCTACGGCGTGCGGCTGCGCCTCTCGTGCTACGGCGCCCACGACGCCACCCGCCGCGAGGCTATGGACAAAGCGGTGGAAGAATTGTACGACCTGCTCGGCAGCTTTATCTACGGTGAGGGAGAAGACACCCTGCAGACGGTGATTCCGCGCCTGCTTCAATCGCCGCCCGAGGCAGCCTATCAGGAGACAATCTCTGTGGCGGAATCGTGCACCGGCGGCCTGGTATCCAACCTTATAACCAGCGTCCCCGGCAGCAGCGTATATTATAAAGGCAGCGTTACCAGCTATGCCAACGAGGTAAAAATCAACCTTTTGAACGTTCCGGAAGAGGTTCTGGAGCAGCACGGCGCAGTCAGCAAAGAATGCGCCGAGGCTATGGCGCGCGGCGTCGCCGTCCTTCTGGACACCGACTGGAGCGTGGCCACCACCGGCATAGCAGGGCCCGGCGGCGGCAGCGAAGAAAAACCCGTGGGCACCTGCTGGATAGCGGCGGCGCACCGCAACCCCTTCTCCGGCGAGGTCGAAGTGGCCTCTAAATGCGTCAAGAGCGCCTCGGCCAGCCGCGAGGTCAATATGCAGCGATTCGCCTCAAACGCCCTCAACCTCCTCCGCCTGCTGATGACTCAGAAATTATTATAATCATTTGAATATGAAGAAACTGCTTATCATCGCCGGATGCGTGGCGCTTATGACCGCCACCCTCTCCGCCCAGCCTCAAAGACTGGAACCGACAAAGGATTACAACTTTACCGTAGTCAAGGAGAATCCCATCACCTCAATCAAGAACCAGGCGAGCAGCGGCACCTGCTGGTGCTACTCCACTCTGTCATTCCTTGAGTCCGAGATTATCCGAATGGGTGGCCCCGAGACCGACCTGGCAGAGATGTTCGTGGTGAGCAAAGCCTACGCCGACAAAGCCGACAAATATATCCGCCTGGACGGTAAACTCAACTTTGCACAGGGCAGCTCCAGCGAGGACGTGTTCCACGTCTGGGAGGACTACGGAATCGTGCCTCAGGAGGTAATGGAAGGCCTCAACTACGGCGAGAAACTCAACCGCCACAGCGAGCTGTGCAACGGAATGAAGGGCTATCTGGACGCAGTTGTGCAGAACCCCAACAAGAAGCTTTCCACCGCGTGGAAACGCGCCCTGCAGGGCATTCTAGACGCATATCTGGGCCCCTGCCCTGATGAGTTCACATACAACGGCAAAAAATACACGCCCAAGAGCTACGCGGCTTCCCTGGGCATCAAACCGGAGGATTACGTATCCATCACCTCCTTTACCCATCACCCCTTCTACTCCCAGTTTGCAATCGAGGTAGAGGACAACTGGCGCTGGGATCTGAGCTACAACATCCCCATAGACGAACTGATGGCCATCATAGACAACGCCATTGACAAGGGCTACACCGTGGCGTGGGGCACCGACGTCAGCGAGGCAGGCTTTACTCGAAACGGACTCGCCATCAATCCCGACCTGAAGGCGGTGGAAGAGGCCGGCAGCGACCAGGTGCGCTGGGTCGGCGTTTCTGCCGAGGATAAGGCAAAAGAACTGGCCAAGATGCGCGACGACGCGCCTGAGATGACAGTGACCCAGGAGATGCGCCAGGAAGCTTACGACAACAAGACCACCACCGACGACCACGGCATGCAAATCTACGGCATCGCCAAGGACCAGGACGGCGGCAAATTCTATATGGTAAAGAATTCCTGGGGTGAGACCGGCAAGTACAAGGGCATCTGGTACGCATCGGAGTCATTCGTGCGCTACAAGACCCTCAACATCATGGTCCACAAGAACGCCATCCCCAAGGACATTCGTAAAAAAATGGGCATTAACTAGCCTAATACTATGAAAAAGTACCTCCCCAACCTGATTACCTGCCTCAATCTGATGTGCGGAGTATGCGCCTGCATACTCGCCCTGTGGGGCTATTTTTACCAGGCATACTGCTTTATTCTGGCCGGGGCGGTATTCGACCTTTGCGACGGCGCCCTCGCCCGCCGGCTGGGAGTATCCTCCCCGACGGGCAGGGAGCTCGACTCGCTCAGCGACCTTGTCAGCTTTGGCCTGGCGCCGGCGCTGATGCTCTTTGCCTGGTATTTCAAAATCAACTGCGAAGGCACTCCCAATCCCCTCGCCTTCGTGCCGCTGCTGCTGGTGGCCTTCTCCGCCATCAGGTTGGCGCGGTTCAACGTGGACGGCAGCGAGCAGAGCTACTTCAGCGGCCTCGCCACCCCCGCCTGCGCCATGATTTCATCGTCTTTGGTGGCCTACGGCCATACCTGTGCAATGGCTGGCGCAGAGAGCGCCATACTTAACCTGCTGAACACGGCGTGGTTCATACCGGTACTGGCGGTGGTGCTCTGCGTACTGCTGGTGAGCCGAATCCGAATGTTCTCGGTAAAAGAAAAGATCGGCCTCAAGCACTATCTGCTGGCCGGCGGCGCACTTGCCATAGTCATCGGCATCGCCCTTGTCGCCCCCCGCGGCATCATCATCGCCGGCTATCTGGCCCTCTTCACCCTCCTGCTCTTCTGCGTCTACCTCCTGCTGGCGCTGGTTGCCCCGAAAACCAAGTAGATGATTGGGGCTGCCACTGTATGGAGGATAAGCCTAATCTAGTCACCCTCTTCCGCCAGTATGCCGACGACGCCCTTCGCTATCGGATCATTGGCAAAAAACGGCACGACCACATTATTGTGGTGTCCGACAAACTCGAACGATTCCTCACCATCAAAGGCTTGAGCGGAATTACGGCGTCTGAGTTTTCAGACTCCCTTCTTATGGAGTTCCGCAACTTTATATTCGACGAATACAAGTTCGTGGATGAGTACCGGCACCTGTATCAAAAAATCAATTCCCACAACAAACCCGGACATCGGCTGTCCATCAACACAGTATCTTCCCAGATGAAGATGCTTCAGACCTTCTTTACAGAGCTGGAGAACACCGATGTCATTGTCAAGTCACCCTTCCGACGTCTTGGGAAAGGACGTAAGCGACTCATTCTCAGGACTCATTACGATGATCCTGTATTTCTCCGCAGCGACGAATTCCAAACCATCCTCTCGACCGACGTCCCTCCTGCCCTCAAAGAGACAAAAGACGCTTTCTTGCTGCTATGTGCATTCGGATGCCGCATCGGTGACTTTATGTGTATGAATATGCACAACATCTCAGTTTCCCGGGACGGCATCCCGTACGTTCATTACATCCCGCACAAGACCGCCGATGTCCAAATGAACAACCGGGAGATTGAGACCCCAATTGTCCGGTACGCCCTTGATATAATCCTGCGCACCAGTTTCAAGTTTTCCATCCTACGGAACATATATGGCCGGACCGGCTTCAATAATAAAATCAAAGAACTTCTACAGTTCTGCGGAATCAATAGAACCGTTCCAATCTACAACGAAGAAACCAGGCAGAACGACTACATTCCTCTTTACAAAGTGGGAAGCAGCAAACTTGCCCGCAAGACCCACGTCGATATGATGAACAAGGTTCAAATAAACTTGTATGCAGCCGGCCTTCACAAAGCAGGCAGCACGGCCGTTTACCGTTACACCTATATCGAATTGAAGGACCGTTTTATATTGATGAACGTCGCTTTTGGCCAGAAACCTTATAGAGTCGACACCGACCTTAATATAATAGAAGAGGCATAGTCTTTGGGTGGAATCCAGACAGGACTCACACTCAAGATGCCTGACACGGGCGACGGCCTCACCATCTACACCACCACCGGCAATTACAAGTACCGCTATGGCCCGTCGATTATCATGAACGACGACGGCACCATCGACGCGTGGTTCTCGTCCCCGGGAACCCTCGGCAGCCGCAGTGGCATGGCCGACGTATTCACCTGGAGGCGCTCCAGCGACGGCGGCCAGACCTGGACGGCGGAGCAGGTAGTGCTCGAGGGCACCAAGAACAAGGAGGACGCGTGGAGCGTCTGCGACCCCGGCGCCGCACACTTCGACGGCTACTACTACATAGCATACACCTCCACCACCAACACCACCTCCGACGGAGGCCTTCAGGGCTTGGAGAACAACTGCTACATAGCCCGCGGCACCTCGCCCAGCGGACCCTGGCAGAAGTGGAGCGGCACAGGCTGGGGCAACGACCCCAAGCCCATCATAAAGTATATGGACGGCAGCACCCATAACGACGGTCCTTCCGGCAAGTGGGGCATCGGCGAGCCGAGCATCGTTGTCAAGGATGACACCATATATATATATTATACATATGATGCCGGCAGCACCCCGCTGACCAAGGTGGCCACCGCCAGCCGCAGCAACCCCAACTGGCCCGGCGCCCTCACCTTCCACGGAGTGGCAGTGAACAAAGAATGGCTCGCGAGCGAGCACGACGGACTCACTTCCGATCAGGGCCTGTACAAGATGTACGACAGCTGCGATGTGAAGTACGTGGAGGATTACGACCTGTTCTACGCGTTCCACTCATCCTGGCGCATAACAGCGTCCAGCCGCCTCTCGGTATGGACATCGGCAGACGGCCTCACCTTCACATACCTCGGCTCCCTCCAGAACAAGAGCTTTGCCTCGATCCCCTGGGGTTATGACGTAGATGATCCGGATCTTATCCCCTTCATCCACAACGTGGGTGTCAGCGGCGACGGCCTGGGCCATGTTAACCTGAGCAAGACGCAGTACGTATCCTTCGGATACAGCCCCGTTGACGCCACCGACCGTTCGCACGGCGCCTGGAGCACATACTGGAGCACACTGACCTATTAG
>JAFZBQ010000034.1 GCA_017561665.1 Bacteroidales bacterium | reverse complement strand
GCTGCTGCCGCCTGCGCAACGAGATCCAGAAAGAGGACGGACACAACCACAACACCCACCAGTATTCGATGGGTACCGCATCTGTTGCAACCGGTTCCAAGAGCGTGATGACCATCAACCTGAACCGCCTGGTGCAGAACGCCGCAATGAAGTACTTCAAGAACGAGAAGCGCGTGGATATGAAGCGCGGCGTGGCCCTGGGCCAGGAAGAGTACGACCGCGAAAAGCTCTACCAGTACATCCGCGATGAGGTTACCGACGAGACTCTGGCCGTCCACAAGTACCAGACCGCCTTCAACGAGATCATCAAGGACTTCCTGAAGGCCGACATGCTGGACGTTTACCGCGCGGGTTTCATCTCGATGAACAAGCAGTATCTCACCGTGGGTGTCAACGGCCTCACAGATGCAGCCGAATTCCTGGGCCTGGAGGTTTCTCCCAACAACGACTACAAGGACTTCGTGAACATGATGCTGGAGACCATCAACGTGGCCAACCGCAAGGACAAGACCAAAGACACGATGTTCAACACCGAGTTCGTTCCGGGAGAGAACCTTTCCGGCAAGAACTACAAGTGGGATATGCGCGACGGCTACTTCGTATCGCCTCACCACAACATGTACAGCTCTTACTTCTACAATCCGGAGGATACCAGCCTCTCCATGATAGACAAGTTCAAACTGCACGGCGAGGACTACGTGAAGTACCTGGACGGCGGCAGCGCGCTGCACATGAACGTAGAGGAGCACCTGAGCTTTGAGCAGTACCGTCAGCTGCTGAACGTCGCCGCCCACTACGGCACCAACTACTTTACCTTCAACTGCCGCAACACCGTCTGCAACGACTGCGGGTACATCAGCAAGGATACCCTGCAGGAGTGCCCCAAGTGCGGCAGCCACAACCTGGACTACCTGACCCGCGTGATCGGCTACCTCAAGAGAGTATCATCTTTCAGCGAGATGCGCCAGACAGAGGCCAAGGCCCGCTATTACAACCCCAGCG
Organism: Bacteroidales bacterium; assembly: GCA_017561665.1. Classification (GTDB taxonomy): domain Bacteria; phylum Bacteroidota; class Bacteroidia; order Bacteroidales; family UBA932; genus Equibacterium. The sequence continues at coordinate 100,506 of JAFZBQ010000034.1, read as the reverse complement.
AAGTTCCCACTTCCATAGAAGAAAAGTAAAGTCGTGATTAAATACGTTCCACAGGCGACATCTGTGGTTTTGGAAGAGATACCCGGCAAGGTATCTCTTGCCGTAGATGTCAGTAACTGCCCGATGCGCTGCCCGGGCTGCCACTCTCCGTTTCTCCAGACCGACGTGGGGGAGGAGCTGACCGTAGATGTGATTGAGGCGCTGCTGGCCGACAATTTCGGGGTGAACTGCTTCTTGTTTTTTGGCGAGGGGCAGGACGACGAATCGTTCCTGGATCTGGCGTGGTACCTGCGCGACAACCATCCGGAGATAGAGATTGCCCTTTATTCAGGCCGCAACGAGGTGCCCAATTCCTACTGGCGCGTATTCAACTACATCAAACTGGGCCCCTATATCGAAAAGCTCGGGCCTCTGAACCACCGCACCACAAACCAGCGCCTCTACAAGATAGAGGGGCCGGTGCACAAGGATATAACCCACCTCATCTGGGAGCGGGGTATCGATCCTAATGTAAAGAAGTAATTACTCCTGGAGAGATTTCAACAGAGCTCTCACAGTGTGCCGCCTGAGGTAGGTCACTGTGGTGAAGGCTTTGCTGGGATATTCAAATTCTATACGGCTGCCGCCCATAAAAACCTTCTGAAGAGTGGCCTTGGCGGTATTCGATTCTTTCAATTTGCCGCCGACTGCCGTGCGTGCCTCAAAACTTTTGGCCGTGCCGGATGCCGAGCCGAAGAAGGCCAGAAGGTCTTCCAAGCTCTTGCGGGCTTCTTCTATTGTGGTGCCCATCTTGATGCAGGTCTCGGGGACATCGTCAAATGTAATGATGTAGCCGGGGATGTTGTCCGGTGTGCCCAGTCCGAGATAGTAACCGGTAGTGCCGTCGGCATCCTTGTAGGCAAATATCTCGTATGTTTTTTCTCTTCCCTGAGCTTGCGCTACGGTATTGCGGGTGTTAACGGGCAACGCTTGCGCCACAGCCGCGATTGACAGAACGATAAGGGCGATGGATGTGATGAATCGTTTCATTGTGGTTGTTATTTACAACAAATATAGTTAATCGTCGGAATCTCCCATAATAATTACGAGCCGGTCGCCCTCTTCAAGGACCATGCTGCCGTGCGGAACCAGGAACGATTCGCCGCGGCGGACCATCATTACGCGGATGCCGTGGGGCAGTTTCATGTCGCGAAGCGTGGGACCTTTCTCAAGGTCTTCTGCGGTGACGGTGTGGTCGCGCAGCATACCCATCTCCTCGGGTACTTCCATGCCGAATGTCTCGGCCTTGGGGTCTTCGTCATAGCTGAGGCGCAGGGCGTGGGCCACCGGTTCCAGCGTCATTCCTTGTACCAGCAGGGAGAAGAGGGTTATTATGAACACTATGTTGAACATCTGGGAGGCACCTTCCAGGCCGGCCAGAACGGGAGTGATAGCAAACAGGATGGGACCGGCGCCCTTGAGCCCAACCCAGGAGGTGAATATCTTGGCCTTGAAGGGGAGCTTCTTGAAGGGCAGCAGGCACAGCAGTACGCCGGCCGGCCGGGCCACAAGCATCAGAAATGCACCGATTAAAAGGGCGGGAAGCACCACCGGCAGCATTTGTGACGGACGGGCCAGCAGACCCAGCATCAAGAACATGAGCAATTGCATCAGCCACGTCATTCCGTCAAAGAACACCAGAATCTCTTTGCGCCGGGGCAGTTTGGCCTTGTTGCCGATGATGATGGCGGCGATGTAGAGGGCCAGCAGTCCGTTGCCGTGCAGTATGCCGGCGATGCCGTTGGCAAAGAAGCCGATGCTGAGAATAAGGATGGAATACAGGGCGATGCCGGGCAGATGCAGCTTGTCAAGAATCCATTTTGCCGCAAAACCGACCGCCAGGCCGACCGCCACACCCACCACAATCTGCAGTGCCAGGATGCCGATGCCTGAAAGGATCATGCTCCACGCGCTGCCCTTTGCAACGCTGGCAGTAGAGATAATCTTTACCAGTATGATTGTCAGGGTGTAGGCCATGGGGTCATTGCTACCTGATTCCAGCTCCAGCATCGGGCCGAGATGTTCCCTCAGGTGCAGACGCTTGTCGCGGAGAATGGAGAACACCGACGCCGAGTCGGTAGAGCCCATGATGGCCGCCAGAAGGAAACATCCCAGAATGGAGGCGCCGTATAGTTTGCCCAATATCAGGTAGATGAACAATCCCGAAAAGAGCACCGTGAGCAGCACTCCCACCGTGGAGAGCAGCGTGCCCTGCCTGAGCACCGGTTTTGTCTCTGCCAGGGAGGTCTCCAGTCCTGCGGTGAACAAGATGATGGTCAGCGCAAGGTGGCCGATGAATTCGGCACTGCCGTAGTCTTCGAAGTGGACGCCTATGCCGTCACCTCCGGCAACCATACCCAGCAGCAGGAACAGCAGCAGGGAGGGAATGCCGAACTTGGATCCGACCTTCATCACCAGGATGGCGGCGAACACCAGAATCGAGAACAGCAACAGCATGTTCTCGCTCAGCAGATTGACCGAAAAGATCGACAGTGGAATCATTGAATGTCAAACAGATTGAGGAATCCCGTCATCATAAATACGCTGCGGACGTCATCGCAAATATTGCGGATTATGACTTTGCCGCCCTTCTCTGCAGCCGCTTTGCGCAGTGATAGAAAGAGCCTCAGTCCGGAACTGGAGATGTATGACATCTCGCTGCAATCCAGAATCACAGTGCCGCCGGCTTCGCCTTTGAGTGATTCTATATCCTTTGCAATTTCCAGCGATGCGGGAGTATCCAGCCGGCCTTTGAGGGAAGCGATGACTTCTTTGTTCTCTTTAGTGATGATTATTTCCATATTGTCAGATATTTTTTGTCAAGGTAAGTATGTTCTTTCCATCTCTGTATTCGTATTGGACGGAGTCCATTATGGTTCGCACCAAATGTATGCCGAGGCCGCCTATGGGGCGCTCCTGGACGGAGGCCTGCAAGTCGGGTTCGGGATTTTGCGTCGGGTCGAACGGGGTGCCGCTGTCGGCGATGGTGAATGTCAGCAGGCCGGGCTGTCCCACGGCGCTGACATCGATTGTGCCGACGGTATCGTCCGGATAGGCGTACTTCACTACGTTGGTCACCGCCTCTTCGATTGCGAGGTTGATTTTGCTTGCGACACTCTTATCAAGGTTTACGTCGGTGGCGATTCCGTTAATGAAATCCTCGATTTTTGAGATCTCCCCGATCTTGTTTGTGAGGGTGATGCTGTGCCGGGCAGGACTCTGCCGGCACTCTCCCAGATAGTGGATGAACAGCATTGTGAGGTCGTCGCTCTGGGGGGCGTCACCAACGAATTTGCCGACCTCGGCCTGAATGGTTTTCAGGTGCATCTCGGACCTCTTTCTGCCGTGCAGGGCCTCTTTGATGCGCATAACGCCGAACTGCTCCTGTGACTTGTTTTCCGCCTCTGACAGGCCGTCGGTATAGAAGAAAATGGCATCGTCGTATTTAAGGACGGTTTTCTGCTCAACATAATCGAATCCCTGTATTATGCCCAGCGGCAGGTTTGCCTCTACCGGCAGGGTGCGGATGGCGTCGGTGAGGGTCAACGGGGGGTTATGACCGGCATTGCAGTAGCGCAGGTGGCCGTTTGTCAGATCCAGTACGCCGCAGAAGAAGGTGACGAACATATTGTTTTCGTTGACGTCAACCATACTGTCGTTCATGTTGGTTACAATCTTCCCCGGGTTTTCTTCGTGGGTGGCTACGGAACGGAAAACACTTCTGGTGACCGCCATTACCAGTGCGGCGGGCACGCCCTTGCCGCTGACATCGCCGATGCAGAAGAAGAGCTTCTCGCCGCGGATGAAGAAATCGTACAGGTCACCGCCTATCTCCTTTGCCGGTACGATGTCGGCCGCCATATCCAGATCGTGCCTCTCCGGGAAGGGAGGGAATGTCTTGGGAATCATAGACATCTGGATGTTGCGGGCGATGTGGAGCTCGTTCTCTATGACTTTTTCGCGTTCGTTGAGGCTTCTGTATTTGGCCTGGTTGCGAAGCAGTGAACGGAGTATGAAGATGAGCATCGCCAGGCCCAGCAGCTGGAGCAATGTGATCCAGGTTCCGAGCTTACGGATATCCCCAAAGATGTCATCTTTTGGGACGGCTATGCACATAGACCAGCCGGTGCGCTCTATCGGAGCATAATAAATGTAGCTGTCGTTGCCGTTGATATTAAGTCTGGTAGAGCCGGACTCTCCGGTGAGCATCAGCTGCTTGAGTTCTTTAAACTCCCCGTTCCCCTTGTTAACCATCCAGTTGCCGGTTCTGCTGAGCACCATACCGGTAGCGTTGGGATAAATCTTAATGTCGCCAATAAGCTCCGACAACCAGTCGAGTGAAATGTCTCCGGTAAGTACGGCGGCAGTTTTGCCCGTTTCCCTGTCCTTGATGGGCTCGGAGAAGGTGGTCATCAGTATCTCTCCGCCGCCGGTATCGATATAGGGCTCAGACCAGTATCCGTCGTCAATCTCGATAGGTTTGACAAACCACTCCTGATGGGGATAGTCGTATTCTGCCGAAGCCAGGGATGTGGTATCCAGGGAGTTGTCTATATTCCGGTATACGTAGGGAGAGTAGAGCGGAAATTCTTTGCTGAACCCGGGGACCAGGGCCATTGTAGAGCCCATTATCACGGGGTTGTCCGATACTATGCGGGTGCTGATGTTGGGAATGCTGTCCTGATGGCGCAGGGCCCATTGGGCAATCCATACGCTGTTGCGCACCGCCGCCTCTGCCTGGCTGATTACTCCCATAATCTTGTTCTTGCTCACCTCCAGCTGGGTTTCGGCCCTGTTGGTGGCCTCTTTTGCCAGCTCTCTTTGAGAGAAGTAGAACTGAATGAGGGATGTGGCCTCAAGAGTGAGGGCGGCCACCAGTACCAGCATCAATCCGGCCCAGGTAGAGCGCTTGAATATGGAGTAGTTTATATTGTCCTTCTTTTTCATAAAACAGATTTGAGGGCAGCTCTGAAAATGGGTTGAGGTGCGCCCATGTCGCGCTCAATGATCAGCGTCTTGAGGCCTGCGTACGGCATGATTTCTTCTTCGATATCCTTCAACGGCCTGTCGGCGCCAAAATAAGCGGGGGCAAAGTTGCGCCAGAATTCAATCGCCAGGGACTTGGACATGTGGAAAGTCTCCTGAATAAAAGGTTCCGGACTTAGGTTGCAACACAAGTATACCATACCTACGTCAAACAGATGATTGCCGTAGCAGAAGTCGCCAAGGTCAATGAAATAGCGCTTGTCACCGGCGAATATCGCGTTGCTGAACTGCAGGTCGCCGTGGATGGCTGTCTGCTCGTCGGGAGTGTCGGAGATAAAGCGGCCGATTTTATCTTTTTCGTCAGTTGTAAAGAACGGATTCTCTTCCAAAAGACGGAAATAGCGGCTCTTGACGTTCTCGAACTGGGAGGTGTCCACCACTGTAGAGTGGAGCTGCAGGCACATCTGTGCAAATTCACAGGCATACTGCCGCACTTTCTCCGGATTGTCGGCAGTGGCACGGGAATAGGACTTCTTGCCCATTATGCGGCGGAAACGGATGCCGTAGCGGCCGTCTTCCGTTACCACATATTCGCCCGGCTCCGGGGTGGGGATGCCCATATCGAATACTTTACGGGCGAGCAGCATCTCGTCCAGCGGCTGCTGAATCTTGCCGGGGAAGTAGAGTTTTAGCATTACCTCCGGGTCCTGCCTGTGGTCGTAGCTCTCGCCGTTGGCTCCGCCTCCGGAAAGGACATAGTCGTTTAAAGATATCTTTATGGGGTCCATTGCTAGTCGAATACTTGGTTTATGAGATGTTCGAATTCCTGGAATGCGAAAGTGCCGGAAAGTTCGCGAAGGGCATCGGCCAGGCCGCGGTAGTGCCATTCGTGTTCGCTGCGGTCGGTAACGTGGAACAGGTTCCAGATTTCATCGCCCTGCACTGCATAATCGCGGGCGATTGCCCTCATATTGGAGAGTTTGTCGCCCAACGCCACAATCTTGGCGTCGCGGGAGGCGCTTGACAGGCGGCTGATGGCGGCCTGTTTGCGGCTGTGCCAGCTCGCTTCTTCTGTAGGACGCTCGAAACCGGCTTTAATGTCATTCCCGGCCTTTCCGTGGTCATTCCCGGCTTGACCGGGAATCCGGTCCGTCTCGTCCGCAACCAAAGCTGCAATCCGATCCCCGAATTCGCTGCGGATTTCATCTACAGTGACATCGGTGTCTTCTACCGTGTCGTGAAGCGCGGCGGCGGCCAGCAGCTCCTGGTCGGAGGTTATGGTGGCCACTATCGATACCGCCTCCATAGGATGGACGATATACGGAAAACCCTTCCCGCGGCGCTCGGTGCCGGCGTGGGCGCGGACGGCAAATACTATTGCGCGGTCCAGAAGATCGGTATTGAGAGGATTGTTTGCCATAGTTACTGATTCATGAACGGTAAATCCTTGCTCTGCTCTAAAAGAAAGTCGGCCATAGCGGCGTTGCTTTCCGAGACGCCGTTGAGGGCGTCCAGCATCATCTTCAGGCCCAAGCGGCCGCCGCCCTTCTTAAGGATGTAGGCGGTGCAGAGATTCTGCGGAGCGAGTGATGACGCGAGAATATCGATGTCGGTCAGGCCCAGTTGGAAGCAGGCTATCTGATATGCCGCATCAGAGAACTCCTTTATCATTTTGTCTATGTCGCCGAGCGTCTCGAAGCCCAGCGCCTTGAACACCGTCAGGAAGATGGACAGATCCACATCCTGTATTTCTGCCTGATTGAGCGAGGCGATGCGGCGGTTGAGGGGATCGAAAGGATGAATGGCGAGATAGCTGCGGAAAGAATCGCCGTCCAGCGGCACCTCCGACAGATTACCCGATGCCACAAGTTGCTTTACGTGGCGGCGGTAGTCGGCCAACTCCCGGCGTATGCGGCTGAATTCGTCGTCGGCAATCTCCAGCAAACCAGCCAGGCGGCTGAGGTTGCGCACGTATACCTTGGGAATATCCACCCCGCTCTTGTAGCCGGTGTCGTGGTTCATATTTGCCCATGCGTGCTGCAGCAGGGTGCGCATCTGGACCTCGAAGCGGATCTTGTTGAGCTCGGGATGTTCGGGGTCGTAATAGGCCGATTCGGGAATACGGCAGATGTAGTGGAGAGAAAGATAGCCGAAACTGTCGGCTTCGTGGGCCTTGCGCTTGTCTACGGAATTCTCCCAGTCAATCTCGAACAGACGCTCCATGACTGATGCGACCTTGTCTACGTCGTCTATATAGAAGGTTATGACACGCAGCCCGACGATGTCGGTGATATCAAAGATGCTCTGATATTTGCCCCCTTTAAGATTCAGTTTCCCGACCAGCGATTCTTCTGTCTTGACGCGGTGCTCCAGGGCAGCCACAATCAGGCCGGCCTCGCCAAAGAAGCCTCTGAGCTTTTCCGGGATAACCTCCGCCATCTTTGTGTAAACCGGCAGCAGACTGCGATATTGCTCTATCAGCTGCTGCGTGTGGGGTTCGAGGGACTGTGTGCTCATAATTAACGCATTAATCTCTCAAAGGTAACAAAAAAAGCTAAATGGCGGTCTCTTTTCTGGCCTCTTTCCAGCGGGGAAAATACTTGTCCATAATGGCGTAGAACCGCGGTCCGTGGTTGGGCTCTTTCAGGTGGGCCAGCTCGTGTACGACTATGTGCTCTATACACCAGTCGGGAAGGAGCAGAAGATACAAGCTGAAGTTGATGCGGCGGGTCTTGGCGTTGCAGCTGCCCCAGCGGCTTTTTGTGGCCCTGTAGAATATGCCGGAGGGCTTCACGCCCATCTGCTCTGAATATTTCTCTACCAGTGGAGCCACTATTGCGTCCAGTTTGCCGACCGCCTCCTTGCGGAGTTTGGGCGTGGAAATGTCCAGCCCGGCGTAGAATTCCTCCCGTTTTTGCTGTCGCGCCGCGGTCTTGTCCAGATGTTTTTCTATCCAGTCGCGGTGTTCCGCTACAAACTTTTCTATGGTGGAACGGGGTACGAGCCGGGGTGCCGATACCCGAACCTGGCCATCCTTGGTGATACGGATGGTGATGCGGCTTGTCCGTCGGCGGGTGATTATGACTGGAATATCGTTCATATCTTAACCTCCATAATCTCGTCCCAATTGGTGGTAAACCTCCTCGAGGTCATCGTGCGGGCAGAGAACTGGTCCATCTCGCCCTGGGAGGCGAGCCGCACCGTGTAGTTACCCTCGATTTTGTTGATGGCGTCTATGGTGTCCATAAGAGAAGCGCGGCGGTCGCGGTCTATTGTGTCCAGGAAGGAGGCCTGGACGCCGCGCTTGGGCACCAGCCGGGTGCACATAACCCCCGCCTTCTTGTAGGCGTAGCCTCGGCGGAATATCTGTTTGAGACACTGCGCCGCCCGCTCCGACATCTCCAGGGTGTCGTCGGTGGCCACCTCGAACAGGGTATTCTTTATCTGATAGTTCTGCGGCGCATCTTCGCGAAAGCGGTTGGTGAGGATGAATACGCTCATCTGCTGGGCGCAGAGGTGGTCCTTCCGCAGTTTTTCAGCCACCTTGCCGGTGAAGGTAGAAATGGCGGCGTCCAGCTCTTCCAGGGTGGTCATTTCCTTGGCGAATGAGCGGGAGATGCACACCGTCTGGCGGTCGGGCTGGACATCTTCGAAGCCGATGCACGCTTCGCCGTGCAGCTCTTTCCAGGTACGCAGGCCGGTGACGGTAAAAAGGCTGTAGACCTCCGCCTGCTTCATATTGTAATAGTCCAGCGCCGTTTCCACACCCAGCGCCTTTAGCTTGGCGTTGGTGCGGCGGCCGATGCCCCATACGTCGCCGGCGGGGAGGGTGGCGAGCACCTTTTCTACATCCTGCTTGCGGTACATCAGGCAGCCGCCCTGCAGTTTCGGGTATTTCTTGCAGAGCTTACTGGCAATTTTGGCCAGCGTCTTGGTGGGGGACACCCCGATGCTGACAGGTATCCCCACCTCGCGCCGGATCCGGGCAGAAAGGCGGCGGGCAAAGGGCTGGAGGGTATCCAGGGGCATTTCTTCCAGATTCAGAAAGGCCTCGTCTATAGAATATACCTCGATGTCTGGCACCTCCTGCCGCAGGATGTTCATCACCCGGGCGCTCATGTCGCCGTAAAGCTGATAGTTGGAAGAGAACACGGCGATGTTGTGCTTTTTGACCAGGTCGCGGACCTGGAACAGCGGTGTCCCCATCTTGATGCCCAGCGCCTTGACCTCGTTGCTGCGGGCCACAATGCAACCGTCGTTGTTGGAGAGAACCATTACCGGCTTCCGCTCCAGATCGGGACGGAACACCCTTTCGCAACTAACAAAAAAGTTGTTGCAGTCGCATAACCCCACAAAGGCCATATTACATCTTTTTGATGAGATACTTGACGACGCCCCAAACCGCAAACTGGTTGTCGGCGTCCACGCGGATTGGCTTGTAAGCCTTGTTGGCGGGCATCAGCAGGGCGTAATCGCCCTTGTTGACGTACCGCTTGAGGGTGAATTCGCCGTCCACATAGCAGACTGCCAGGCAGCCGTCCCAGGGCTCGGCACTCTTGTCAATTATGAGCATGTCGCCGTCGCCCACGCCGTCGTCTATCATAGAAACCCCTTTCACCCTCGCAAAGAAGGTGGAGGAGGGGTTTTTGACAAGTTCTTTGTTAAGGTCCAGAGCCACGTCCATAAAATCCTCCGCGGGGGATGGAAACCCCGCGTGGACCTCGGCGAGCTCAGCTTCTTTGGACATTGTTTAGAAACGCTTGAGACCGACCGCCTCTTTTGCCAGCGCAAGTGTGGCCTGTGCCGAAGCACGGGCTTTCTCGCGACCCATCTCGGTGACCTTGCGCAGATAGGCGGCATCGGAAGTGATGCTCTCTATCCGGTCGCGGATGGGGAGGGTCACCTTGCAGATGTCGGCCGCCAGCTGCTTCTTGAGGTCTCCGTAGCGGATCGTGCAGTCGTTCCACTTATCCTCGAAGAACTGTACCGTCTCTGGCTCACTCACAAGCTTGAGCAGGGTAAACAGGTTCTCTATTACCTCCGGCTTGGCGCTGTTCGGTTCTGTGGGGCCGCTGTCGGTGACGGCGCGCATCACCTTCTTGGTGATGGTCTTCTCGTCGTCGCAAAGATACACGCCGTTGCCCTCGCTCTTGCCCATCTTGCCGTTGCCGTCCAGGCCGGGCACCTTTACCAGATTGCTGCCAAAGTTGAATGCCTCGGGTTCGGGAAAGACGTCGCAGCCGTACATATTGTTGAAGCGGCGCGCCAGCAGGCGGGCAATTTCCAGATGCTGCTCCTGGTCCTTGCCCACGGGAACGTACTTTGCCCTGTGGATCAGGATGTCGGAAGCCATAAGCACGGGGTAGGTGAGCAGGCCGGTGTTTACGTTGTTGGGGTTGTGGCGCACCTTATCCTTGAAGCTTGCGGTGCGTTCCATCTCGCCCTTGTATGCCAGCATATTGAGCAGTACGTACAGCTCGCACACCTCGGGCACCTCGCTCTGGACAAAGATTGCCGACTTTTCTGGGTCGAGGCCGGAGGCCAGATATTCCGCCAGGATGGTCTTGACACCCTCGTGCAGATCTTCCGGATGCGGGTGGGTGGTGAGTGAGTGCAAGTCAGCTATGAAAAAGAAACACTTGTGGGTGTCCTGTATCTTTACAAAATTCTTGAGCGCTCCAAAATAGTTACCCAGATGAAGGTGACCGGTAGAGCGTATTCCACTAAGTACAACGTCCATGGATTCGATTTAAAAGTTAATCTCTCACTGCGGCCAGTGCCTCGCGCACTTTGGCCTCTATCTCGTCGCTGAGTTCGGGGTTGTCGCGCAGAACCTGCAGCACGGCGTCGCGACCCTGTCCGATCTTGCTCTCGCCGTAGCTGAACCACGAACCGCTCTTGTGCACGATGTCATAGTCCACGGCCAGGTCCACGATTTCTCCGACCTTGCAGATGCCCTCGCCGAATACGATGTCGAACTCTGCCTTGCGGAAAGGCGGCGCCATCTTGTTCTTGACGACCTTGGCGCGGGTGCGGTTGCCGGTGGCCTCGTCGCCGTCCTTGATCTGGGTGACCTTGCGCACGTCGATGCGCACGGACGCGTAGAATTTGAGGGCATTGCCGCCGGTGGTGGTTTCGGGATTGCCGAACATAATGCCGATCTTCTCGCGCAGCTGGTTGATGAAGATGCAGCAGGTATTGGTCTTTGAAATGTTGGCGGTGAGCTTGCGCAGCGCCTGGCTCATGAGCCTTGCCTGCAGGCCGACCTTGTTGTCGCCCATCTCACCCTCAATCTCCGCCTTGGGGGTAAGGGCCGCAACGGAGTCGATGACGATGATGTCGATGGCGCCGCTGCGGATCAGGTTGTCGGCGATTTCGAGCGCCTGCTCGCCGTTGTCGGGCTGTGAAATGAGCAGGGTGTCGACATTCACTCCCAGGTTCTTTGCATAACTGCGGTCAAACGCGTGCTCGGCGTCTATCATTGCGGCGATGCCGCCCGCCTTCTGAGCCTCTGCGATGGCGTGTATCGCAAGGGTGGTCTTACCGCTGGATTCGGGACCGAAAATCTCGATGACGCGGCCGCGGGGATATCCTCCGATACCCAGCGCGTGGTCAAGGGCGATCGAGCCCGACGGAATTACAGAAACAGCGCTATCCGGCTGGTCTCCCAACGTCATAATTGAGCCTTTGCCATAATCCTTCTCAATTTTGGAAATGGTCGCCTTCAACGCTTTTATCTTCTCCTCGTTTGACACGGCTTGATTCATCTCTTCTTTAGCCATAATAGATTGTGTTTCAGGTTAATAAATATATTAGAAGTTAGGTTTGGGTGCGTATTTGTTGTAGAATGTCTCAATTATTTCTACCGCCTCGTCCACGGTGTCCACCACCTGGTAGATGTCAAAGTCGCCGGGGCTTATCATGCCGTGGGGCAGCAGGGTGTCCTTGAACCAGTCCAGAAGGCCCTTCCAATAATCCTTGCCGTAGAGAATTACGGGGAAGGAGACCAGTTTGTTGGTCTGGATCAGGGTGAGCGCCTCGCTGAGTTCGTCCAGGGTGCCGAAGCCGCCGGGCATTGCGATATAGCCCTGCGCGTATTTCATGAAGATGGTTTTGCGGACAAAGAAATAGTCGTAGGAGATCAGCTTGTCGGCATCGATATAAGGGTTGGCGCTCTGCTCGAAAGGCAGGTTGAGGTTGAGGCCGACGGATGCTCCGCCGCCCTGCTTGGCCCCCTTGTTGCCGGCCTCCATGATGCCGGGGCCGCCGCCGGTGATGATGCCGAAACCTTTCTTGCTGAGTTTGTCGGCAATTTCTACGGCTGCCTTGTAGTATTTATCTTCCGGAGCGGTGCGGGCGCTGCCGAAAATGGCCACGCACGGGCCCACCTCCATCAGTTTTTCGTAGCTCTGTACGAACTCCGACATTACTTTGAAAACCGACCAGCTGTTGTTGGTCTTTACGTCGTTCCACCACTTGCGGCGGAAACTGTTGCGGATAATTTCTTCTTCGTGTGTCATAGGTGCAAACTTAATCAATTTCTTAGTATTTTTGCCTAAAATAATTCGAAAATGGCGCAATTTCTTTTGGGTATGACGCTGGCCGAACTGGAGGGGGTTTGCACCGCCGCCGGCTTCAAGCGTTTTGTGGCCAAACAGCTTGCCGACTGGCTCTATAAAAAGGGGGTCAGGAGCATAGATGAGATGACCAACCTCTCCAAGGAAAACCGCGCCAGGCTGTCCTCTGAATACGAAGTGGGGCATATTTCCCCGGCAGAGGTCCTGACCAGCAAGGACGGCACCCGCAAGTACGCCTTCGAGGCGGTTTCTCCCGGCCAGTATATAGAATCGGTGATGATTCCCGACCGCGACCGTGCCACACTTTGCGTCTCTTCGCAGGCGGGGTGCAAGATGGGCTGCAAGTTCTGCATGACCGGCCGTCAGGGCTTCCACGGCAACCTCACGGCCCGCGAAATAATAGCCCAGTTTATGGATGTGGACGAGGCGGCCGAGCTTACCAACGCCGTGTTTATGGGGATGGGCGAGCCGCTGGACAACTGGGACAATGTCCGCAAGGCGATAGAGATTCTCACCGCCGACTGGGGTTTCGCCTGGAGCCCGAAGCGCATCACGCTCTCTACCATAGGTGACCTGGCCACTATGAAGGAGTTTCTGGACACTACAAGCTGCCACCTGGCGGTGAGCCTGCACAACCCCTTCCACGAAGAGCGGCTGGCGCTGATGCCGGTAGAGAACAAATATCCCCTGGAAGAGGTTCTGAAGCTGGTCAGGCAGTACGATTTCACAGGCCAGAGGCGGGTCACTTTCGAATATATCATGTTCGCCGGGGTCAACGATACCAAGTGCCACGCCGACGCCCTGGCCAGGCTCCTTTCGGGCCTGGAGTGCCGCGTGAACCTGATCCGCTTCCACAAGATTCCCGACAGCCCGCTGGCCAGCGGCACCGACAAGATGATTGAGGCCTTCCAGGCTAGGTTGATGGCGGCGGGGGTCAACACTACCATCCGCGCCTCCCGCGGCGAGGACATCATGGCGGCCTGCGGCCTTCTGGCAGGCAAAAACTCAAAGAACTGATTATGAAGCGATTCTTTATCATACTGACGGCACTTGCATTGACTCTCACCCCTGCAATGGCGCAGCGGCCCAAGGTGGCTGTGGTGCTCAGCGGCGGCGGTGCCAAGGGTGCCGCACACGTGGGTGTGCTCAAGGTTCTGGAGGAGTACGAAATCCCCATCGACATCATTACCGGCACCAGCATGGGCGCCCTTATCGGCGGCCTGTATGCTGTGGGTCACTCCGCAGCCGAGCTGGATTCGCTGGTAACATCGCAGGACTGGGACTACGTGATTTCCGGCCAGGTGCGGCGCGAGGAGGTCAGCTACGACCAGAAGGCCGACGAAGCCAAATTCTTGATTCAGATACCTTTCGGCTTAGACTGGAGTTCTGCACTGGCAAGCGGCGTGGCCAAGATGTCTGCAGAAGATTCACTCCAGACATCGGAGGGTCACGAGCCGACCATTGTCGATTTGTTCAATCTTGCACCGGAAGGTTCTTCCAGCGCCGGGTTACCGATGGGCCTGATGGCTGGCCAGAAGATCTACAGCCTGCTTTCCGACTGCACCATCGGCTATCACAGCGAGTCCGATTTTACCAAATTTCCGATACCGTTTGCCTGCGTGGCCACCGACCTGGTCTCCGGCAAGGAGGTCGTCTTTGACAGCGGCATTCTCCCCATAGCCCTGCGTGCATCCATGGCCATTCCTGGGGTGTTCCCGCCCGTCAAGACCAACGATATGGTGCTGGTGGACGGCGGTTTGCGCAACAACTTCCCGGTGGATGTTGCCCGCGCCATGGGTGCCGACATAGTAATCGGAGTAAAGACTCCCAGCGACCCCGACGATATCAACCTGAATTCGCTGGGCGGAATGTTGTCAAAGGTGATAACCATCACCACAACATCCAAAGTAGAGGAGGCGATTGCCGCCACCGACATTTTTATCCAGCCCTCGATTGGCAAATACGGCACGATGAGCTTTGACAACGAGAGCCTGCGGGAACTGATTACAAACGGCGAGCTTGCGGCCCGAGAGGCGGCACCCAAGCTGGTGGAACTCAAGAAGATGCTGGACGACAAGGTCCGGGAGCACGACGAGACGTTCTACGGGCCGATGCCGGCGCCGCGTCCCACGGTGAAGGCGAGCAAACTCAGCGACACCATAATGCTGTCGTCCATTAAATTCGTGGGCCTCAGTGAAAAGGATGAGGCCTTCCTGCGCCGCGACTTCCGCCTGAAGACCGACACCCCGATATCAATAGATGACATAGAGAGCACTGTAAATGAACTCTACGCCACCAAGGCATACAATTCGGTGGTCTATACGCTGGACGGGGAGCATTCTCCGTTCAATCTGATAATGACCATGGTGCCCGCCCGCAACCACCGGCTGGGGGTCGGGCTGCGCTTTGATACGGAGGAAATATCTTCCATACTGCTGGATCTGGGATTCAACTACAACAGCCTTTACGGCAGCCGGTTCAATATTTACGGCAGGTTCGCCAATCTGTATCAGTTCGGTGTCGGTTATTCTTACATGGGGCGCAATATCACCCGGTTCGATGCCGCCTACAATCTCCGCCACAGCGCCCTGCAGCTGCGCACCGACGACCGCGCCCGCTACAATGTCATCGACTATCTCCAGAACAGTTTCAAGTTTACCCTTTCTTCCGGGCATCTGCGCAGGTTGAGCATAGAGGGTGGCTTGATGACCGACCTGTATTACTACCGGACTGCGCTGGATGCGCCCCAGGTGCCTGAATTCTACAGCGCCGACGAGAGCCGTTTCGCATTCTTCGGGCCGTTTGTCAAGTTCGGGATGGACAATCTGGACAATGCCTGGTTCCCCACCAAAGGCATAAAGTTCGACTCGCAGATCTCCTACCTGACCGATTTTGACCACAGCCAGGAGACGACTCCTTTCCTGGATGCGAGCCTCTCTTTCAAGTGGGTCGTTTCTCCCGGCAGCAGGCTGGCGGTGGTGCCGTTTGTCAATGCCCGTGCGCTACTGGGTAATAACATGCCGGTGGCGATGATGAACTGCTTCGGAGGCACCGAGGCGGGGCGCTATTGCGAGCAGCAACTGCCTTTCTACGGTACTCTGGGAGTGACGGCCGCCGAGCCGCTGCTGGCGGTGGCGGGCCTCGATCTGCGCTACAATCTATACAAGAGCCACTACCTGTTGCTGGCGGGCAACTACGTCCGTGACGGCCATAGCCTGGAGAGCTTTGTCCAGCGAGGGGGCATATACGGCGTGAGGGCGGGCTACGCCTTCGATTTTATCGCGGGGCCGCTGGAGGTGGATCTGCTCTGGAACAGCATCTCCCGGTCGGCGGGAGTGTATTTGAGTCTGGGATTCTGGTTCTAAGGATATGGACAAGGCAAAGTTGCTCTCTCACCTGACCCGGATCTGCAGTATGCGCGAATACTGCAAGAAGGACATCGCCGCCAAAATAGAGCGGCTCAAGGGCGACGACGCTATTGACACGCAAGCTATTATTTCGCAACTTTGCGAGGATAAATATATAGACGAAAACCGTTACGCGGCTTTCTTTGCCCGGGACAAGAGCGCCCTGGCGGGCTGGGGCCTGAAAAAGATACGTTACGCCCTGTCGGCCAAGGGAATACCGGCAGAGATAATAGACGGTGCGCTGGAGCAGATAGACGCCGGCAAGGCAGAAGCAAAGATGAACAGCGTGCTCTCTGCCAAATGGCGCACGATAAAGGGCGCTGAACAGGAAAAATTTGTAAAGCTTGTCCGCTTCGGCCAGGGCCGCGGATACGATTATAATCAAATAAAGGCATTTTATGATAACGTCAGACGAGGTTAATAAAATTGCACAGCGGTTGAAGACGTTGGGGAGGTATCTTTGACATACCTGCCAAGCTAGCTCAGGTAGAAACCTTGCACGCCACCACTCTGGAGGCGGGCTTCTGGGACGATCCCAAGGAAGCCGAGAAAACACTTAAAAAGATATCCGGTATAAAATACTGGACCGACGGCTATGCCGCCGCAGAAAGCAAGCTCGCCGACCTGGGCGTGCTGATGGAGTTCGGCGAAGATGCGGCCGCCGATGCCGATGCAGCCTACGCCGACCTTGTGGCCAGCGTGGAGGCGCTGGAGATGCGCAACATGCTCTCTGCCGAAGGCGACAACCTGGGCGCCATCCTAAAAATTAATTCGGGCGCCGGCGGTACCGAATCCTGCGACTGGAGCGCGATGCTGATGCGTATGTACACCCGTTGGGCAGAACGCAACGGCTACAAGGTTTCCGTGGCCGACGTGCTGGAAGGCGAGGAGGCGGGCGTCAAGAGCGTGACCCTTGAGATAGAGGGCGACTACGCCTACGGCTATCTCAAAGGCGAAAGCGGGGTGCACCGCCTGGTGCGGATGTCCCCCTTCAACGCACAGGGCAAGCGCCAGACATCATTCTCATCGGTATTCGTGTATCCTCTGGTAGATGATACCATAGAAATAGAAATAAACCCCGCCGACCTGGAGTGGGACACCTACCGCAGCAGCGGCGCGGGCGGCCAGAACGTCAATAAGGTGGAGACGGGCGTCCGCGTGAAGCATATTCCCACCGGCATCGTGGTAGAAAACACAGAAACCCGATCCCAGCTGGACAACCGCCAGAACGCGTTGCGAATCCTCAAGAGCCACCTTTACGATCTGGAGCTGCAGAAGCGCCGCGAGAAGCAGGCGGAGCTTGAGGGGCAGAAAAAGCGTATAGAGTGGGGCAGCCAGATCCGCAACTACACCCTGCAGCCGTTCCGGCTGGTGAAGGATCTGCGCACCGGCCACGAAACCAGCGACACCACCGGCGTCCTGGACGGGGACTTAAATGAATTTATGAAGTTGTACCTCATGCAGAATGGTACCGGTCGTAATGATTAAAGCCCGATAGGGCGTTGGGTAAGTCCCTCCCCCGGGGGGAGGGATTTAGGAAGGGGGTTACGTTATGAAAAAATGTGCGGTGGGTTGCCACCGAAAGTGAAAATACGGTAATAACTAAAAAACGTGATATGGATTATTTTTTCGCACCAATGTTTCAGCTCGGTCCCGACACGACCGAGTACTATTGCCTGACCAAAGAGGGTGTCAGCGTATCTGAATTCGAGGGTCACAAAATGCTTAAGGTGGCTCCCGAAGCCCTAACGGCCCTGTCTCACGCCGCCTTCCGCGACGTCAATTTTCTGCTGCGCCGCAGCCACAACCTCCAGGTCGCAGCCATCCTGAACGACCCCGAGGCGAGTGAAAACGACAAGTATGTGGCTCTGACAATGCTGCGCAACGCCGAGGTGGCCTGCAAGGGCCAGCTCCCTTTCTGCCAGGACACCGGCACCGCCATCATCCACGGCGAGAAGGGCCAGCAGGTCTGGACCGGCTTCTGCGACGAGGAGGCCCTTTCGGCCGGCGTCTATAAAACATATACCGAAGAAAACCTGCGCTACAGCCAGAACGCCCCGCTGAACATGTACGACGAGGTCAACACCAAATGCAACCTCCCCGCACAGATAGATATAGAGGCCTGCGAGGGTATGGAATACCGCTTCCTCTGCGTGGTCAAGGGCGGCGGCAGCGCCAACAAGACCTATCTCTATCAGGAGACCAAGGCCCGTATCCAGAACCCCGGCACGCTGGTGCCTTTCCTAACGGAGAAGATGCGCACCCTGGGCACCGCAGCCTGCCCGCCGTACCATATCGCATTCGTAATCGGCGGCACATCGGCAGAGAAGAACCTGCTCACCGTGAAACTGGCTTCGACCCATTATTATGACAGCCTGCCCACCACCGGCGACGCTTCCGGCCGCGCTTTCCGCGACGTGGAATTGGAGAAACAGCTGCTGGAAGAGGCTCGTAAGATAGGTCTCGGCGCACAGTTCGGCGGCGTTGCATTCGCCCACGACATCCGTGTCATCCGCCTGCCGCGCCACGGCGCCAGCTGCCCCATCGGCCTTGGCGTAAGCTGCAGTGCCGACCGCAACATCAAGGCAAAGATAAACGCCGACGGCGTATGGATTGAGAAGATGGACGACAAGCCCTACGAACTGATTCCGGAGGAATTGCGGGGCGCCGGCGAAGGCAACGCAGTCAAGATCGACCTGAATCAGCCTATGAAGGATATCTGCGCCACCTTGAGCAAATATCCCGTAGCGACCCGCGTCAGTCTGAACGGTACCATAATAGTGGCCCGCGACATTGCCCACGCCAAACTGAAAGCCCGCCTGGACGCCGGCGAAGACCTGCCCGCGTACTTCAAGGACCATCCGATTCTCTACGCCGGCCCCGCCAAGACCCCGAAAGGGATGCCTTGCGGCTCTATGGGCCCCACTACGGCCAACCGTATGGACCCGTACGTAGACGAGTTCCAGGATCACGGCGGATCTATGGTGATGATTGCCAAGGGCAACCGCACCAAGGTCGTAACCGACGCCTGCAAGAAACACGGCGGCTTCTATCTGGGCAGCATCGGCGGCCCCGCAGCGGTGCTCAGTATGAACAATATCAAGAGCATCGAGTGCGTGGAATATCCCGAACTGGGAATGGAGGCCATCTGGAAGATCCGCGTGGAGGATTTCCCCGCATTCATATTGGTAGATGACAAAGGCAACGATTTCTTTGCCGGTAAACTGTAACAGATATGCTTGAGTGTAAGAACATAACCAAGAAGTTCGGCAATTTCACCGCGCTGGACAATGTCTCCATTGAGGTGCCGGACGGCAAGATATTCGGTCTGCTGGGTCCCAACGGCGCCGGCAAGACCACCCTTATCCGCATCATCAACCGCATCACCATCCCCACCGACGGCCGTGTATATTTCGACGGCAAGGCGGTGGACGACGAGTTCGTGCGTAAGATCGGCTATTTGCCGGAAGAGCGCGGCCTTTACAAGAAGATGAAGGTCGGCGAACAGATGATGTACCTGGCCCGCCTCAAAGGTCTTAGCAAGGCCCAGGCAGAGAGCGAGCTGCGCAAATGGTTCGTCAAGTTCAAGATCCAGAGCTGGTGGAACAAGAAGGTGGAGGAACTTAGTAAGGGTATGGCCCAGAAGGTGCAGTTCATAGCCACCGTGGTTCACAAACCCAAGCTCCTGATTCTGGACGAACCCTTCTCCGGCTTTGACCCCGTGAACGCGCAGACCATCCGCAACGAGATTCTGCAGCTTAAGGACGAGGGCGCCACCGTGATCCTCTCCACCCACAATATGGAGTCGGTGGAGGAACTCTGCGACAACATCGCCCTCATCAACAAGTCGCACGTGGTTGTAACCGGCGCCACCGACGACGTCCGGGAGCGCTACGGCACCAATCAGGTTGAGGTGCTCTACAAAGGCGGCCCTGTGACGGGCAGGACATACACCTCCAACCTTAACGAGGAACTGCGCGACCACAGCCGCGCAGTGCTGGATGTAACCGACGGCTTCGCCATGAAGGATGTCCTTGCCGAACTGGCAGCCTCCGGGTCGGAAATCATCTCCGTAAAGAAGATGGTTCCCCGTATGAACGACATTTTTATCAAACTCGTTAGCGACTCACAGAAATGAAACTCAGCAATATAGGCCTCATTATAGGTCGTGAATACTCTACCAGAGTCAAGAAGAAATCTTTCATTCTGCTTACCATCCTCACCCCGCTGCTCATGGCGGCGCTGATGGTGGTGCCGGTGATGATAAGCCTCTACAAGGGCGGTGACCGCCAGGTGATTTCCATTGTGGACGGCACCGGACTGCTCCAGAATTATCTGGAGAGCGATTCCCACACCGAGTACCGTTTTCTCCCCGTAGAAACCACTCAGGAGAGCCTCAAACAGAGTTTTGCCACATTTGAATCCTCCACCGTGCTGTACGTATCGCCACTGGATTCGGCCGGTAACGCCAGCGTGACGGCATACTCCAAGGAGCCTCTGGGGATGGAGGCCAAGTCGGACGTGGAAAAGGCTGTATCGACGGCCCTTCGCGACCGCAAACTCAAAAACCTCGATATCGACAACTTTGACCAGATCATGGACCAAGTGCGCAGCGACGTCAAGATTGACGCCTACACTCTGGACAACTCGGGCAAGGAGAAGAAGGACAGCGTGGAGATGTATATGATCATTGCGTATGTCCTCAGCTTTTTGATCTATATGTTCGTGTTCCTGTTCGGATCTATGGTGATGCGCGGCGTAATAGAAGAGAAGACCAACCGCATAGTGGAAGTCATCGTCTCCAGTGTATCGTCGTTCGAACTGATGATGGGCAAGATAATAGGCGTAGCGCTGGTTGCGCTCACCCAGTTTGCAATCTGGGTGTTGCTGCTGGGCGGAGTTGCGATGGGCCTGAGCGGGGTTGTCTCCAGCAAGATGGCCGACAAGGTGGCCGAAGCAACTGCAGCTATGACCGAATCGCCTCTGTCGGACGCCAATGTGAATCCGGTGGATATGGGCGACCTGGGAGAAATAGCATCCGTTATGGATCAGATTTCACAGATCAACATCGGGCAGATCCTGCTCTGCTTCCTCATCTATTTCATTCTGGGTTACCTGCTGTATGCCGCCATGTTTGCCGCGGTGGGTTCGGCCGTGGACAACGAGGCCGACACCAATCAGCTTTCTCTGCCGATCACCATCCCGCTGATGATAGGTCTGTTCATCATGCTGCATACCTTCCAGCATCCCAGCAGCCAGCTGAGCGTATGGGCTTCCATAATCCCGTTCACATCGCCTATGGTGATGCTGGCCCGCATTCCGTTCGGGGTCGTGCCGGCCTGGCAGCTTATCCTTTCGATATTGCTGCTGGCGCTCACGTTCGTGATTTTCGCCTACATATCGGCCAAAATCTACAAGGTCGGTATCCTTACCTATGGCAAGAAGGCAACCTTCAAGGATCTGTTCAAATGGCTCAAATACAAAGACTAAGATGAAAAGAGCATTGATTCTGGCGGCGTTTGCAATAGCACTTTGCGCCTGCCACCCAAAGGGTTACAGCCAGTATTCGTGGGAATACCACGAACTGACCGACGCCTACGACCGCGACTGTGAATCGCAAGTAGATGTGGCAATTGCCAAATACGATTCGCTGATGGCGCCGCTGCAGGAGATTGTCTGCTACAGCAAGGATGTTTATTCCAAATATTCGCCCGAAAGCCCTTTGAGCAACTACTCCGTGGATGCGGTTCGCAGTTTTGCAGAGAAGTATACCGGTGAACAGATCGATATTGCCATGCTGAACTTTGGCGGCATCCGCACCGACCTGCCGAAAGGAGCGGTTCGAGTATACGATGTCTTCTCCATCTTCCCGTTCAACAATTACCTGACAATCCTGGATGTGGACGGGAGGGAGATGGAGGCCCTCCTTCACAGGATGGCGCGCAAGAACAAGCTTGAGCCACTGTCCGGCGTCCGTATGAAGATAGACGGCGACCGCCTGGTTGAATGCACCGTCGGCGGCAGCAAACTCGATTACCGCAGGAATTACAGGGTCGCCACCATAGATTTCCTGGTGACCGGCGGCGACGGCATCGACTGGGGCGACGGCATCATAATGCGTCGCGATACGGGTATTCTCCTCAGGGATGTCATTATGTCGGAAATGCGAGAGGCCATGGCGGCCGGCAAGACGCTGGATTTGACCACCGACGGCCGTGTAGTAATAACCAATCCAATCAAGAAGTAGTATGAAGCGCATATTTATATCCTTGATGCTGATGGCGGCGCTGCTGCCGGCCAAAGCCCAGAAGCTGGTGATCCTTCATACCAACGACACCCACAGCCAGATAGAGCCCGTCCGTACCGGTAGAAACGCCGGCAGTGGCGGCGTGGAGCGCAGGCTGTACTTTATCGACAGTGTCCGGGCAGAGTACGGCAGGAATAAGGTGCTGCTGCTGGATGCCGGCGATTACAACCAGGGCACGCCCTACTTCAACATCGGCGGCGGTGACCTGGAACGCGACCTTATGAATCTGATGGGCTACGATGCAGTGGCCATCGGCAACCACGAGTACGATAACGGCCAGGCCGAGTTCGCCCGCCGCATTTCAGAGGCCAAATACCCTACGCTTTGCTGTAACTACGATTTTGCCGGGACCCCGCTGGAGCCGTATGTAAAGCCATACACAATAATCAAGCGCGGCGGCTACAAGATAGGTATCATAGGAGCTACCGTACGTTTGAAAGGGATGGTGGCTGCCCAGAATATCGAGGGAATGGAGCAACTCAACACCATAGAGGTGGTCAATGAATGGGCCGAGTATCTCAAGAAGCAGAAAAAATGCGACCTGGTGATACTGCTCTCGCACCTGGGATATGACGGCGGCAACGAGCAGAACCCGTCCGACCAGATAATGGCTGCCAACTCCCGCAACATCGACTTCATAATCGGCGGTCACAGCCACACGTTCCTCAAGGAACCGTTGGAGGTAGAGAACCTGGACGGTGAACTGGTGCCCATCGTGCAGGCCGGTTGCAAAGGAATAGAAATAGGGGAACTTAAGCTTTATTAGCTTCGTCCGCCTCTGCCATCGCTTTTGCGTAGCAGTGGCGGCAGAGGGGCTCGTAGGTCTGCTTTTCTCCCAACTCCACCAGTTTTTCGCTGGCTATCAGGCGGTGCGATACGTTTGCGGGATCGCCGTAGCGGACGCATATTGCGTGCACCTTGGTGACATATTCGGCCACAGCCATAAGCGCCGGCATAGGCCCGAAAGGCTTGCCGCGGAAATCCATATCCAGACCCGCTACGATAACCCTGATACCGCTCAGGGCGAGTTTCTGCACTACATCCACGATACCTTCGTCAAAGAACTGGGCCTCGTCTATGCCCACGACATCGACATTGCCCGCCAGCATGATTATGCTGGAGCTGGAATCCACCGGGGTGGAGAGTATGGAGTTGCCCTGGTGCGACACGACTTCCTCTTCTGAGTAGCGGGTGTCGATGGCCGGTTTGAATATCTCCACGCGCAGATTTGCAAACTGTGCGCGGCGCAGGCGCCGTATCAGCTCTTCTGTCTTGCCGGAAAACATCGATCCGCAGATGACCTCGATCCAGCCGGGCGTTTTTGTGTTCTCTATGAACATATCGTGGTAAAATATTTATCTTTGTAGATAGGTGAAACAAATATAACACAAAAATGTCAAAACTCTACATTGTTCCAACTCCCGTCGGCAACCTTGGCGATATGACGCCTAGGGCCGTTGAGGTGTTGCAAAATGTAGATTTGATACTTGCAGAGGATACCCGCACCAGCGGCGTGCTGCTCAAGCATTTCGGCATCACCACGCACGCCGAAAGCCACCACAAGTGGAACGAGCACGAGACGGTCTCACGCATCAGGGAGAAGATTCTGGCGGGCCTTTCGGTGGCGCTGATTTCCGACGCCGGCACCCCCGGCATCAGCGACCCGGGATTTTTGCTGGCGCGTACTTGTGCCGAGGCCGGTATCGAGGTGGAGACGCTCCCCGGCGCCACCGCCTGCATCCCGGCGCTGGTAAATTCGGGACTGCCGTGCGACCGTTTCTGCTTCGAGGGATTTCTGCCGCTCAAGAAGGGGCGCCAGACAAGGCTCAAAGAGCTTTCTGAGGAGCGGAGGACGATGATCTTCTACGAATCGCCGCTGCGGCTGGCTCGCACACTGGCCAATCTTTCTGAGGCGTTCGGGCCTGATCGTCCGGCATCGGTGAGCCGGGAGATCAGCAAGAAATTCGACACCACCGTCAGAGGTACCCTGGAGTATCTGTGCAAGTATTTCACCGACCATCCGCCAAAAGGGGAGATTGTGATTGTCGTCGCGGGTTGCGGCGGCAGGTAAATCAAGTTTAACATCTTAAATGTGAGGTATGAAGCGAGAGAAACTTTCAAAGGCTGCAGCCTCCGGTGCTGTGGCTTTAATTTTTCTGGTCTTGGGCTTCCAGGCCGCCATCTTTACCGGAAATGTATTTAAGTACAACCGCGAGCATCGCGTAGATACGGTTTATGTATCAAGCAACCAGCAAGAGATTGCCGATCAGGTCGGCAATGACGGGAGGACAGAGGCCGGCAATGACGGGAGAATAGTGGCCGGCAATGACGGGAGAACAGTGGCTGGCAATGACGGGAGAGGCCGGACTGGCAACAGTGGAGGCGACGCCGTCATGCCCGACCAGATCGGGCATCTGAAAAAAGAATCCACCAAGCACCATGAACCTGGAGTCATCGCCAAGGGCATAGCACCGCAGAAAGAACCTGACTACAGCGACTCGAGGCGGGTGATTGCGGAGAAGCTCAAGCCAAAGCCGGAGCCCGAACTCTTCCAGTTCGACCCCAACACCATTTCCCACGCCGACCTCGTCCGCCTGGGATTCAGCGAACGGCAGGCGCAGGTCATAGAGAACTACCGCAACAAGGGCGGCAAATACACCTCGCCCCGCGACTTCGCCAAAATGTATGTCGTGGACAGTGCAATGTATGCCCGTCTGGAACCCTACATCAAGATCAGGAAGCTAGACCTTAACACCGCCGACAGCCTGGCCCTGATAGGGCTGCGCGGCATCGGCCCCTACTACGCCCACAAGATCCTGGAATACCGCCGAAGTCTTGGCGGGGTGTTCACATCCAAGGAGCAGCTGCTGGAAATCGACGGCTTCGACGCCGAACGGCTGGAGGGTTTTGCCAAGATGGTCGAGGTCGGCCGCGGTAGGCCCTTCTTCACCATCTGGGACGCCGACCGCAGCCAACTGTCGCGCCATCCCTATATAGGCTCCTATGCCGCCAAAGGCATCATCCGTTACAAATCGGTAACCGACACCGCGGCATGGTCGCTGGAGGGCCTGGTAGAAAACGGGATAATAAAGGCTGCGGATGCCGCGCGGCTGGGCTACCTAGACGGCGGCGCAGGGCAGGGTCACCACGAATGACGCACCGCCCAAAGCCTGGCTCTTCTCGTAGTGGATTGTGCCGCCGTTCTGCTCGAAAATATCCTTGCAGATGGCCAGGCCCAGTCCGCTGCCGGTGGTCTTGGTGGTGAAGTTGGGGCTGAAGAGCTTCTCGACGTCGGCCTCCTTTACGCCGGGGCCGTCGTCCTCTACGCTGATGCGGAAGGATTCACCGTCGCGGTCCAGCGAGAGCAGCACGTGCCCGCCCTTTTCGCCAATCGCCTGAATGGCATTGCTGATTATGTTCATAAAGGCGCGGATGATCTGCTGGCGGCGGATGTTGACCGGAGCGGAATCCAGAGCGGTTTGAAGCTTGACCTCGACACCCTCCGCAGACCTGTAGAGCGATTCCTCCTCCTTGAGAATCGCCACCAGATCTTCTTTTGCGACAGCCTCGTTCGAGAGAAGTTTGGACAGGGTGGAGAAGTCGGACGCCGTGCGGGAGAGAATCTCAATCTGATCCAGCAGCGAGCGGCTGACCTCGTCGAACTTGGCCTCCCACCTGGGGTCCCCCGTCTTCTTTAGCTTCTGCAGCATCTGTATGCTCAGCTGCATCGGCGTCAGCGGGTTCTTGATTTCGTGGGCAATCTGGCGGGCCATCTCCTTCCACGCCGTCTCGCGTTCCGTGCGGGCCAGCTGGCGGGTACTCTCGTCCAGTTCGTCCACCATACGGTTGTAGGCGGCCACCAGTGTGCCGATTTCGTCCTTGCCCTCGCGATATACCAGGTGCTCTTTCTTCCGGCTGCCCGGCAGCTTCTCCATAGACTTCTTAATCTCGGTCAGCGGCCGGGAAATGGAGTTGGCCAGCATCAGGCTTATCAGGATACTTGCCAGCAGTATGATGAGGTATAGGTTGACGATGCTGGCCACAATCATACTGCCCTCCTGCTGGAACTGCGACTGGCCGGTGACGTGCGGAATTCCGACAATTGCCACCAGGCGGCCGTCTATGTTGTACAGCGGCGCATAAATCGACTGGAACGAATTGCCGGCGATGCTCTCCTGGCCGATATAATTCATAAAGTTCTTCTCTACGATTGCGTCGTAGGCCTTGTGGTCCATACGGGCGCCGAGAACCGACTGGTTGTAGAGCTCGGGCTGGGTCGATGTCACCAGCAGGCCGCGGGTGTCGTAGATGTTGATCTCGTTGCCGGTGCTGTTGGAGATGGATTTCATGGCCTCCTGCAGTTGCGGCGTATTGATGTCGGTGTAGCGCAGCGCATACTGGCAGTATTCCGATAGGGTGGACTGCACAATCTGGATGTTGCCTACCATATTGCGCTCGTTGGCCGACTTGTTGCGTTTGACCGTGAAATAGATTGTGCCGATGCCCACGCAGGCCAGCGACAGCAGGATGGAGAGCAGCATCAATACGGTGATGCGCCGCTTGTAAGAGTTGCGCGGCATCGAGAGCATCTTGCTCTTGCGCAGCGGCGAAGTGGCCGGAATCAGTATCAGGCCGAACAGCAGGAACAGGTACGAGAAGAGCACCAGATGGCGCATAAAGCCCGGCACGGGGCGGCTGATGATGACCACATCGTCGTCGGAGACCTTGTTGATGAAGCGGATGGTCTTGCCGCTGCGCACCATCGAATAGCCCGGCTTGAAACTGTCGGCGTCTATTGTGGTGGGGAAGGCCTCCTTGCCGGAATAGGACACCAGCCTGCCGGAGGAATACTTGGCGTATGAATAATAGGCGGGAAGCTCCGTCTCGGGCGACTGCTTGAAAAGGATGGCCGACATGTTTGTCCCCTTGTCGCTAACCAGCCGCGACTCAATCTCTATGTAGAGGTTCGCCGCCTCCAGCGTGTCGTAGTTGACGTATGTGAACAGGCCAAGATAAGAGGTCTTGCCGTTGAAATTGTTCATAAAGAAGAAGCTGGAGCCGTTTATAAGCGGGACCCCATATTTGCGCAACTCGTCGCTGTAGAAGCCAAAGCAGTTTACGGCGGGGGTGTTGCGGTCTATGATAAGCTGGGTGGCGCTGTTGCAGGTAGTCACGGTAAGATTGTAGCGCGACGAGAAGCTGCGGAAAAGATAGCGCTCCAGGATACGGTTGCGGATGATGTCGGTACCGCCGTTGGGCCAGAAGCTCAGCATCGCTATCAGCTGGTCGCTCTTTATGCCGCTCTCTACCATACGCAGCTGCATCTCCAGCGAGAGGTCGCGGTCTATAGAGAGCTTGTCTGTCCATACCCGGTTGCTGTTGTATTCCTTCTTGATGCTGGTAGAGTAGATTGTCAGCGTGCAGTAAAGCGAAACTACCGCAAGATAGGGCAGCAGGAAGCTCCAGGAGGAAACATTGTGCACGCGCCGGCCGGCGATTGTGGTGATGGTCAGCTGCAGCGAATGCAGCAGCGCCAGGAACAGCATCGCAAATGATACCAGGCAGATGATGGAATAAATGCTGATGGTGTGGACCCGGGCCAGGTTGATGGAGATGTTGGAGTTGAAGATAAGCGACCGCAAGGCGTAGTTGATGTACACGGCCAGCAGCACCGTAACCGCCACGCTTACCACGGCGCAGAGGATTTTGCCCTGCCGGCCCTGCCGGCGGTACCACTTGAGCAGCGGAACCCTCATCAAAAAGAGCCCCATCGCCACCAGGAAAATATATGTGTTGATGGTCAGCAGGCTGGCCAGCGAATCCAGGATATTGTTGCCGGCGTAGGTGAGCGGCGAGAAGAAGGGGTCGGACGGGTCGCAGGTGTGCGCCAGGTGCCGCGCCCAGACCGCCAGCAGCGTGATGATGCCCAGATAGGCCATCAGCGAATAGCTGTTGCGCAGCGAAAGATGCAGCAGGAAAGCAGCTATCACCAGCAGCAGTATCGCAATCCAGTGGAGGGGATAGTCGCCGTAGCTGTAGTGGGAACGGGATGTCTCCACCACAGAAAACAACGGCCTGCCGGAGGCGCTGTTAACCGTTACGCCGCTGGCAACGCTCAGCGGGGCGGTGGTGAACCGCTTGTCCAGCTTGAGCTTTGGATTGACCTCGTTGGCGTAGGCCAGACTCTCCTGCGGATACTCGCGCTTGATGCAGATGGCGCCTATTATAACGTCTTCATCCTGACAGAAGGTCTTTATGAAATACCAGGCCGAACCCAGATTGGTGTAGGTCTGGTCGCTGTCCAGATATGCCAGGGGCGAGGTATAAACCTGGTCGGGACCCAGCAGGTGGTGCAGCCGGTATTGCGAATACACTGCGGAAATCGCGTCGTTTGCCACCGGGAACTGGTTCATCCAGCAGTGCAGGGTGTCACTCTTGTAGTGGTATATCACCATATCGTCCGGCAGGTCGGCGACCTCGTCCAGATTCTGCTTTCCGGAAAGGATGGCGTTGCAGTACCGGTCCAGAATGTGCTCCCGCGCTATCAGGTGACGCTCTGCCTTGCGGGCTTCGGAGCGCTTGCCCAGCGCCGGGTCCTGCTTGAAGAACGAGGCGCAGAAAAGCACCGCGGCCAGGACCGTAAGCAGTATTATGGCATATTTATATGCTTTCTTCATTCGTGGTGGTACGGCTCGCCCTTGATTATGGTGAACATACGGTAGAGCTGCTCAAGAAAGATCACTCTGCAAAGTTGGTGCGAGAATGTCATTTTCGACAAAGAAATTTTGTCGTCGGCACGCTCGTATACCGCATTTCCAAAGCCGTAGCTGCCGCCTATCACAAAGGTAATATCTCTGGAGCTATATAAAAATTTTTTCTCCATCTGCCGTGCCCACTCCACCGAGGTGAACATTTTGCCCCGTTCGTCCAGCAGAATCAGCTCTTCGGAAGGGGAGATGCTTTTCAGAATCAGCTCGCCCTCCTTCTCCTTTATCTGGTCTCGCGAGAGCGCCTTCGCATTTTTCAACTCCGGAATTTCTGTGATTGAAAATTTACAATAATGCCCCAGGCGGTCGCTGTATATCTGCATCCCCTGTCTCAGATAAGATTCTTCTGTTTTGCCCACCAATAAGAGTCGGATGTTCATCTTTGTGGCTTGGTTTTTGTATTTTATTTTGCCTGTAAACTTAGAATAAAGGTATGAAAAAATATCTGCTGATTTCAATGTTGATATGCGCTTCGCTGCTTAAAGTAGATGCAAGACCGATAGAAGACGGCGACGTGTTTATCCCCATTGCCAAATATATGGAGGCGGGAGACAGTGAAAAACTTTCGGTATGGTTTGCCGACAATCTTCAGGTGGACGTGTTGGGTACCATCAACAATTGCACCCGTAATCAGGCAAAGCTCATCCTCCGCAACTTTTTCACAAACCATACTCCCAAATCGTTCAAGATAATGCACAAGAGCGGCCGGCCGCCTATGAACTATGCGGTGGCCAATCTGGATGCCGGCGGCTCACAGTTCAGGGTCATCATCTTCGTAAAGACGGTAGAGGGCCGCAACGAAATCCTCCAGATCAAAATAGAAAACAGGTAAACATTCTTTAAATAGATTATAAAAGAGAAGACGGCTGTCGGAATCATCCGGCGGCCGTCTTCTTTTGGGCTTGGCGCGTCTCTCTGCTGCGCAGAGCTGTCATTGCTGCTGTGAAGCGCGTCATTGCCGCTGAGCAGAGCCGTCATTGCTGCTGTGAAGCGCGTCATTGCCGCTGCGCAGAGCCGTCATTGCCGGCCTGACCGGCAATCTACTCCTTCACGCGCTCGCCGTATGCACGGTCCACGGTGTTGACGCGGATCTTGTCGCCCTGGTTGATGAACAAGGGAACCATAAGGGTTGCTCCGGTCTCCAGGGTGCACTCCTTGAGAGCGTTGCTGGATGCGGTGTCGCCCTTGACTGCGGGTTCGGTGTAGGTCACCTCAAGCTCTACATAGGTAGGGAGCTCGCAGGTGAGGCAGCGCTCTTCTTCGCCTGCCAGGAAAATCATCTCCACGGTCTGACCCTCTTTCATAAGGTCGGCGTTCTCGATCATATCCAGACCCAGATGAACCTGCTCAAAAGTCTCTGCGTGCATAAAGTTGAAGCCGTCCTCGTCCTTGTAAAGATACTGGTAGGGGCGGTGCTCCACGGTAATCAATTCAATCTTCTCGCCGGCGGTCCAGGTCTTTTCCAGGATTCGGCCATTCTCCAGGTTGCGGAGTTTGGACTTTACGAAAGCGGGACCCTTGCCGGGCTTAACGTGCTGGAACCATACGATAGAACACGGCTTGCCGTTGAAATCTATGCACAGTCCATTCTTAAAATCAGCTGTTGTTGCCATATAAAATGATAATTGTTTGTTTCTGGGAATGCAAATTTACAAAATTTTTTTTCTTTCACCGAATTGTCTATATTTGCATCAGTGATTCTACGGATTCGCTGACTACTGGGCTGGCAAGCAATTGTCAGCCTTCAGTTTTATATGGAATAGCAGAATTCCTATTGCTATTTCGGAAAAGAGTTGTACCTTTGCATCGGAAGGGGAGATAGTGTATGAGTTCGCCCCATTCTATCTCCTCAAACCTTCCTAAATTGACCACCCCTCGATCGGGGTGGCTTTTTTGTTCCATACGGGTAGTGAGCGCGTCCGACAGGTGGGCAAGGCCTGCTGAGAAGGCGGGTACCTTGCCCGTTGGCTTTTCTTTGATAGCTGCTAATCAGCGAAGTATATCTTGGTAATGGGCAAGGTGTCGCCATTATGAAAAGACCTTGCCCAAAGAAGTCCGGCAATGGGTATGGATGGGCCAAAGATGGAGACGAACGAACCGGTATCAGCGGACGGGGTTATCCAAAGCCCGCGAAATGGTATCCGCCACGACTTCCAGCTGCCGTTTGTGTTTGCAGGGCACGATAGAGGCGATTAAAGAATGTTAAAACAAATCAAAATGACTACATTTGTTATATGAAAAGGATAGAATTAATAATACTGACTGTACTGTGTTGCATCACCCTTTTTGCGGCGTGCAATTCCCGTAAGGCCGAATATCGGGTATGCGCCTATGTGTGGCCCTCCTGTCATAATGACTCCCTGGCGCATAGCTGGCTTTGGCCCGATGGAGAAGGGGAGTGGGAAGTCATTAAAAAGGGGAACCCCCGCTTCGAAGGTCACTATCAGCCCAAGCGACCTTTATGGGGATACGAGATGGACGATGATCCGCAGGTGGTGGAGAAATGGATCCGGACCGCCCTCAAATACGGCATCAACACCTTTGTCTACGACTGGTACTGGTACAAGGCCCCGGATGGCTATAACGGTCCCTATCTGGAGTCAGCCCTGGACAACGGATTTCTCAAGGCCCCGTCCAACCGCAAGATGGATTTCTTCTTGATGTACGCCAACCACGATGTTAAATACAGCTACTGGAACTACCACAAGTGGGGCGCAGATGCCGATTCCCTGCTATTCAATCCCCGAATTGGGATGGATGATTGGAAACAAGTCGTGGAGCGCGTGATCAGCCGGTATTTTCATCTTCCCAATTACGCCAAGATTGACGGGAAACCCATCTTTGCGATATTCAATACAGATATTTTCAAAGAAGGATTTGCGTCAGAAGAGGAAGCGGCTTCTGCTATGGCTTATTTCCGCGACGAGGTGAAGAAAGCAGGCTTTCCTGGCCTTTGGCTGCAGCTCACGCCGGGTGGCGGCTTCATACCGACCGAAGAAGAAAAGGCAAGGATGGAGGCAGATATAGAGAAACTTGGCATCAACGCAATCGCATTTTACAATATGGGAGGCTTTACTCCCGATTACGCGAGGCATTGCGCAGAATCGGTGGAGATTAGGGAACGTGTGGATTCACTATACAATATCCCTGTTTTCCCGACTGTGTCGATTGGGTGGGACGACTCCCCTCGTTTCCCTTATAAAGGAGCGGATGACATCACGCACCTCAATCACAGCCCGGAGGTCTTTGAGCAATACCTGCGTATTGCAAAGGACTATGCTGACGCCCACGCCGCTACCCAGCCCAGGATGGTGATGATCAACGCCTGGAACGAGTGGGTAGAGGGCAGTTATCTCCTTCCCGATGAAGTCTGGGGATACCAGTGGCTCGAAGCTGTACAGCGCGTGTTTAATAATTAAACCCTTTTAGGAAAAATGGCTGCCGGCGTAATACTTTCTCATTCGGAAAAAGACGAATCCTGGGGTCTCTACGCGACATTTGCCGCAAAGATGGCTATAGCAATTGTCAGCCTGGTGGCAACAGCAGTATCACTCAGCGCAAGGGCAGTCGATACTACGCAAGTTCGTATGCTGGTTTCACAACTGACACTGGAGGAGAAAGCTGCCCTGATGCGTTTTGAATCGCCGGCTATACCGAGATTGGGAATTCCTGAATACAATTGGTGGAACGAGGCCTTGCATGGCGTTGCCCGCAACGGTGACGCCACTATGTTTCCTATGCCAATAGGTATGGCGGCGTCGTTCGACGATGAACTGCTGCTCGAGGTGTTCAATGTTGTGAGCGACGAGGCTGTGGAGAAGAATTGGGAAGGGGAGCGGGAAAAGACGCTGGACCCTTCGGTGTCCCTTTTATACAAGGGGCTGTCGTTCTGGACTCCCAATATCAACATATTCCGTGACCCGCGTTGGGGCAGGGGAATGGAGACTTATGGTGAAGACCCGTATCTGACCGGAGTTATGGGATGTGCAGTCGTGCGGGGGTTGCAGGGTGAGGACTGCGGCAAGGTGCACGCCTGCGCAAAGCACTATGCAGTGCATTCGGGACCGGAATACAGTCGTCACCACTTTGATGCAGAGGTGTCGGAACGCGACTTGCGCGAGACTTACCTGCCCGCGTTCAAGGATCTGGTGACCAAGGCGGACGTCCAGGAGGTGATGTATGCCTATAACAGTTTTAGGGGCGAACCTTGCGGAGCGTCAAAATATTTGCTTCAGGATATTCTACGCGGTGAATGGGGATACCGGGGCATTATTCTTAGCGACTGCGGCGCGGTGCAGGATTTCTATAACGATGGCGGCCACGGGTTTTCGGCCGACAGAGCGGAGGCGTCTGCTGTCGCGATTAAAACAGGAACTCAGTTGGAATGTGGCTGGGCCTTCCCAGGCATAATTGAGGCGGTAAAGCGGGGTATTCTGGACGAATCCCTGCTGGATGCGGCGGTTGAAAAACTGATCTATGAGCGGATGCGGCTGGAAGAGAATGCGAGAAATAATAGGAAAATTTTTTCTGTCGTCTCTTGCAAGAAGCATAGTCTACTTTCGCTCGAAATGGCTCGCGAGAGCATAGTATTGTTGAAGAACGATGGTGTCCTGCCGCTTTCTTCAAGACATAAGGTGGCACTCGTCGGTCCTAACGCCGATGATGTAAAGATGCTGTGGGGCAACTATTGCGGCACGCCGCGGCACACCGTGACTTTGCTGGAAGCGGTGCAGGCCAGAATTCCGAATCTGAAGTATGTGGAAGGATGTCCGCTGGTAATCGGGGATGTTGATATTGATGGTTTGCTGCGGCAGCTGGAAGGATATGATATCGTGGTCTTCGCCGGTGGCATTTCACCATCTCTGGAAGGGGAGGAGATGCCCGTTCAGATACCGGGTTTCCTGGGTGGCGACCGCACCTCCATAGAACTTCCGGCGGTGCAGCGGAAGACCATTGACGCTCTTGTCAAGGCGGGTAAGAAGGTCATACTTGTCAACTTCTCCGGAAGCGCAATCGCTCTGGAACCGGAAAGTCGCATATGTTCTGCAATCCTGCAAGCCTGGTATCCTGGTCAGGAAGGCGGTACAGCTGTCGCCGATGTCCTGCTTGGGGATTTCAATCCCTGCGGCAAACTTCCTGTTACATTTTATCGTAATGACAGTCAGCTTCCCGACTATGAGGATTATAATATGGCGGGCCATACCTATCGTTTTATGAAAGAAGAGCCGCTGTATCCTTTTGGGTATGGCCTCAGTTATACCACGTTCGAGATAGGCAAACCTCGCATTCGCAAAGAAAAGGAACTGGTTGTCCGAGTCAAGAATACCGGCAATCGCAAGGGGACGG
Source organism: Bacteroidales bacterium (assembly GCA_017561665.1). Classification (GTDB taxonomy): domain Bacteria; phylum Bacteroidota; class Bacteroidia; order Bacteroidales; family UBA932; genus Equibacterium. Next base: position 66,077 of record JAFZBQ010000034.1, on the reverse strand, counting down.
AGGTGGTTCAATTATATGTCAGAAAGGAGGGCGATCCCGCCGGCCCGGCCAAGACCCTCCGCGGCTTCAAACGGGTCACAATTCCGGCTCACCGTTCGCGTCGGGTAGTGTTACCGATGGATGACGATACCTTCTTGTGGTGGTCAGACAGCGCTCAGAACATGATTCCGGGTAGTGGACGGTTTGCCATAATGATAGGATCAAGTTCTTCGGACAGAGATCTTCAGGAAATAATAATTGATAAATAGATATGAAACGCAGAGAATCCTTCAAGATGTTCCTCAAGCCGGGTATGGAAAAGGAATACCAGCGGCGCCATGCGGCCATCTGGCCCGAACTTAAAAAGTTGTTGTCCGATTCGGGAGTGAGCAATTACTCCATCTTCTGGGACAAGGAGACCAACATCCTGTTTGCATATCAAGAGGTCGAGGGCGACGCCGGAAGCCAGGATCTGGGAGGTACAGAAATCGTGAAGCGCTGGTGGGACTATATGGCCGATATAATGGAGGTCAACCCCGACAACTCCCCCGTCTCCATCCCCCTGCCCGAGATGTTCTATATGGAATAGCAGAATTCCAGAATTGACCACCCCTCGATCGGGGTGGCTTTTTTATTCCATATTGAGAGTGAGCGCGTCTGACAGGTGGGCAAGGTCTGCTGAGAAGACGGGTACCTTGCCCGCTGTCTTTTGTTAGATGGCTGATAATCAGTATAATAAAGATTGGTAATGGGCAAGGTGTCGCCATTATGAAAAGACCTTGCCCGAAAGGCATTGACAATTGAAAGAAAATGTCTAAAATTGCATAGTCTTTTCCCCACTGAAAGACGGATTTTAATAGTTGAAAGATATGCAGCGAGGTTTTGAAAGAAATCCGTTACGGGAGTTGCCCGACGGCACAATCATCAAGGTTTATCCATTCCACGTGTCTCTCAAAGGTCTTGAAAGCAAGATCTTGTGCAGAGATGACTCCGATTATGACGCTTTTGTCAAGTACATATGCATTTGTGCCAGACGAAAAGGCGTTATCCTTGTAATATATGCGGTGGTTTCAAACCACGCTCATTGCGTAATCTTGGCAGCGGGTCAAGATGATGCGGATGCTTTTGCAGAGGATATCAAGAAGATGTTCTCTATGTATTTCGCCAGGAAGTACAGTGACAATTCCGTGATGAAGGGTGCAGACGCAAAGGCTATCTGGCTAGATTCTGATTATTATCTCAGAAATGCGATAGCATACGTGGTGCGCAATGCAATGGACAATGGAGCGACTAGCATTCAGGAGTACAGGTGGACTGGATTCCGGGCGATGTTCTGTGAGGGTACGCCACCCAAAGGAACCGTAACCAGGCGGGTCAAAGATTTGACAAAGAGAGAAACACGGAGCATAATGCGCACTGGCGACAGGTTTGATGATGTCCGATGGTTGATAAACGAAGACAGTGAACTGGAACCAGTCTCGATATGTGACTGGCGGTATGCAGAAGCAGCATTTCGCCACGAGCAAAGTTTCTTTATGAGACTTGTCGGAGGTGTCAACGCTGCAGAAATGAACACCAAACTTGTTGATGCGCCACGTAAGAAACGTACAGATGCCGAGCTGCTGCTCTCGGTGAACGAGGTGGCACAACGATGGTTTATGACGGACGTTCACAGCCTTACAATAGAGAAGAAATCCAGACTGTTATTGTATGTTTACCATGCTTTCCGGACAGATCCATCTCAGTTGGCCCGTACCTTTGAACTCAGTCGGGAGACGGTTCTGAACTGTCTTGGGAAGAAGGCTCTCTCTCAGTAACCGGGCAAGGTCTGATGAAAAGGCCGATACCTTGCCCACTAAGTTCGCGCAGATAACTGATAATCAGTATAATAAATATTGACGATGGGCAAGGTGTCGCCATTATGAAAAGACCTTGCCCAAAATGGCCGGGGTGCCCCCAAAAACATACCTATCAAGGATTAATACGTGCGGCGACGGCTTCGAGCTGCCAGCGGGGGGTGCTGGTAGCGCCGGTGATGCCTATTCGGAGGGGAGATGCCCCGTCTGTTCCGAATGAGACCTTGTCATCCTCGCTCACACCCTTGCCGTTTCCAACCCCGCCAGCCTCCGGAGCAATACACTCAAGAATGTCATCCAGGTTCTCTGGCGAATCTACCCAGTAGGTCCTGGGATTGTGCTCTCGGCAGAGTTCGAAGAGGACTTTGCCGTTGGAGCTTTCGCGGCCACTGACAAAGAGGATTACGTCGTGCTCTGCGGCGAAGCCGGCCAGTTTGCGGTGTCGGCCGACCACCTGGCGGCAGATGGTATCGTGGATGGTGATATCGGCGGTACGGGCAAGGCAGGCGGCCTTCAGCGCCTCATATTCCGCCGGGTCTTTAGTGGTCTGGGAGAAGAGTTCGATATGATGCGAGAAATCGAGGGTGTCGATCTCGTCAAGATTCTCAATAACAATGGCTTGGCCTCCGGTCTGGCCCACCAGTCCGTTGACTTCGGCGTGACCGCGCTTGCCGAAAATCACCACCGAGCCGCCGCTCGCACAAACGGCACGCCATGCGGCTGCGATGTCGCGCTGCAACTTCAACACTACCGGGCAGGTGCAGTCGATAAGCTGTACGCCCAGCGACCGGGCAAGCGAGTAGGTAGAGGGCGGCTCGCCGTGGGCGCGTATCAGCACGGTGTCGTCCGGCCTGAGCGACTGCAAACCTTCAAAATCGATGATTTCCAGCCCCTTGGCCGCCAACCGCTCTATCTCGGCGGTGTTGTGCACCATAGCGCCCAGGGAAAAAAGCCTGCCTCCGCCGGAGAGAAACTCTTCGGCCTTGTCTACGGCCCTTACCACGCCATGGCAGAAGCCGGAATCGGGATCTATTTCGCAGTTAAAGCGAGAAGCCATATTTCTCGTTGAGAAGGGCCACCAGCCACTCCATCTCGTCTTCCATCGTCATACAGGTGTTGTCCAGCACAATTGCGTCATCGGCCTTGCGCAGGGGCGATACCTCGCGGGTGGAGTCGCGCAAGTCGCGGTCGCGCAGGTTGTGCAGCACGTCTATGAAAGTGGTGCCGGGGTCGGTGGTCTCCTTGTAGCGGCGCATCGCGCGCACCAGGTCGTCGGCCTGCATGAAGATCTTGAGCTCGGCATTGGGGAAGACGGTGGTGCCGATGTCGCGGCCGTCCATCACTACGCCGCCACCGGCAGCCATCTTGTGCAGGTTGTCATCTACAAACACGCGCACCGGCGGAATCGCGCTCACCGGGCTGACATAGCTGCTGACCTCCATCTGGCGGATGAGCCCCTCCACATTCTCATCAAAGAGATAGGTGTCGGGACGCTGCGAAACCTCTATTTCCGGCAGCAGCGCCACCAGGGCCTCTTCGTTTATTTTGCCGTCTGCTATAGCGCCTTTGCGCAGGCCGTAAAGCGTTACTGCGCGGTACAGCGCGCCCGAATCGAGATGGATATAACCGAGCCTTTCTGCAATCAGTTTGGCAAACGAACTCTTGCCGGTGGAAGAGTAGCCGTCTATGGCAATTATTATTTTAGGTTGTTGGGTCATAGCGATGTCATTTTTCACAAATATACTCAAAAAAATGACTACATTTGCAAGAATAAACAACCATTGGCGTGAAACTGTTAATTATAGACGACGAAAGGGCTATCCGTAACACTCTGAAGGATATTCTGGAGTACGAAGGGCACACCGTAGAGGTGGCGGAAGACGGCAAAAAAGGCTACGAGGCCGCAATGGCAGGCAACTTTGACGCGATTTTCTGCGACATAAAGATGCCCGAGATGGATGGCGAGGAGGTGCTCCGCCGCCTGGTGGAGGAGGGGTGCGAGTCGGCCATCATCATGATCTCCGGCCACGGCGACATCGACACCGCCGTAAACTGCATCAAGAGCGGCGCATACGACTTTATCCAGAAGCCGCTGGATCTGAACCGCATCCTGATCACCCTCAAGAACGCCACCGAAAAGACGTCTTTGGTTAAGGAGACCCGTATCCTTCGCAAGAAGACCGACAACCGCTACACCATTGTGGGCGAGTCGGAGCAGATAAGGCACGTCAAGGATGTGATTGCCCGCGTAGCGCCCACCGACGCCCGTGTGCTGATTACCGGCAGCAACGGTACCGGCAAGGAACTGGTGGCCCACAATCTGCATCTGCAGAGCAACCGCGCTTCGATGCCGTTCATCGAGGTCAACTGCGCCGCCATCCCTTCCGAACTTATAGAGAGCGAACTTTTCGGCCACGAAAAGGGCTCCTTCACATCTGCCATCAAGCAGCATAAGGGCAAGTTCGAACAGGCCGACGGCGGCACTCTGTTTCTGGACGAGATCGGTGATATGAGCCTGGCCGCACAGGCCAAGGTACTGCGCGTGCTGCAGGAGAAAAAGCTCAACCGCGTGGGCAGCGACAAGGACATCGAGGTCAACGTCCGCGTGATTGCCGCCACCAACAAGAACCTGCTGGACGAAATTGCCAAGGGCACTTTCCGTGAGGACCTCTACCACCGCCTGAGCGTGATACTGATTCACGTCCCGCCGCTTGCAGAGCGCATAGACGACATCCCCCTGCTGGTGGATTATTTTATAGAGCAGATTTGCTGCGAGAGCGGAATGCCCCGCCTCAAGGTAGAGGCCGGCGCCTACAAGGAGCTGCAAAAGATGCCCTGGACCGGCAACATTCGCGAACTGCGCAACGTGGTGGAGCGCCTGCTGATTCTCTGCAGCGGCACCATCAAGAAAGAAGATATTGTAATGTACGCCAATCCGGCTTTTTAGTGAGATATGAATAATCTGGTAGCGATAGTAGGAAGGCCGAATGTCGGCAAGAGCACCCTCTTCAACCGTCTTGTGGGGATGCGGCAGGCCATCGTGGACAATGTCTCGGGCGTGACGCGCGACCGCCACTACGGCAAGTGCGAGTGGTGCGGCCACGAATTCAGCGTGGTGGACACTGGCGGCTTTACCATCAATAGCGACGACGTGTTCGAAAGCGCCATCCGCAGTCAGGTCCTCATTGCCATAGAAGAGAGCGATCTGGTGATCTTTATGGTTGAGGTGGCCACCGGCATCACCGACTTCGATGCCGAGATAGCCGACATCCTCCGTCGCAGCCGCAAGCCGGTGTTGTTGGCGGTAAACAAGGTCGATACTCCCGAAAAACAGTTCGGCATATACGAATTCAACGCACTGGGCCTTGGCGAGCCCTTCTCACTTTCTTCGGCCACCGGCAGCGGTACCGCCGAACTGCTGGACGCCGTGCTGGAGAAGCTTCCCGCCGACAGCAAGATAGTGGAGGAGGAGGGGCCGCGCCTGCCGCACATCGCGGTGGTGGGCAAACCCAACGTGGGCAAGTCGTCCCTTACCAACGCGCTGCTGGGCGAAGACCGCAACATTGTGACTCCGGTGGCCGGCACCACTCGCGACGCGATATCGTCCCACTACAACAAATACGGCCACGAGTTCATCCTGGTGGACACCGCCGGCCTGCGCAAGAAGCAGAAGGTGACCGAAGATTTGGAGTTCTATTCGGTGATGCGCGCCATCCGTGCCATAGAAAACGCCGACGTCTGCATCCTGATGATTGACGCCCAGCAGGGCATAGAGGCGCAGGATCTGGCCATCTTCAACATAGTGAACCGCAACCGCAAGGGGTGCGTACTGGTGGTGAACAAGTGGGATGCGATAGAGAAGGACAATAACACGATGAAGGAATACCGCGAGGCGCTTCAGAGGCGTCTGCAGCCCTTCAACGACATCCCCATCATCTTCACTTCCGTGCTCAAGAAGCAGCGCATTATGGATGTTCTGGACGCGGCGCAGCACGTCTACGACAACTATTCGCGCAGGGTGCCTACATCGGCCCTGAACGAGGCTATGCTGCCCGAGATAGAGAACTATCCGCCGCCGGCCTGGAAGGGCAAATACATCAAGATAAAGTACGTGACCCAACTCCCCACGGAGTTCCCGGCATTTGCGTTCTTCTGCAACCTGCCGCAGTACATCAGGGATCCGTACAAGCGTTTTTTGGAAAACAAGCTGCGCGAGCATTTCGACTTTCAGGGATGCCCACTGCAGGTATACATAAGACAGAAATAGGAGAAGAACTAGATGAGCGAAGACATTCTGTTAAAGGAGAATCAGCACGAATACGGCGACGAGAGCATCATCCACCTGGATGACGTGGAACATATCCGCAAGCGCCCCGGCATGTACATCGGCCGGCGCGGCAACGGCGGCGACCCTACCGACGGTATCTATGTCCTCACCAAGGAGGTTATAGACAACTCGGTGGACGAATTCCGCGGCGGCTACGGCAAGAAGATTGACGTCACCATAGAGGACGGCACCGTGAGCGTGCGCGACTGGGGCCGCGGCATCCCGTTCAAGACTATGATTATGGCGGTGAGTCGTCTCAACAGCGGCGCCAAGTACAACGACAAATCGTACAAGAAGAGCGTCGGCCTCAACGGCGTCGGCCTCAAGGCTGTCAACGCCCTGTCTTCCTATTTCAAGGTTCAGTCTTTCCGCGACGGTCAGACCAGCTGGGCCACCTTCTCCAAGGGCGAACTCACCGGAGAGGGCGAAGAGGCCACCACCGAGCGCAACGGCACCCAGATCGTCTTCACTCCCGACAACGAGATATTCGAGGGCTACGCCTTCAACGAAGAGTACGTGGTGGAGATGGTCAAGAATTACGCCTACCTGAATGTCGGCCTCACCATCAACTACAACAAGGAGACATACAAATCTGCCGACGGCCTGCTGGACTTGCTGAACGACAATATAGACGAGGAGCCGCTCTATCCGCCCATCCACATTACCGGAGAGGACATCGAGATAGTGATGACCCACGGCAACAAGTACGGCGAGAATATACATTCCTTTGTAAACGGCCAGAACACCATCCTGGGCGGTACCCACGTGGCGGCTTTCCGCGAGGCGATAGGCAAGACATTGAAGGAATTCTACAAGAAGGACTTCGCCCCCGCCGACGCCCGTCAGAGTATAGTCGGCGCCATCGCCATCAGTATGGACGAGCCCGAATTCGAGGCGCAGACCAAGGTGCAGCTGGGCAGCAAGGTGGTCAACAAGGAGGGCCTGACTATGCAGAAGTTCGTGGGCGACTTCGTTAGCCGCGAGCTGGACAACTACCTGCATCAGCACAAGGATGTGGCCGATATGCTGCTGGCCAAGATTCTCGCCTCCGAGAAAGAGCGCAAGGCGGTGCAGGGCCTCCGCAAGGAGACCAAGGAGCGTCTGAAAAAGGCCTCCCTGAACAACAAGAAGCTCTCCGACTGCAAGATCCACTACAACGACAAGAATCCGGAGCGCGACTCCACTATGATATTCCTCACCGAGGGCGACAGCGCCAGCGGCTCCATCAAGAAGATCCGCAACGCCAACACGCAGGCGGTGTTCAGCCTCAAGGGCAAGCCGCTCAACAGCCACAAGGCCACCAAGACCGACGTCTACGACAACGAGGAACTCAGCCTGCTGCAGGCTGCTCTCAACATAGACGAGGATCTGGACAACCTCCGCTACAACTACGTGGTGATAGCCACCGATGCCGATGTGGACGGTATGCACATCCGGCTGCTGCTGCTCACCTTCTTCCTCAAGTTCTATCCCGACTTGATCCGCCAGGGGCATTTGTACATTCTGCAGACGCCGCTATTCAGGGTATCCGACAAGAACCACAACGTCTATTGCTATTCCACTGCAGAGAAAGACGCCGCCACCGGCAAGATGAAGAGCTCTACCGTGACCCGTTTCAAAGGTCTGGGCGAAATTTCTCCTGAGGAGTTCAAGGGCTTCATCGGCGAGGATATCCGACTGGAGAAGGTTCACCTATCCGGCGATGACCCCGTAGCCGACCTGCTGGAGTTCTATATGGGCGAGAACGACAACATCCGCCTCGATTTTATCCGCAACAACCTGCGCAGCGACATCGACAACGTGGAGGAGGCACAGTAGCGCGCTATGAAGCAGAAAACAGCAGCTTTCCTGTTGCACAAGGTCCTTGGCTGGACCGGGCAGGGCAACTTCCCCACAAAAGGGAAAGCGCTGTTCCTGGGCATTCCCCACACATCGGCGTGGGACTTTGTAATAGCATATCTCTACGCCCGTTCCGAGGGCGGCCAGATAAACATCCTTATCAAGGAGAAGTTCTTCTTCTGGCCGATTGGGCCTATCCTCCGCCGTTGCGGGGCGATACCGCTTCACAACTCCAAGCAGCCGACTACCAGCAACATCATCTACCAGATGATAGAGGCCTTCAACGAGCACGACAACATCCTGATGGGCATAGCACCGGAGGGGACACGCAAGCCGGTAAAGCGGTGGAAGACCGGCTTCCACGTCATAGCATCCAAGGCGGGCGTGCCTGTATATGCAGGCTATATCGACTGGGGCACCAAGAGGGTAGGCTACGGCGAAATCTTCCCTCTGACCGACGATTCGCGCGCCGATATGCTCCGCTTGCAGCAGCACTACAAGGACCTCGGCGTCAAGGCCAAATTCCCGGAGAAGTTCGTCTTTGACGACTCTATCAAATAAATTCCCAAAAGTTTATACCTTTGCGCTTCCAAGGTGAGGCGCTCTGTCGGGGGCGGTTTTCCGCCTCAGGAAAGTCCGGGCAGCATAGGGCGGCGCGCTGTGGAAAGCACAGATGGGCGTAAGCTTATGTTGCGCGTAACAGAAAACAACCGGCCCGCTCCGGCGGACCAAGGGTGAAAACGTGGGGTAAGAGCCCACGGGCATATATGGCGACATATATGCGGTACGCGCCCGTGCGCTGCAAGGCCAAATATACCGGCACATAAGGGTTGCCCGCCCTTTGCCGGGGGGTAGGCTGCGTCAGATAAATGACAGAGGTTGTGTCCTCCGGGACACTTCACGGAACCCGGCTTACAGCCTCACCTTTTGCTATAACGGGACACCTGCTTTGATGCAAGTGTCCCGTTTCTTTTTTGACCCGGAGGGTGTTCTATCTCAGTTTGAATACGTAGGTGATGGTGCCTTCCTGAAGCTCGGCGGCGGTGCCGGAGACGTCTCGTGTCTGTGACATATTGTACCATCATTATTGTTAGATTAATTGTTTTGAAGTAAGTCCCGGATGAAGGGCTTATTCCATCCGGATGGTCTGTGAGGAATAATAGTATGTAAGCATTGGAAAATCTTTGAAGATGTTTGGTGATTCTAAATACTAAATAAAAAGAAAATAATTTAACTTTGTAAAATACATTTATTGTGTAATGACTTGTAGTAATCCATATTATCGTGAAATGATTCTTCGATTAGAAGATTTAAAAATCAATGGCGATTTAGATGGGATTACAGCGGAGAAGGGGGATAATCTTCATCGCTTATTTTATTATCCCGCGATGATGGTGCCCGTTATTCAAAGTCAAATTATGGCGATTATCTCTGACTTCCTTCCAAATCCCGCGACTGCTATTGATCCGTTCATGGGCTCTGGAACATCATTAATGTCATGTATGGAATATGGACTTGGTCTTTATGGGCAAGACATTAATCCTTTATCCGTCCTTCTTGTCAAAGCAAAAACTGCAGTCCTTGATGTCCAACGCGTTCAATCTGCCAAAGAAAAGATATGGTTCGCCATTGAATCTGATCATAGTGAATCCGTGGATGTCCGTTTTAGTGGAATAGATAAATGGTTCACTCGTGATGTCCAAGTATCGCTTTCTAAGATACGTCGCGCAATTATATCTCTTCCTGACAAAGAAGTTCGTTCTTTGTTTTGGATCATCATGGCTGAAGTGATTCGTATTGATAGCAATGATAGAACATCAACATTTAAGCTTCATCAAAGACAAGAGAAAGAAATTGCATCGAGGTGCGTTGATGTTGTTGGGGATTTTTTCGCACTAATTAATCGTGGAATCATAGATCTTAAAGCGTTTAGAAATAAACTTGAGACCAAGGGGACTCTAGTTGGAAATAGTTACTCGGCACCTATTGAGATAAAGTGGGGGAATACTATGTATGGTATATCTTCTTCGAGTAAAATTGATATCTTGGTTTCTTCTCCACCTTATGGCGACAATCAGACAACAGTCACTTATGGGCAGCACTCCTATTTGCCTCTTCAGTGGATTCCAAGGTCTGAGCTCCCTGATGATGTTGACTATGATTATTTAAGAACGACCCAAGAGATCGACTCGAAGAGTTTAGGTGGGCGTTCGAATAAACGCCAGGTCAAAGACCTGATTTCTAGCATATCAAATAGGATTCCTTCATTAGGTGCCTTCCTAGATAGAGTTCCGCCCGAAGATATAGAAAAGTATTATAAGACCGTTTCATTTATTGCTGACTTTGAGCAGTCCCTAGACGCAATTATCCCCGCGATGAAGGATAATGCAATCTATGTTTGGACTATCGGGAATCGATTTGTCAATAAGCAAGAAGTTCCAAACAATCAAATCCTTATTGATTTGATGGCCAACCATAGAATTCCACTTATTTTTGACGCCGAGCGCACGATTCTCAATAAAAAACAGGCGAAACGTAACCGTTCGTCACGAACTATGGAAAAGGAGAGAATTCTCATTTTCCAAAAGCAGTAACCATTATGTCTGATACAAAGGAAAAAAGATTTGATATTAATCCTCATGTAATTCGCCAGCTCGGAGAAGAACTTGTTCCCGATGAGATGACCGCTTTGGTTGAACTTGTCAAAAACGCATATGATGCAGATGCCGATTATGTCAAGATTGATATCAATACAAAGGGACAATACTCGGGCGAATCTTTGTCTTATCCCAACCATAAAGGGTATATTGTTGTCGAAGACTCTGGTATCGGGATGAATGAGGACACCATCATCAAATCATGGCTGACGATATCCTATTCGAGCAAGCGCGTGGGGAAGGACGGGGTTAAAAAGAAGACGGATAAAAATAGAACCCCACTTGGAGACAAAGGACTCGGCCGACTTAGCACACAACGCCTCGCAGACTATTGTGAAATATTCACAACTGCTAATGGTAGTACTAATCGTATTCATGTGGCTTTCGATTGGAGAGATTTTGATACAACTGATCAGTTATCGAAAGTTCCTGTTCGTTTTAATTCGTTCCCATCTTCTACCACTAAAGGGACAAAACTTGTTCTCTCCAACTTGCATTCTCCTGATGTCTGGACCGGAGAGCGACTTATTTCTTTTAAAGAACAAATCGTACAAGTTATATCTCCCTTTTCAGAGGTCAGAAAGTTTTTTGTCTTTTTGTCGGTTAATGGTGAGACTATCGATGTTATGCAAAAGTTCGATAGTATATTATCACTTTCACTTTCATCATTTGAGTTCTGTTTCGATGGAGAGGAATTAGTTGTTTCCGGTCATATTAAGCCCGAAAAACTGGGGACTGGGAGTTCTCTCCAAGCTATCGAAAACTACAAGGCCTTTATTGAACAAGATGGTGGAGCCAAATTTGCTGATTATTTTTTCAACACTAAAAAAAAGGATCAGTCATTCTTACGCCCGAAAGAGAATGGGTTTATTGGCTTTTCCAAACGGTTTTCGGTCTATAATGATATGACTGGGCTTGTTGCTTTAGACGGCACCATTTGTAATCCAGGTCCCTTTAATGGAAGAATATATGATTTCACCCTCAATGAGAATAGTGGAGCACTAACTAATATCTTCAATAAGGTTTCCGAGTATAAAGAGTATGTGAAGAATCAAGCCGGAGTCAAATTATATCGTGACGGTTTTGCGGTCCTCCCCTTTGGTTTTAAGGACGACGATTGGCTAGGATTAAGAAAAGGTCAAACTTCGGGTAGTTCGTTTTATGGCCTACGCCCAGATAATACTCTTGGCTATTTTGCCATTAGCGAGGGTGAGAATAACCACCTTAAAGATAAAACCGACCGAACAGGACTCATTTCTAATGAATACTCAACTAACTTTATAACAATCGCACGTGATTATATTATAGCTAGTTGTAATAGTTTTATTGAATCCGTACGACGGTCATTCAATGAGTATATTCGTAAGAACAAACAAACGAATACTGGTATAAAGACTCTGCGTGATGCTTATTCTCAAATCCGTGCAACTGCAGAAGTATCATCATCCTATTCACGCCGAGTCAAGGAATTACAAGAAGATGTATCCAACAGTGGTGTTACGTCTTCTCGGATAATCAAAGAGAACGAATCACTTTTTGGAGAGAATATTCCAAGTCAGGCTCTTGCTGCACTTAAAGAAAATGCAAGTATACTAATCAAGGCACAATCTCTTCTGTCAGAAATTGAAGGATTTGTAGAAAAGGCATCAAAGATATCAGAGTCTGTTGACTTTATTGAACCTAAGATTGAGACTCTTGAGCAACAGCTTGATGACTTTTCTTCCTTAGCAGCAGTTGGTTTGACAGCTGAATCAATTACCCATGAGTTCCCTAATCTGATTCTTAGAATCAATGACGCGAATTCTGCTTTTAAGAAGAGCCTTGAGCGTGGGATGATAGACACTAATCTATGCAAAGATTTCTCACGCCTGGTTAGCATTACCACAAATGCAATGACTATCCAATTGAGACATATCTCGCCCGCACTCCGTTATGCTCGGGAATCTAAAGAATCTTTTGATGTTTGTGGTTTTTTTGAAAAGCAGAAAAATGAGTTTTATGATTCTGCCCTCAAAGGCGAGGGGATAGCGTTTACGATTGAATGTAATAATAGTTTCACTATCAATATCAATACAGGAAGGTTTATCCAGATTTTAGATAATCTCACTAATAATTCTGTGTATTGGCTTAAGCATCGTCTTAATAGTGACAGTTTCTCTCCCGTTATTAGAATTGTTATAGATAAACCGTGGATCTACATTTCCGATAATGGCCGTGGTATTACGCCGTCTGTTGAAGAGTCAATCTTTGATCCTTTTGTTACGACAAAACCCAAAGATCAAGGAAGAGGGCTAGGACTATTCATTGTGCGTCAATTGCTTGATGCTATCGGTTGCTACATCGTTTTAGATGAAAGGAGGAACGAGTTCGGCCGAAGGTATGTTTTTGCAATTAATCTTTCTAATATTATTGCGTGATGGATATTAACGAGGCAAAGGTTTTATTACAAAAAGTTCTGGATTGCCGAAAGGTTACGGTTGTTTACTACATTGACGATTTCACAAATATCCTTGAGCTTTTACTTCGTTATTTTGATGATAGTTCAGTCGACGTTCTGGAAGCTTTCTCGCCATCATTTCCAGAAAAAGCAATTGTCGCAAAGCAAGCCCAACAGCCTTTTGAAGGTATTCTTGCTGAATGGTTGGAGACCTTGAACCAAACAGACAAAGACAAAGTCAACCAGCAAATTAGAAACGGGAAAAAGACTGCATTTGAAGATGCCGCTATTCAAATTCTCGGGGATAAGTGTATACAATGTGGCCCAGAAGAGTGGCTTGATAAATATAAAGATCAGTTCCTCTCGAATATAAAATCGGGGGTCCCCACATTACTTTTATTTGACAAACTAATTAAGAGTACTCATCCTTTAGTTCAAGGACGCGATGGCGTAGCATTAGCTGAGAATGCCATTGAGACCGTTCCTGAAGATCTTGTTTATTGTGGCGTTTTTTCACAACAATTTGAACCGGAGGATGAATATGAGCAGTGTAAGCAGTACAAGAAGGGGGTTTTCCCAATATCTAAAAAACGTCTAAATAATTCAAATTATTATTCATTTGTCGAGGGAATAATAAATGTATTGTGGTTAAAGAATGTCGAATTCATAAAGGATCGAGCGATAGCATTAATTCGCGATGCATCTAAATCTCTAATTGATAGATACTCTGCTATTCAACCGGCCGATTATAGACAGATTATTGTTAAGAGTTCTGGAGAGGAGGGATGTAGAGAATCTGATACTATGCTCCGGCTAATTCATATTATTTTTGATACCGAGATACGCAATAAACTGGCAGGTTCTTCTATTGAACAATCTTTACTTTTCCAGCGACATATTTCAGATATTAATTCTATCAACGAAATTTGTCCTCCTAGGATGCAGAGTGTCTATAATTATGATTTGGTTAGGTCTTTTAATCAGGACGAAACCTTTATTTCGGGCGCTACTCTAAATACACTATTAACTCCACTTCAAAATGGGGATGTATTTTGCGTTAACGAAGAGAAGTATTATATCGTGCTCTGTCAACCTTGCAATATTTCTTTAAGACCTTTTGGTGGGCGTTGTAAAGAAACTGATATTTATGATATAGGTTTCTGGGTTCCTCTCGTGGAAAACCTCGTTCCCTATAACAAATTGGAAAAAGAACTTGATCGAATCAATCAATATGTTGAGAATGTTGATTGTATAGCAGACGCAGAAAATAATATTCGAAAACTATTGGAAAAGCATCCTAAGGAGCCGCTACCATGCTTAATCGATGATAAACAATTGGCCGTTGACTACTCACATTTCAAGACGATCAGTCTGTCGCTTCTTGATTACACCACGCTAAATGAAGCTGGAGAACTAATTGTTTGTCAGCAGGGTTCTGAAAGGCTCCACCCCATACAAGTTAAAATGCTAGAACGCTTATCTCAAAAGCACTCTAATTTAAGAGAACTTGAGGCGCAGATTAAGCAGCTTGGTATTGAAGGAAAGATTGATGCAGATAAACCCCTGTTTAAATTATTGTCGTGGATTACGCAGCTGTTGGGTATAACTCCTTCTATCAAGAATCAAGACATAGTTTATCCTGTTAAACGCATTGGTCATCTTCGAGAAGTGTATTCATCAGACTTACTTGTTCAACTTTCCCATTACATTTCTCGTGCTGGTTTTCCTAATTCGTTCACATAATCTGTATTGTCAGTGACCCTTATGTTCTCCACCATGAAACATCTTTCAGAGATAATAAACAAGTATGCAGGGAACCGGCTAGGTAGTAAGGATTTGTTGAAAAATTAATGATGAGGTGGAGCGAAGGGCGTTCCTGTGATAATCAGTCGGCAGCAACAAAAGGATCGGATACTTTCCCGAGTACCTATGGGGGGTGAAAAAAACCAGATTAAGACACTGGATGCTATTACTCCAGTCTCGGTCTTTCATTATATGGCATATGGATATCTGCGTGCGAATACAATACATCCGCATTTTGCGATTATAATGGAACCGATTATATTTGCATATGAGATATTGTGCGTATGGGTAAACTTGCTATCTTTTTATATTATATTTTGTCTGTTTTTCCTTCAGATGCAAATGAAAATAGGCGTCATATCCACATTGTTCGCAAGGGAGGTAAAAAATCTCATCGAGGCTACACGGTTGCGAAGATATGGATTGAGGAAAACGGACAGAAGAAGGTTGAGGTCGATTGGTCTGAGTTAGATTCCACGGATGAGTCAATGATAGTTGATATCATTGACAAGCATTGGGAAGAACTTAACAAAAAGATTGACGATGTTTTTGCGGGCAAGAAAGTTGCAATAAAAAAGTTCAACAAATAAGGAGGACATTATATGTGCAAGTATCAAGACACCTCTATAGGAATCAAGAAAATAGATTTCAGTATGAAAAGGGGCTATATGGCCTTCTATCTCACAGATGGCCGTATTGTGATTGTGCCAATTTCAATGTTTCCAGAAATTAAACGTCTTTCAAGAGTTCAAAGGGAAGACTATATTATAATGGATGACCAATACTTTTCTTTTGACGCAATCAGCAAGATTTATTCTGTCAAGGATGTGTTGAGTTGCTAGCTTGACAGTATTAAGTTGCATTAGCAGAGTAAGATTTTTATGTTCGCATTAATGAGACATTTGTTCTGTCAGATGTCTTCTTTGTTATCGCTATAATAAAAATGCAAGGCAGAGAAGATATAGAACAATTGTTTCGACTTTACTATAAGCCAATGTGTCTTTATGCTATGCACTATGTGAAAGACGCTAGCATCGTAGAGGATATAGTTCAGGATGCTTTTGTCTCATTATGGAAAAGAGTTCAAGCTGGGGTAATAGTGAATACACCAAAGACATATTTGGTAAAAATCGTGCGAAATGGCTGTATTGACTATCTCCGTCATAATTCAACGTATCCGATGGTGGCGCTTCCAAATGACTTGAACCAAGAAATATCTGACGATGAAGTTTTAGCACGTTCAATTGATGAATCAATTATTTGGGATGCCATTGATTCTTTGCCCCCTGGTCGTCGTAAAATGTTACTCTTGCACAAAAGGGATGGTCTCAAGCACAAAGATATTGCTTGCTTGTTAGGAGTGTCTGAGGGAACTGTCCGCAATCAAATATCAAGAGCCCTGAAGTCTCTGAAAAAGAAACTTAACAAGAGGAATATCATTTTTTCTCATAAATGAGTGTGATTTTTTCGTGGTTTATCCGTCTTTAATACAAACGGTCACGAAAAATGAATATACAACAAGACAACAATATTGACTTTGTAACTCGAAGTTATCAAGAGGGGCGTTTTAATACGGATGAAGCAATCCGTAGATTTCATTCAAAAGTAGGTGATAAAAGGGTACATTCCGGGGGCCAAAAGTGGTGGGCTGCTGTGGCTGCTGTTTTTGCATCTGTTTTTGTGCTATTTGCTGGAGGTTATGGGATATATGGCATAGTACAGACTCGGTCTATGAAGGCGCAGAAATTTGAACCAAAAGTGGAAGAGCAATCGTCTGCATCACATTTCTTCGTTTTTGATAACACACCATTGAATGAGGTGCTGGATGAACTTTCTAGTTATTATGGACGTTCACTGACAGCGCCATCTACAGACAAGCGCCTTACGGCGTCTTTCCCCGAAGACGATTTGGAAGTAGTGGTTGCTACTATAGAGGCAGCTCTTGATATCGATATTGTTATTTCTGAATGAGTCGAGTGGCTTTTATAGTTGCTTTTTTATTTGTGCATTTTGTGGCTACAGCACAACCATATGGGACTGTCCAGGATGGTATGAAGGCCATTAGTGACCGATATGGTGTGTACTTTGTGTATGAGGCAAGTTTGCCGGTAACTCATTCATTCCCTGGTCAATCCTTAAAGGGGAAGCATTTAAAAGATGCACTTGATACGCTCTTTGAGAATACGGGAATCAAGTGGCTTAGAAAAGGTAAATATATTCTTCTCAAAGCGTCCATTGAAGATCAATTAAGTCCATCAATAGATTCATTTCAACTTGATACATTACCGGCCGCTTCCATTAGCGAGATCATAAAACTTGATATTAATAATACTCAAGCTGGACTGACTACGATTGATGGTGATAAATTCAAAAGTGCGTTTGCTTGTCTAAGTAGTCCCGATGTGTTAAAAACACTTCAGTCTCTTCCAGGTGTGGCAACGGGCACTGAGATGCTCTCCAGGCTATATGTACACGGTGGCGACGGAAGTGATAATCTTTATTTGTTGGATGGTGTACCATTGTATCAGGTTTGTCACTTTGGCGGCATTTTATCTTCTTTCAATACAGATGTAATAGACTATTTAGATTTTTTCAAAAGCGGGTTCCCTGCTAGATACGGGGGAAGAACATCTTCTGTGGTTGATGTTAAAACGAGGGAGGGCAGCTTTACACAATTTAAAGGGCAAGCATCAGTTGGCCTGTTGGAGGGTCGAATTCAACTAGAGGGGCCAATAGTCAGAGATAAAACCTCTTTTAACATAGCCCTGAGACGTTCCTGGGCGGATGCCTTAATGTATCCGATCTCGCAACTACGTAATCTCAAGCAGTCCGCATCAGGAACTTTAGAAAGGAGTATGCTATTATATTCATTTACGGATGTTAATGCTAAAATCACCCACAGGCTCTCTGACCATAGTCAACTATCGGTAAGCTTTTTTATGGGGAGAGATCACCTTATCAGAAACTATAATTCTGTAGAAGAGGATACGAAAGAGCCCGTAATATATAAGATTAATGAAAATAACAGTCTTCGTATGATATGGGGTAATATATTGGCTTCAATTAACTGGCGTAAAGATTGGTCTCCCAAGTTCAACAGTATTGTTATGGGCTACTGGTCAGCAAGCCACCCGGACATTAGATATCATTGGAAAGAAGAAGGCTTCTACAAGTATTATGAATCACGAGAGGAGATAGAAAATAAAACTGAATTGATTAATCGAAATACTGTAGATGATGTTGGCGTTGGTGCTTACTTTAAATGGAGGCCAGTAAAAGATCATCAAATCCGATTCGGAGCAAATATGCAAGGCCATTTATTCTGGCCGACCTATGATTACTATGAATCAAGAGTCAACACAGGGACTCCGTTATTCGACGTTTGTCAACAAGATACAGTCAAAACTTTTTGTGTGGAAGGGAGTGTCTACGTAGAAGATGAATTGATTATTACGCGGAGACTCAAGGCGAATATTGGCTTCCGAAACATTCTGTATTTAGCTGATAGAAAACAGTGGAACTTTTTGGAACCGCGCATTGCCATTAAATATCTATGGTATGATAATCTTAATTTAAAAGTATCGTACTCCAAGATGAGTCAATTCTTACATCAGATGGCATCAACATATCTTGATCTTCCAACAAATTGTTGGCTCCCATCTTCTTCAGAATTGCCGCCTATGTTTTCTCATCAGTTGTCAGGAGGTATTTATTGTAGTATTACAGAAGATGTTCATATAAATGTTGAAGGATGGTACAAAGTGATGAACAACTTAATTGAGTATTTCGGAGAAAACTCCGTATTGCCCCGATTGAATGACTGGACATCAGTTATCTATTCAGGTAAAGGCCGTTCGTATGGGGTAGAAGTTGATTGTGGCTATGAGACACCATCACTTATTATCAACGCGTTCTATACGCTATCCTGGAATGAGCGTAACATAGAGTCTATATATTATGGATGGTATAGAGACAGAAACGACAATCGTCATAAGTTGACGCTACAGGCAAATTGGAGGCTTAATAAAAAATGGGAATTATATGGAGCTTGGAACTTTCACAGTGGTAATCGTATGACACTTCCGACTCGTTACATACAAGGCGTATATGCAGATGGCGATGGTAGCTCGAATAGTTTCTCTTATCAGTGGGTGTATGAAACGCCTAATAATGTCAAGTTGCCAGACTATCACAGGCTGGACATTGGTGCAAATATTCACGGGAAGACAAAACGTGGACAAAGATATATATGGAATATCAGTTTATATAATACCTATTGTCAGTTTAACCCCGTATTTGCTGTAGTCAGCAGGGAAGGTGTGAGTAAGAGTCATCCCGAGTATGATCCTGGGTACGTTGCATTTAAGGGAATAGGAACGAGTTTCGTCCCTTTTTTTCCGTCATTCAGCTATAAAATCTATTTAAACCAATGAGGCGAATATACATAATGTGCATTATGCTGTTTTTCTTCTGTGATTGCCAGAAAGAATTTGATGTCAGAGAGCCAACGGATACAGAGCTCTGTTTAATTTGTTTCCCGGGTCGGCAAGATACAACAGTTATACAGCTGTATAATACAGTGCCGATTGGCGGGAGATACGAAGGAACACCGTTCCTTAACAATGCATCATTAGCTTATGCTGTCAATAGTGTCAGTAAAGAAGTTAAGTATGCATCATCAACAATGGGCTCTATCCCGCAGGGATGCTGGTTTGTTGAGGTTGATCATAAAAGTGGTGATTATGTGGAGATAATAGCTAATACCATAGAATGTGAAATGATCAAAGCATCCACTATAATACCTCCGCCTCCACCTGATTTTGAATTTGAATGTACGAATAGTGCGGGAGCGATTTTGACTATTAGATTTGATGATGACCAAACCACAGCAGATTATTATGGTATAGCCTTAATTTGTGAACGAACCATATATAAAAGTGGCGATTGTTTTACAGAAGTGAAAAACCTAAACCTTGTCACAGATGGATACGGAACGCACGAAATATCAGTAATTAGAGATCATTATGATGTTGGTTTTACCGGTTCTTTTCTCTGGCCTCGAATATCAGATAATTATGGAGTGCGTATTTGGCCAGATACGATTATTAGCGGGAATAAAGCAGTCCTTTCCGCTCGCTTTGGTTCAGGATACTTCGACATCGAACCTGATAATTCACAAGAAACCAGACGATATAAAGTGCGTCTATACAGATTTACTGAAGATTTTTATAAACATATAGTTGCTCTTAATTACCAAGTTTTCAACGATTATGCTACATATGGCATTGCCCCGATGATGCCCTCATACACAAACGTTGAGGGGGGATGTGGCATTTTTGCTGGATGGTCTATGAGAGATAGTGATTGGTTCGAAATGAAATAACATATTAAACAAGAAGTATGAAACAGGTCCCTTTATTATTTTTATCCTTCTTAACATTGTTGTCTATTGCATCCTGTATGAAGTCTTCATCAGCAGAAAAAGCTAATGGGGGCAGTCTGCTCTATTCACCGGTATCAGAAATACCTATTGAATCAGCCGTTAAAAAACTTAATGAGTTTCTACTGGGCACGAAGATGACAAAAGCCGAAGGAGGTGTAGAAAGGCATATCATTTCTATCGAGCCCCATTATAGTCCATCAATGAAGGATGAGGCAGGTAACGCAATGCCCGATGCATACCTTGTGAATTATGGAGATGATCAAGGCTTTGCTATTCTTGGTGCTAACTCGCAAGTGGATCCAGTTGTTGCAGTAGTAGAAAGAGGTAATACAAGTTGGAGTAGAATATTTAATCCACCGGTTACTAGCCAGTCTGCGTTTGATATGGGCAGTTTAGATTCGGGGATAAATCCGGAATTATTGCTATCGATGTGTGTACGGGGAGCGCTGTACGGTGTCCAAGAGGATACGACATTTATTAATCGATCTTGGAACTTTTACTATGCACCACTAACTACTAACCAAGCTTTCGGTCAGCAAATAACTTATTGTCACAAGAATAATAGGGGATTTGTTACTAATGGGTGTGCTTCTACTGCAATATCAATTGTAATGGCTTACAATCAGTATCCTGATTTTTGGGTAGATTATGAACCCATAGACTATACTGACTGCAATTCTTTAGATGGGGTCGGTTATAAGTACTCTTTTTCTGATGGTAATAAGATTTATATACAACTGAATGACTATTTTACAAACAGTGGCTCTATCCCATCTACTCTCACAACGTCGCAAAAAATAGAATTATTGACACAAGCTGATCCTGGCGTAGTCAACACACATGGAACACCATCTGTTTCGTCTTATCCGAATCAGTCGTTTAACAGAACAAGATATAAATTACAATCGGGCGTTTTCTACAAATTATCCAATATTATTCAGTCGTGGGCAGCAACAGGAACAATGCCATCCGCTGTCCAAACAGGGTTGGAAGACCTTGGTTATGAGAATGTATCCCGCCTAAAAAAGTCATCGATGACAAGTACTCAAATTGTCAAAATAATGGATATGATGGATGCTGGTAAACCAGTAATAATGTGTGGCTGGTCGCTGTTTGATCTGGATAATAGCCATTACTGGGTTGTCGATGGCCTCAGGGGTGATGATACGTCAACACATATTCATTGTAATTGGGGATGGAGTGGCTATCAGAACGGATGGTTTTCAACCACATGTATTAGGCCAACGTGTCCAGTGCCTACATCGCAATCGGGCAATGATTGGGGTAATATTATCGTGTATTCCTATGATATGAAAGATTTTGTGCCGACAAGGATAATTCACCAGTTCGCTGATAATATTCCTGTGCAGTATGAGTAGATTAGTCCAAATAATAGCTGTTCTTTTTATGATTATTTGCTGTTGTGAATGTCATAAGAATTGGGAATTTGCGGAGAATATACCATATAGTAGAATTTATTCAGTTAACACATATAGTCTTACCAGAGATAGAGAAAAGATTGACATCATTCCTGTTTGTGGTGGATATGATGCTTTATTTGACAAAGAAAGTAGAAGCTTCTACAGTGCATTGGATACAAATTTGTCTTTTACGGGTCGGCGCTTAGTGATAACAAATTCACGAAAAGAAATGGAGTGTTGGTGCGCCGTAGATTTACGGATATCGGCAATTGATATATTTGCTTTAGAAGAATTTGATGATACGCACCCAGCTGAGACATCTTTAAATGACTTGTGTCAGCTATGGTACACATATAAACATTGTAAAGTAATCAGGCCGCTAACAGATGTGCAGGACGCTGGATTGATGTTAGTAGACTACTATCCGTATAATGAGGGCTTTGCGGAAGTGATATCTCTGTATTTATTTCCTTCTCATAAGAATATCCCAGCTTTAAAATTCTACCCAGAGACGGGTGGTTTTTTAAATGATAACAATGATATAATCTGTTTCCCCAAAATAGTAGTCCGTATCACTGATACGTTTGGTAAGGAGTTTTCGTATATTCTTGATAATCAATAGTCATAAACGTTATTATAATTCGGAAATAAGTTAAATGAAAAAGAATGTTCCACTTTTGATATTGATTGCAATAACAGCATTGATATCATGTACAAAAACAGATGGATGGATCCTCACGGAACCATTTGAGGTTCTTGAAGACGAACCCACTACAAAGATAGCTACGTTTGGACCACAAACTGGTCATCCCTTCTCTATCGATCATGTTCTTAAGGTGTATAATAGTATGGACACAAAGGGCCTGTATTCAGAAACAGAAGACGTAATTCAGCCCACGCATCTTTATCTGCGGTTTATGCCAGCCACTCTAGATGAGATAGATTTGATAAAGAAAAGGCATGATTTAGTTGTGTATCAATATCCGCTTGATTGTGAAATAACAGAAGGATTTATAGATGCCACTAATCCTTACTTGAATAATGGCTATCCACAGTATTGGTGTGTGGTCCCGGTTGGGTATAGTATTGATAATATAGGTTGTCAATACGAGGTAGAAAGTTTATTATGGTTTCCTTCGTTTCTCAACGAACCTTCGACTAAGTCTGAATCATCAGAATTTGAGTATAACTTATACCTGAATGTTTGCAAAGAACAAGGGCTTGAACCAGAACTGCCAATCGAGACGAAATCGACAAAATACTATCCAAGCGGGTATGTTAAGTACTTAGATTCAGATTTGGGTGTGGTTGGTATAGAAGGAATGGAGGTCGATGCTTATAACTTTTGGCATAATTATGATGCATATTCTTCTAATACAGGGTACCTTAATTATAACGGTCACTACTTTACATCTTCTTATCGATATCGAATCAAGTTTGAAAGGGACCACTTTGCCGTTAAACTTGATAGTACACACTATGATTTGGAGTATGTTACAGGCTCAACGACTTCTTCTTTAAACAAAACATTTTATAATGAGTATGCAAAATATAGTGTAATATTTCAGGCAGCATACCGCTATTATTACCAAGATATAGATATTCCAAGACCACCATATAATGGGACATGGGACGCAATTCTAAGAATATGTGTTTACCCAGATGATATGGATGATCAAGGACGAGGAGGATTATTCACTCTTGATCATAGAGGACTATTGGCGGATAGACCAATAGTTAAGATATGGTGTTGGTATATGTTAGGCGAGTTTTCATCAAAGGAAATCTATGGAAATACTATTCATGAACTTACACATGCTATGCACTGGAATCTTGACAAAGATTTGTTCCCCGATATTGAAATCAGAGTTTTGGAAAGTGTGGCGACATCAATACAGGATTATCTTACGAAGCAGCGATATCCATTATATGAAATCACATCGCCGATTATTTATGATAGATATACCTACATTATGCGTGATTTGGTTGATGGAATAAAAACAGTCGAATGTGAGTATTATATGGATAACGGAGTGATTACAGAATACAATCCACATATTGACTATTATGATAATATTTCATTTGCGTATACTTATGGTGAACTGATCGAAGCTGTGAAGACGTGTACGACACCAAATGAATGGAGGACTAGGGTATGGACACTGTATCCGAATCGTACTTCTTGGTCAAGACTAAGTACGGCCTTTAACTTTTGGTTTGAACTATGAATAGAGGTGTTTGGGCTTTTTGCGTGGGTTTAATTCTATTGTTGGCTTCATGTAAGGAGCCTTTATTAATAGAAGATGGGGTGTTCCTTGTATCGTATGAGTTTGTAAATGATACACAATATGATTGTATCATTAAATGGAAGTACGGTGCGGATGTCATTATTGAAAGGGAGGTCGTTATCATTAAAGGTGATTCTTATACACAGATGGTGCGTTTGGGTGATATGGAAGGAGTGTGTAAAGATGGAAGTCTCCAAATAATTAAGGCATTCAATACACAATTAGTTTTCTCAAACAATGAAACCGGTGATGATATGTCATATACTATTATGAGGGACTCTGCCGGTGAGATTGTTGAAGGGGTAGAATGGTCGCAACTTCCAAAGTCGGAATCAATAATTGGAAATACAAATAAGTACTTAACCATATATCGATTCTACTTATCGGACATTTATTCCATTTCACAAGAAATACAAAAAAAGATACCATAACAGTTTGTGAAGAGTTTTGGGTGCCCAAAATCGTTCTATGCATTGGTGAATAATAATTAATAAATTGTATAATACTAAATAGTAATTAAAATAGTCATGAAAAGAATAACGGTAAGACTCATACGTTTTTCGCTAATTATTTCAATTGTAGTTGGTTGCTCCGATGCTTCATTAGAGTTATCCAATGAAAGTCGCATCCAAACAAAAGCCCAAGTGGATGATCTGGATTTATCGGAGGCTGTCTATCACAGTATGACTGAGTCTTGGATTATACCAAGGAACGACCCGTATACTCTGACAAATTTCCAATCAGCGATGGATCGATTGCTCTCTGGGAAGGCAGGCGTTGTATTGTCAAAAGAAGAACGACACGAGTTGTCGGAATTGAATCCAATGCAACCTTCGCATTATGCATTAAGAGTGTTCCCAAAAACGGAAAAAGAGCAGTGGGCTATTGAATTGATGGAAGATGTAAAAGTCGCATATATACCGTTTAATTATGTTCCATTGTCGGAGGATCAGGTTAAGTTGGGCAAATTAAATGACAAGTCTAAAAGTTTTGATGAAGAATACCGATACACTGTCACTTATTCTGATTTGGTGGCAGATGATGAAAAGCAACCCGATGAAACCATAACAATGCCGGTCCTATATGTCGTGTGGCCGAAGGATAAAGATCTTCCTAAAGAATATGATTATGTAATAGATTATGAGATATTTATCCCAAATTATAGTAGTGAATCTTGTCGTGTACTTCATATTCTTGAAGAAGAAGCAATAAAACTTGCATTAGGAGATATTAAACTTTTTCAAATTGATAGAGGATCTAACCAAACTCGTACAGGAACAGTTATGCATTATGATAATCTTTTGCAAGAATATGTACCATTAGTTAATTTGAAGCTACGTTTTCAGTTTGGTTCCATTATTACAGATACCTATACGGATGAAAATGGGACTTTCACGGTCCCAACACAAAGAGTGGCTGCCACTTTTATGCATATTCTTCAACACCCCAGGTGGAAGATTACTTCTATGAGCTCAACTGCTCCTCATTCTGTTTCTTGGGGAACTGTAGGAAACATATGGTCAAATTCAAACGATATATTTCAGGGCGTTACCGGATCTCCCGATTATTATGCCGTTCATCCAGCAGTGGATTTCTATTACAATGGCAACCACCTGCTCACACCTATTTATTACGATGATGGAATTAGAATCCGTGTGTCACCTGACACAAGCAGTGATCATAATGGGCAATTTACCCATAGCCTGTTCTCTGAGGCGTACATTACAATATTCCAAAATAATATGGGCATATCAAATTATGTGTTTGGAACAGTCACACATGAGCTTGGTCATTTCTCTCATTTCAGATTAAGAGGCACGCACTTGAATTATAGTATCACGCATAAGCTAATAAAAGAATCGTACGCATCATATGTCGCAAACTATTTGTGTGATAGGTATTATTGTCTTATGGGTTATGATAATCTAGCTGCTCCACAAACACCGCATACAGGTAATTCGTATCAATTCTGGGTGAAAACAGGTTCATCAGAATATAGCCCATTGTTTACAGACTTATTCGATGACTATAATCAGAATGAGGATAATGACAATCGCAATATTGACACTATCAATGGCTTTTCGCACACCATTGTCCAAACTATAGCTGAAGATTGCTCTTCTTGGAGCGGCGTGAAGAATATATTGGATAATTATATCGGGGTGTTTTATACTCAAAGTCAGTATAATGATTTCATTGATCCATACGATTATTGGTTCTCCCATAATTAAACTTAGTACTATGAAGCGGTTTGTTTATATCCTATTGTGGGCTTGTGTGATATCTGCTTGTATTGATGACGGGCATCGCCGCGATTCTTCATCATTGGCTGGTTCTGTTGAAGTTTTCGAGAGTTATATGTGTTCCGTTTCTTTTGTGATTGGCGGCAGTGAATGCGCCGTATTAGAGAATCGGGTTTATATTGAAAAGATATCAAAGAATCGTGTTAAGATATCAATCGGAGGTTGTTTTGATCCCCAAAGGCCTTACAATATTCAGACAACTGTTGATTTGACGGGTGTGCCAGGTGATGTGAAATTTGATGGCGACTATAGTCTTTCTCTTTTGGACAAGGATGAAGAGGTTTTTGATGGCTCTGCTAAAGTTTCGGGCTTCATTATTAACCATGGCGTCAAAGCTGGCTCTGGTACTGACTTGGCTGTTCAGGATCTTGAGGCTGATATCAGATTTGAGTTTGAGGGAGACCATAAGTATGATATCCGTTGTTTTGATATTGTAGGGCCGTATCCAGATGAGTTTTGATAAATAAAGTACGAAACACGATTTGAGGCTATCATTTTTGCAATAAGAACACCCTATAAATTATGGGGTGTTCTTATTGCATCTAGGAAGGTAAATAAGGGCTATATTCTTTTGTTGATTCATATTATTCAAGATAACTATTCAAACTTATATAAAGAAAGGAGTTATTGTGTGGATTTTTTCATTTTTATAAAATCGTAAATAATCGATATGTACTCTTCTTGTATTTCTTCTTCTGTTATGTTAGTATTGACATTATCATTTTTTATAATTTTTATCAAATATGGCGTAATATACTCGGAAAGTTTGTTCCTAATGATATCGGTGGTTGCTCTAGAGTCGATGTCAGTAATGGAACTAAGTAATTCTTCAATTTGTTTATCATTTGAGAAGGGAGAATATATTGAGCATGAACTATAATCAGGGAAATGCTCGAAGCCTGATATGTATTGATTTTTAACGATAATGCGCGAATATCGCTCCAATCCATATATTAAAGCACGTGTGCAATTGTGATAAGTATTCTTCTGGAATGCTTGGAGGTAATTTGTGCTACTGCACTTAACAAGTGAGATATCCCTGTTATCAGAGTGATCTTTTTCTAATTTATAAACATGGCAATCATTCTCATATAATACGATCTCTGTGCAAATGTAATTGCGAAATAACATACTATGAAGATAATCTCCTCCCCAAATAAGAATCTTGTTTGACAAGACTTTTTTATATTGTTCTCCCAATCGAGATTGAATGTCGTTAAGCGTAGTATTGCGCTCATTTGGGTTGTACCCTTTAACCAAATAGACAGACTGACTGTTAAATAATATATCGGCTGTAATTGCCTTCTTATTATATGAGGTTATAATTGTAGGTAGTACAATTTTTTTTAGGAACAATGGATCATATGTTTTTGTCTGGAATGACGAAGCGGTTAGACAATAATTAAAGTATTGAATATTTTGATTAGAGAGATCACTATTCTTTCTTTTCAATTCATTCTGGAACGGATCTAAAATTAAGTTTAGTATTCGTGGGAGCAAATCAGTAAGCAATGTAGTAACGACCCATTGATTACCATTATGAGTTAAGTTGTCGCGTGACAAATCAACTATTTTGTCTGTGGTTTGATTGTTGAGATTCCATATAAATCCCAAATACGCAGTTTTCCAATAGTAGAAGTGAGCATTCGCAACCAAAACATCCCGTAGCATCATGGTTTTTTGTAATCGGTCCTTTTCAAATTGATTGTCGAACCAGACCACAAATGAAGACCCGTACTTCTTTTCCATAATACTAAAAACAAGAAAACCGTCTTCATGGTTAACTGATAGTTTGTAGTCATTGTTTATCATTACGCCAGTATCTTTACTTTCTGACTGCCGCACAAAACCCCTTTCTGGATTCTCAGGCTCATATATAAACGTAAAGTAGTTTATTCCAACAAATGTTTTCCTCACAAAATCATCAATTTTCGCCAGGTATAAGTTATCCCCTTCTCCTTGAAATAAATCTACACGGTCCAATAAATTCCAACTAAATGAGTTTCCGAAGACTTCGCTAAAACGCTCCTTTTTGACATCTACTTTTACTGTTGTGCCCCGTGTATGCTCAATATTCTCTTCTATAATAGAACTATATTGATTATCAGCCGCAGATCTAAAGATGATTCGCTTTGTGGTTTCTCCAGGATACGAAGTCTCTACCTCAAACGTCTGCGCAACAAAAAAAATTGACTGTAGACCAATTCCAAATGCTGCTGTAGGCCTTAACCAATAAGGCATTGAATCATAAAAAGCTTCGTATCCAGAGTCTTTCTCATAACTCTCTCCTACATATTGAGTCATTCGTAATAGGTCCTTTTCAGAAATACCGGTTCCACGATCTCTGCATTCAAAATGAAGAACATTTTTCTTATTATCCTTCCACTTCACAGACAATGTTACGGGATATTGTCGATAAATTGTTGGAACGATGTCATCAGGAAAGTCGATTGTGTTAAAACTTGTTCCACACCCTGCAAAATACGAGTCATAAATACCTGATTGGATGTCTTTCCACATTTGAATCTTGCTGGCGTCAAATGCGTTCTGAACGATCTCTCTAATGAACGCAAAACCTGGCTCTTTGTAAATACCGCCACCTTGAAGAATATTAAAAATCTTTTGCTGGGACATGGCGAACTTTAAGTTTAACAATTCGGGCCTCGCTTGTATACCATTATAAAGGATTTTAATGCTATTTTTACTTATGACAGGAGGTAAGCCGCCTAAGTCTTCAGGAGCGATGTTTGTCCATTCTCTACTTTGAGATTTAACTTCTTCTTCCAATCCGTCAAACCAATCCCTCGCTATCCTATATACGTTTTCGTCGCTACAGTCCAATTCCGCTTCAATAGAAGTTGGCGATATGAGCATATGTTTAACAGAGGTATGCTTCTGTTGATGTAACTCAGATGTATCCGGCATTTTTTTAATAGTAGAAGTGGAGAATGCGTTGAATCTGTTACTATCAAAGTCAAGTAAATCGCCAAGGCGGATCATACAAGCAATAAAACGAGGATGAACGAAATCTCCTTTTAAGCCATTTGCTTTTTTATGCAATTGTGACATTACCAGGTCAAACCCCTCTCCATGTAAATAGGCCACCTTGGCAAGTAATTCGATAAATCTTCGCGGTAACTGTTTCGAGTAAAAGTTCTCAGCTAATTCTCTGAATTCAGGATTAATGGTTAAATGATCCGAACTCAGTTCAGCATGTTTGCCTCTAAAAAACTCTGCCGAAATAATGACAACGGCGTTTTTGATTTCTAATGCCCATTTGTAACTATCATCAGCGATACCATCTTTTTTGCATTTAAGTAATAGTTTGGCTGCGTCAGAAATCACGCAGTCATTACTTTTTGAGAAATACTCAACCGTTTTATAAAAGTTAGATTTTCCCCATTCTTCTTCCAATATCTTATAAGTAAGAATCATCCCAATATCATGGGTCAACCCTGCCATCAAAATTAGAAAAGTATCTGTAGCGCCGAGCTGTTTGATTCGATTCTCCCCTAAAAAACATTGAATGTTATTTATTAAGGTCATCGAATGTGTTAAATCGTGCATACTATAATTAGGGAAAGAAGATGAAATGGTGTTTAGCCCTTGGGTAAGGTTTTTCTTATTAAGACACCATATTGAGTACAATGGCTCATAGTCGTTGTCGGACTCTGCTAAAAAACTGAGATGCTTCTCCAAAGTATAATTCTTGCTTAATGAATAGTCTTTCATTTTTATCATTAATGATTATGATTTAACACTTAAAAATCTCGATGAATATCAATTTCTTTACTATTGCACTGGTTTAAATGTGGGGCGTTTTTTTATGGCACCCTTTATCAATCGGAAGTGAGGGTAATACTACTGATGTCTATGATATACAAATAGTTTGACTGTTAGTATTAGAGATGCGGCATTATTATCTATTTGCGCTTCGTTGCTCATGTAACCCGGCTTACAGCCTCAACTATATTAAATAATCCTTGTTGCTATTTCTCGTGGGCGTAGGTGCTATAATTGCCCAGAATCTGCTCTATGTGAATTACTTCGGGACAGGAGTCCCATGTGACCCCTCCGCCCATTCTCCACGCTTTTTCACCGGAACCTTTTTCAGGCACGGGAATGCGGATGTAGGCATAATGATGACTCTTTCGTCGGCTAAGTTTACCTGGAACTTGCCCCTTGCTGGAAATGAAGCAGACTTAATCTGTGGAACAACGTCCCAATATCCTTCCTGTGTCATACTATACTAATATCACTAATACCCAAATCCTAATGCGAAATTAACAAATAAAAAGTTCATAGATTGGCGTTTCGTAAGACAAAAAGCTAGTTGGACAGAAAAACACCGAAGCATTGAAGGGCCTGGGCCGAGCGGCGCTAGCGGAAGACGACGGTGCGGCTATTTGAGGAGCGCCAGCGAAAGCGGGTGCGACGATTTGCCGCAGCCTGTAGCGTACAAAAACGCCGACCATGCGAGGGATGTCTGAGCGCGAAACGCGAGTCCCCGAGCATAGGCGTTTTTGGAGCGGAAGGCAGGCGTCTGGAGTGACAGCGAGGCACAGCACTTCAAGCGAAGGTTTCTGCCCGAGCATATCCGGGTAAGCCTGCCGGTCCAGACGGAGTACCGGTAGATCCGTTTGGGTGGGGTCTACGGCACTATAGGTCCAAGGGATGGACCGGTAGCGCCGAAAAACCGGCCTCAGCGGGTCTAAAGGTCCAAAGAGCGGACCGGTAGAGCCACCACATCCTGAAAAGACGATGATTTCGGGCAGAAGGGAGTCTACCGTACTCTGAAAATATAGGTAATTGTGCCCTCCTGGCTTTCGGGGGCGGTGCGGGAGACGTTGAAGTGCGCTCCCAGGGCGGCCTTTTTGGCGCTGGCCCAGATCTCGCTGTCGTTGAGCGTGGTGCCCGGGGCGCCGGGGATGGCGGCGGTGACTTTGCCATCCTGGTTTACATAGATCTTGACTACGACCTTGCCCCCTTCGCCGCGGGTGAAGGAGGGGACGGGGAGAGAGCCAACGGTGGTGCGGCCCTCGAGCCGGGCGGAGGGCTGGCCCTCCGGATTGCCGGTAGTGGTGTTGCCGGCGGTATGGCCGGAGGTGAGTTTATCGGATACCTTCTCCGCCACCTGCTGGGCGAGGGTATCCTTGTCGGTGTTGTGTGCCGATGAAAACAGTGCCTTCTTGTTGATTTCCTTCTCGCGGGGTGGCTCAGGAACCTCCACGTCGCCCTTGTCACCGACGGTGCTTTCGGGGCTGACATTCGGCCTTTTGGCCACCGTCTGGGCCTCGGACTTCTGCACCAGTTTGACCGGCTGCTTGGGCTGTGGCTCCTCCGTGCGGGGCTCGCGGCCGGCGGCGACCTCTATCTTCTGGGGCTCGATTTCGGGTTCCTCTTCAGGCTCCATATCCACCAGGATCTCGGAGTCGTGCGGCTTTACCGTGGCCGACATATTGGTGTATGAGCACAGTACGAAAGCGAACAAGGCAAAGCCTATCGCGGACATAGTCCCGATAAACTTCGCCTTAGATTCGTATCCGTAGAGTGCCATATCGCGCGACAGGTTTTATTCCGGCGATGTCGCCATAATCACCTTGTAGTGATTGTGTTTGGCTATGTTCATTACCGCCACGACCTCCTTGATGGGGACGGTCTCGTCGGCGTATATAGAAAAGGTGGGGTCATCCTCGCCGTCCAGAACGTTCTGGAGTTCGGCCTCTATCTGGTCGAACTTGACGGGGGTGGCGTCACCGTTGATATGGTATGTGCAGCGGTTCTGCTGGGGATAGTGCTTAATGGAGACGGTCGCCATAGGCTTTGCCGACACCTGGCCGGTGCTCTTGGGAAGCAGGAGCTTAAGAGCGTTGGGGTTGATGAGCGTCGATGTCACCAGAAAGAAAATCAGCAGCAGGAACACGATGTCGGTCATAGACGACATCGAGAAGCTGGAATCTACTTTACAGTTTCTTTTGAGTGCCATTGCAGTGGAATATTATTCAACTTCGAGCTCGAAATCGCTCTTGGGGGCAGCAGCGCCGCTCTCCAGGGCGTCCATAAACTCTATGGTACTGTTCTCCATCTTGTACACCACGTCAGAAATACGGCTGGTGAGGAAGTTGTAGCAGAAGTATGCTATGATACCCACGATAAGACCGCCGACGGTGGTGATCATCGCGGTGTAGATACCGCCGGAGAGGAGGGTGATGTCGATGTTGTTGCCGGCCTGCGACATATTGAAGAAGGCCTGCACCATACCGATAACGGTACCGAGGAAACCGATCATCGGGGCGCCGCCGGCGATGGAAGCCAGGATCGGGAGGCTCTTCTCAAGACGGGAGACCTCCAGGTTGCCGACGTTCTCAACTGCGGCCTGGATGTCGTGCAGAGGGCGGCCCATACGCTCGATACCCTTCTCAAGCATGCGTGCCACCGGGGTGTCGCTCTTCTTGCAGAGTGCCAGGGCGCTCTTTTTCTTGCCGTCCTGCAGATAGTCGGTGATGTCCTTGGTAAAATTCTTGTCAACTTTTGCGGCGTGATTGATGGCGTAGAGCCTCTCTGCAAAAATGTAAATTGCAATGATTGAGAGGATAGCCAGCACAATCATCAGCCAGCCGCCTTTGCTGGCCATTCCCAGCAGCGAGAATGAAGACTGCTCGGCAACTTCGGTCACGGTTGTGGCGACCTCGTCTGCGGCAGTTTGGAGTAGTACAGTCAGTAACATTGTTTTAGGTTATTAATTAATTATTTTCAATTCGTATGGATAGGTAATCCCGCAAAGGCTCAGCGGCTCTCCCGGAACCGACTGCCCTGCGGCGCTGCGGTCTTTCTTTTCAAGCAGGCCTGCGATATCGTCTGCAAATATTTTGCCGCGCCCTACATCGAGCAGCGTTCCGACTATCGCACGGACCATATTTCTCAGGAAACGGTCGGCGGTGATGTCGAACCGGAAGTGGCTTTCGTCCTCTGCGCTCCACTGGGCGCGGGTGACTGTGCAGACGGAGGTCTTGTTGTCGGCGCCGACCTTCTCGAAACTGGAGAAGTCGTGGGTGCCGAGCAGGACGGCGGCGGCGCGGTTCATCGCCTCCATATCGAAAGGGAACCTCCAGTAGTAGGAATGCCAGGCGAAAGGGTCCTTTTCCGTATTCACTTTGTAGCAGTAGCTTCGGCTGGTGGCGTCGAACCGGGCGTGTGCCTCCGGGGCCACTGTGGCAAAGAAATGTGCCACTATGTCAGAGGGCAAAATGGCATTTATTTTGTACAATAAACGTCCTGGTTCTTTGAGGTCGTTTTCGCAGTCGAAATGGGCGATATAGCCGCTTGCGCTGACCCCTGCGTCGGTGCGTCCGGCGCCCGTGAGTTCTATCCGGGTGCCAAGGGCTTTGGACATCGCGTCTTCCAGGATTTCCTGGACGGTGAGGGCGTTGGCCTGCCTCTGCCACCCGCTGTAGCGCTCGCCATTGTATGACACCGACACGAAGAACCGCATTGGGAAATAATTGCTAATTTTGTCAGATATCTAAATCGAACAAATTTACAAAACATTTTTATATGGACAGTGAAAACATAAAAGAACTGAACGAGCGAATCCAGAAGGAGAGTGCCTTCGTGGATCTGGTTCAGATGGAGATGGGCAAGGTTATCGTGGGGCAGAAGCCGCTGGTAGAGAACCTGCTCATAGGTCTGCTGGCAAACGGCCACATCCTGCTCGAGGGTGTTCCCGGCCTGGCCAAAACCCTTGCCATCAACACTTTGGCAAACACCATGGACGCCAAGTTCAGCCGTATCCAGTTTACCCCGGACCTGCTCCCCGCCGATGTCACCGGCACGCTGATATACAGCCAGAAGAGCGAGCAGTTCCAAATCAAGAAGGGCCCCATCTTCGCCAACTTCATCCTGGCAGATGAAATTAACCGTTCTCCCGCAAAGGTTCAGAGCGCGCTGCTGGAGGCGATGCAGGAGCGTCAGGTCACCATTGGCGACGAGAGCTTCAAGCTGCCCGAGCCTTTCCTGGTGATGGCCACCCAGAACCCGATAGAGCAGGAGGGTACCTACCCGCTGCCCGAGGCGCAGGTCGACCGCTTTATGCTCAAGGTCGTGGTCAAGTACCCCAAGAAAGAGGAGGAGAAGCAGATAATGCGTATGAATAATAGCGGCGAAGGTCTTCCCAAGCCCGACGTGGTAATCAAACCGGAGGATATTGTGCGCGCCCGCAAGGTCGTACGCGACGTCTATATGGACGAGAAGATAGAGAAGTACATTGTCGACATCGTATTCGCCACCCGTAATCCGGAGGAGTACGGCCTGTCCAAGTTCAAGAATATGATCGCTTTCGGCGGCAGCCCGCGCGCCAGCATTTCACTTTCGCTGGCCTCCAAGGCCTACGCCTTCATCCGCCGCCGCGGCTACGTGATTCCGGAGGATGTCCGCGCCGTATGTTACGAGGTGCTCCGCCACCGTATCGGCTTGACGTATGAAGCTGAGGCAGATAATATCACCTCTGAAAACATCATCGCAGATATACTTAATACCATTGAAGTTCCGTAGTAGCAGGAGGCTTCCGTGATGGACAGTAACGAGTTATTAAGCAAAGTCCGTAAGATCGAGATCCGCACAAAGGCCCTCTCTCACCAGATGTTCGCGGGAGAGTACCACAGTGCGTTCAAGGGGCGCGGTATGACCTTTTCCGAGGTGCGCGAGTACCAGTACGGCGACGACGTGCGCAATATGGACTGGAACGTGACCGCCCGCCTGCGTGCGCCTTATGTCAAGGTGTTCGAAGAAGAGCGCGAGCTCACCGTGATGCTGCTCATAGACGTGAGCGGTTCGCGGGCGTTCGGCACCACCGTGCGCAGCAAGCAGGACCTTGCCACCGAAATCGCCGCGGTGCTTTCTTTCTCCGCATCCATCAACAACGACAAGGTCGGCGCCATCCTCTTCAGCGACAAGGTAGAGAAGTTCATCCCTCCCAAGAAGGGCCGCAGCCACCTGCTTCACATTATCCGCGAGCTGGTGGAATTCACCCCGCAGGACCAGGGCACCGACGTTAGCGAGGCGTTGCACTACCTGACCAACGCCCTCAAGAAGCGTTGCACCGCCTTTGTCCTCTCCGATATGATGGATACCGACGCCGAGGGGCATCCCCGTTACGAGGAGGCCTTGAAGATTGCGGCCAACCGCCACGACATTTCGGTGATAAATATCTACGACAAACGGGAGAAAGAGATACCCAATGTCGGCCTGGTGCGGGTCCGCGACGCCGAGACCGGCGCCTCCGCCTGGGTGGACACATCGTCCCGCAGGATGCGCAAGGAGTATGAAAAGCGGTCACGGCAGGCCGACGAGAACTGCCGGCAGCTGCTCAACAAATACCGAATAGACAATGTAAGCATCGCCACCGACGACGATTACGTGAAGAACCTTACCGGCTTCTTCAAAAACCGTGGACTCAAATGAGAAAACTGATTCTTACGATAGCTTTTCTGGCGGCGTTCACGGCCGGTCGCGCGCAGGACAACCCTGCGTCCAGGCTCAGCCGCGACACCATCCTTATAGGTGACCAGATAGAGTGGATAATCCCGCTGGAGATGGCCCCGGGCGAGAAGTATTTCCTGGAAGACATCGCAGATCCGCCTGCACCCGGCGTGGAGATAATCAAGCCGATGAAGATAGACACCGTGGCCGCCACCCGCAAGGCGGTCAAGGTCGAGGGCAAGGTCATCCTTACCAGCTTTGATTCCGGCAGCTACTACCTGCCGCCGCTGATTGCGATGATAGAGCGCGGGAACGGCGTGGTTGATACCCTTTATATGGAGGGGCCGACGCTGGAGGTCACCACCATCCCCATCGACACCGCCACCTATGTCATCAAAGACATCAAAGGGCAGATCAAATACCCGCTAAAGTTCAAGGAAGTGGTGCCTTGGGTACTTCTGGCGCTGCTTTTGGCCGGCCTTATCTGGGCGATTGTCCGCTGGATAAAGATGCGCCGCGCAAACCGCACGTTCCTGGGCAAGCCCATCGTGAAGGATCCGCCGCACATCGTGGCGCTGCGGGCCCTGGACAAGATCCGCAAACAGAAACTCTGGCAGAACGATAAGCAGAAGCAATTCTACACCGAGGTCACCGACGCCCTGCGTGTCTACATTGCCGACCGTTTCGATATCGTGGCTTTGGAGCGTCCTTCGCGAGAAATGCTCGCAGACCTCAAGAAACAGGACATAGAGCCCAAGCTCTACGACAATATGGAAGAACTCTTCACCCGCGCCGATCTGGTCAAATTCGCCAAGTATCTGGCCTCTGCAGAAGAGAATGAAGAGGTGATCCCCGATGCCGTCCGCTTTGTGAACGCCACATATATGAAAGAGATAGACGAAGAGAAGAAGGAGGATTAGAAGATGTTTTTTGAATATCCTAAACTGCTTTGGCTGCTGTTGCTGCTCATACCCCTGGCGGCCCTGTACATCTACAGGGAGCTGAAGGGGCGCGCCCCCGCGCTGCAGGTAAGCAACCTGAAGCGGTGGAGCTATAAGCCCTCGTGGTTCAAGCGGGCGCTGCGGCACGTGCCTTTCCTGCTGAGGATGGGCGCCTTGGCGCTGCTGATAGTGGCCATCGCCCGCCCCCGCGACTCCAAGAACTTCGAGAAGGTAGACACAGAGGGCATCGACATCGTGCTGGATATGGACGTATCAACATCCATGCTGGCGCGTGACTTCAAGCCCGATAGGATCGGCGCCGCCAAGGACATTGCCATAGAGTTTATCGCCAGCCGCCCCACAGACCGCATCGGTATAGTGGTCTTCGCCGGCGAAAGCTACACCCAGTGCCCCGTGACCACCGACCGAATCACCCTTATCAATATGATGAAGGAGGTGCAGACTGGCCTCATCGAGGACGGCACCGCCATCGGCAACGGCCTGGCCACAGCCGTGGCGCGCTTGAAAGATTCCGACGCCAAGAGCCGGGTGGTGATACTGCTCACCGACGGTGTCAACAACCGCGGCGAAATCGCCCCGGAAACGGCGGCTGAGATAGCCAAGACCTACGGCATCCGCGTCTATACGATAGGCGTCGGCGCCAAGGGCGAGGCCCCGTACCCCGTGCAGACTCCCTGGGGCGTGCAAGTGCAGAATATGAAGGTGGAGATAGACGAGGAGCTGCTGCAGAAGATAGCCGAGACCACCGGCGGCAAGTATTTCCGGGCGACCGATAATACCAAGCTGATGGAGATTTACGGCGAAATAAACAAGATGGAGAAGAACCGCACCACCGTGGACAGTTTCCCCGTCTATTCGGAGAGGTATATGACCTTCGCCATCTGGGCTCTGGTGCTGTTGCTGCTGGAGCTGCTGTTCAAGTTTGTCATTTTAAAGAAGCTGCCGTAGTATGATACACATTGCACAACCCCAATACTTGCTGCTTCTGCTGCTGATCCCCTTCTTTTTCCTGGGGTATTGGTGGTACCTGCGCGCACAGAGGCGCCGCGCAGCCCGTCTTGGAGACAAGGACTTGGTGGACAAACTGATGCCCGACGTATCGCACTCCAAAGGGTGGCTCAAGGTGACATTCTTTTCGCTGGCTTTCCTGTTCTTTGTGCTGGGCCTGGCGCGTCCTCAGCTGGGCGCCCGTCTGCAGGAGAGGGAGACCAGCGGAGTGGAGATAATGATTGCGCTGGACGTCTCCAATTCGATGTTGGCGCAGGACTATTCCCCCAACCGTCTGGAGCGGGCCAAGCTGGCCATTTCCAGGTTGGTGGACAAGCTGGCCGGCGATAGGATCGGCCTGGTGATTTTTGCGGGAGAGAGCTTCGTGCAGCTCCCCATCACCACCGACTACGTTTCTGCCAAAGCCTTCCTTAGCAGCATCCAGACCGGTTCCATCCCCATCCAGGGCACCGCTACCGCAGATGCGCTGATGACTGCCGCCCGCAGCTTCAGCACCCAGAGCGAGAAGAGCCGCGCCATAATCCTGATCTCCGACGGCGAAGACCACGAAGGCGATGTCCTTGAGACGGCCGAGGCCATAGCGCAGGAGGGCATCAAGATCTACTGCATCGGCGTCGGCAGCCCCAAGGGCGAGCCCATCCCGATGGGCGGCGACATGCTCCGCGACAAGGATGGCAACATAGTGGTTACCAGGCTGAACGAGACTACTCTTCGCGAGATAGCCTCAGCCGGCGGCGGCGAGTACGTGCGCGCCGCAGCGGGCGAATTCGGCCTGAATCCCATCATAGACAATATCCGCAGCATAGAGGCCTCCAAGTTTAAATCGGTGGTGTTCGAAGACTTTGACGAGCAGTATATGTACTTCTTCGGCATCGCCCTGTTCTTCTTTATCCTCGAAATGCTTGTCGGCACCAGGCGCAGCCGGGTTAAACTGTTCAAATAGAGATGAAAAAGATATTACTGGTCATACTGATTACGCTTTTGTGCGGCGCCCAGGCTTTCGCGCAGGTAGACCGTCGCGAGGTCCGCGCCGGTAACCGCGCCTTCAAGAAAGAGCAGTGGCAGAAGGCGGAGATCGACTACAAGAAGGCGCTGCTGAAGGATTCGACTTCTGTGGCGGCACAGTACAACCTGGCAAACGACCTCTACCGCGAAGAGAATTATACCGAGGCGGAGAAGTACGCCAAGACGGCCCTTGACAGCCTTTCCCGCAGTCCCAGGGCGGCTGACGCATATTTCAATGCGGGTGACATTTACCTGCAGCAGAGGCGATGGAGCGAGGCGATAGAGGCCTTCAAGGATTCCCTGCGCCGCAACCCGGGCGATATGGACGCCAAGAGCAACCTGGCCTACGCCCAGAAGATGCTGGAAAAGCAGCAGCAGGACCAGCAGAACCAGGATCAGAACGACGACCAGAACCAGGACCAGAATAACGATCAGAACAAAGATCAGAATCAGGACCAGAACCAGGATAACCAGGATCAAAATAAAGAGCAGAACGACGACAAACAGGATAATCAGGACCAGAACCAGGACCAGCAGCAGAATCCCGACCAGAATCAGGATCAGCAGCCGCCCCAGCAGGACAAACAGGACCAGAAGATAAGTCCCGAGGCTGCGGAGCAGATGCTGCAGGCCATACAGGCCCAGGAGGACCAGACGCAGGAGAAGGTAAAGAAAGAGAAGGCCGCTGCCCTCAAGTCCCGCCAGAAAGAGAAAAATTGGTAAGATGAAACGATATATCTCATTGTTGCTGATGTTTGTCTGCGGCCTGCTGCAGGCTCAGACACTCACCATAAACGCTCCCAACGTGGTGGCCACCGGAGAGCCTTTCCGCGTGGTATTCACCGCCGACGGCAAGATATCCGACTTCGAGTGGGCCCCGTCATCCGGCCTCACCCTGATGTGGGGTCCGCAGAAAGGGACCAACAGCAGTACCACAATAATCAATGGCAAGGTGGAGTCCAGCCGCACCGAGACGTATACCTATCTGCTTAGCGCAGATGCCAAAGGTACATATACCATACCGGCGGCGACCTGTAAGGTGGGCGGTACCCAGTGCACCAGCCGTTCCGTCACGGTTGAGGTTGTGGACGACGGCGACAGCGCCGGGCAGCAGGGCGGCCAGGGCAATCAGGGTGGCCAGAATCAGCAAGGCGGCCAGAGTAATTCCGGAGCTGCATCGCAAGGCAGCCAGAACACCGATCCCGCCATCACCGGCACCGTATCTAACGAGGACATCTTCATGCGCCTGAACCTGAGCAAGACCACAGCGGTCAAGGGCGAGCCCATCACGGCGGTGCTCAAGCTCTACACCCGTCAGGATATCGTGGGCTTCGAAGACTTCAAGTTGCCTACCTTCAACGGATTCTGGAGCAAGGAGACCTACTCTCCCTCCAATCTGGAGTTCAATACGGAGAACATAGGCGGCAAGATATACAAGACCACCGTCATCCGCCGATATATGCTCATTCCACAGCAGGAGGGCACCATCAACATAGAGCCCGCCGAGGCGGTTTG
Organism: Bacteroidales bacterium; assembly: GCA_017561665.1. Classification (GTDB taxonomy): domain Bacteria; phylum Bacteroidota; class Bacteroidia; order Bacteroidales; family UBA932; genus Equibacterium. Next base: position 25,757 of record JAFZBQ010000034.1, on the reverse strand, counting down.
CCAGTTGAGGGTGCGTGCCGGCGGCCGTGGCCGTACCATCTTCGACGATTTCTTTGACAATTACACCAACATCCGCAAGCGGGTGTCCACCGGCAGTATCAATGTCCGCGTGAGTCCGCTTCCGGGCGGTGCACCGTCGTCGTTCGGCGGCGGAGTGGGGCAGTTCAACATCACCGCCCGCTTCTCCAACGATTCCATTTCGGCCAACGAGGCGGCCTCACTCATCGTCACCGTCAGCGGCAAGGGCAACGTCACGATGCTCTCGGCTCCAAAGATAGATTTTCCCAACGATTTTGACGTGTATGACGTCAAGACCACCGACCGCAGTGAAGCCAACGGAACCGGCGGCAGCCGTGTGTTCGAATATCCCTTCATAGCCCGCAGCTACGGCGATTTTACCGTCGGCCCCATCAAGTACAGCTATTACGATTTGTCAAAGGGCTCGTACGTCACCACCGAGGCGCCCGCAGTCACCATCAAGGTCTCTTCTGACGGAATGGATGCGGCTGCGCAGCAGGGAGGTGTCGTGGGCGGAGGAGTCCGTCAGGGCGTCAAGGATATCGGCACCGACATCCGCTACATCGCCACGGGTAATCCCGGCCTCAAGAAAGCTGGCAGTTTCTTCGTCACCTCGTGGCCCTTCTACGCGATACTGGCGGCAATAATCGCCCTCTTCTTCATCCTCTGCGCAATTCTGGACAAGGTGCGTGAGCGCAGGGCCGATGTGGCCGGCACCCGCAACCGCCGCGCCAACCGTATGGCCACCGAACGTCTGCGCCGCAGCAAGGACTACCTCAAGCAGGGGCTGGTGGGCGCTTATTACGAAGAGCTGCACAAGGCCGTTATGGGCTACGTGAGCGACAAACTCACTATGCCTGTCTCCGACCTTAGCAAGGATAATATCAGCGAAGCGCTCTCCTCCCGCGGCGTGGCGCAGGCTACAATAGACCGTCTTATGAATATCATATCCACTTGCGAGGCGGCGCGGTATGCGCCCGATTATACTCCGGAGCAGATGGAAGATCAGTACAAGGAGGCTTTGGAGACCATTACCGCAATTGAGTCCGGCGTTAAGCGCGGGGCCAAAGGGGCAAAGAAGGCGGTGGCAGTGATGGCCGCTTTGCTGGTCGGCTTCAGTGCATTCGCCGCCGGCGAACCGCTTTGGGACGATGCTTCAGCCGATTATGCCGCAGGACAGTGGCAGGAGGCGCTGGACAAGTATCTGCAGATAGAGAGAATGGGCCAGACATCCGACCGCCTGTGCTACAACATCGCCAACGCCTATTACAAGACGGGTCAGCTGGGCGAGTCGATTCTCTATTATGAGAAGGCTCTGAAGCTGAATCCGGCAAATGCCGATGCCAAGTTCAATCTGGACATCGCCCGCGAGTCGGTTCTTGACCGCATCGAGGTCGTGCCGGAATTCATACTCATCAAATGGGTGCGCGATGTCAAATATCTCCTCTCCAGCAACGCCTGGGCGTGGATAACGCTGGCGTTGATACTGCTGGTGGCCGTGTGCCTGCTTGGATTCAGGTATCTCCGCAGCCGCGGGGGCCGCACCCTTGCGTTCGTTCTCGCCTGCATCCTTTTCGTGGCGGCAATCGCGTCGTTCCTGTTCTCTGTGAGCGAACGTGCCGACGTAATGGGTCGTGACGCCGCCGTGGTTATGATTCCGGTATCATCGGTCAAGAGCTCGCCGGGAGAAGAGGGCAAGTCGCTCTTCATCCTGCACGAAGGCACAAAGGTCAAACTCCTCGACACTCTTGGCGAGTGGTATAAGGTAGAGATCTCCGACGGCCGCCAGGGCTGGATGCGTGCCGGCGACGTAGAGGTTATCTAATTCCGGTAATTCCAGAGTATAGAACTGGCTACGATGTTGGCCACTTTGCTGCGAAGAGGGCCCACCAGGCCGTCGTCGGTGGGGTGCACTCGGTTGGTGAGCAGCACTATCGCGGTGTGGCTGCGGGTGTCAATCAACAGCGCTGCCGCCGAAGCCAGTATGCGGAGATTAATTCTCATAAATCTCCGACATCATCATCAGGGTGCGGATGCTGTAATAAACGCAGTTGGCCCATATGTCATCCTGGGAGAATTTTGTTTCGCTGTTGGGCAGGGTGGGCATCATGCCCGTTTCGGAATCCTGGATCTTGACCAGGGTGTCCACCAGCGCCTTGGCCTTTGCCAGGCACAGCTTGTCGCCGGTCTTCTTGTATATGCGCATAAAGTTGATGGCCACCTTGGCGATACTGGCATCCACCGGATTGCGCCAGTGATACTGCTCGAATACGTAAGGCGAGGTGAATACGCTGTCCACGGCGCTCAGGGCATTAGCCTCGTACTCAATCTCGGAGTGCCAGCGGGTGAACTGGTCCTCGGCCCAGCGGGCAATCTCCCAGCAGGCAGCCAGGTCGCGGTCGGAGAATTCAGGCTTGGTCATAAGGTATTCCAAGCAGTCTCCGGCGGTGCAGTGGGTCAAGTTCTGGTAGGGAACCTTGTCCTCGATGGGAACGTCCTCGAACTGGCCGTCAAAGTGGAATCCGGAGATGGTGTTGTCCCACATCCATTTCTCGCCTTTGGCCGTCATATCCTCGAAACCTTCTACTCCGTAATTAACCTTTAGACGGTTGGCCAGCATCAGTATGTCCGCCGGCAGGCAGCGGGCCTCGTTTATCGGCTCGGCGGTTTCCCAGTTGACCTTCACCGGCCAGGAACCGTCTTCTGCCTGAAGCTTCTGATAGGTCTTGGCGATGCCCAGGGCATGGTCCAAGTATTTCTGCTCCTGCGTCAAATCGTAGAGGTCGAGCAGTGCGTTTGCGGCGTAGGTCGGCTCCAGGAACATTGTCTTGCCGCGGTTGAAGCGGAGCACGCTCGATTTCTCTTCCCAATTGTCGCCGTAATAGTATGTGGGCGGGAAGAATGCCAGCGGAGCGCCTTCCGGCTGTGCAAAGCTGATGAGGCCGTCGCAGGCGTTGATGGCCCTCTGAAGGGCTTCGTCGTGGTATTCGGGCACCTCGCGCGCCAGGAAGCACTCGGTCTGGGCGATTCCGCTCCAGATCTTGCAGGCGTAGCAGTTGTAGAAGTAAATGGTATCGGGTTTGCCCGGATTTGCCCAACTGCGTCCCAGCGGGCTGTCGTGCAGCGCCTTGGCGGCCCTGATGGCCGACTCCCTGTAGCCGATGGGGGCGGGGTCGTAGGGGCCGCAGAAGGGGTTGTCCTTCTCAAAAGAGACAGTCTGGGGTTCGCCAAGCGGCGCTCCCTCGCCGTTCTGTGCCTGGACAGTGAGGGTTACGGGACCCACCGGAATCTCCGTCCATATGTCGCTGATTGCGGCGCGGGGTGTGTCGGCAATACAGATGAAGAACTGCCCGCCGGCCTCGGCGGTATATGCATAGCTCACGGCGTTTTCCACGTCGTCAAAATCGAAGGCGGGGGCGTAGATATACTTGGTGGCGAACTTGTTCCAGAAGGGAACTTCTCCCCGAATGCCCGGGTGAACGGGCTGCAGGTACTCCTCCAGGGCCTGCGCGTTCAGCTCATCATAATTAAGTTCGGGAACAGTGGTTTTGTTGCCCTTGCATCCGGCAACAAGGAAGAACAGAGCGGCTGCTGCCACCAGTAATAACGATTTTTTCATAGCAATGCGGGTTTGTCGTACAAATATACAACAAACCCGCACCGGATGCAAGCCGTAAAGGCCGGCTACTCCCTGCTGAAGATAAATACGCAGCTGATGGCTGCAACCATACCGCAGATCTGCCAGATGGAGGGTATTGCGTCCAGGCCGGCGATGGCCAGCAGTACGATGGAGAGCAGGCAGCAGATGACCGGCGAGCAGGCGTCGGCCAGCGGCGCAATGACCATCGCCTTGCCGTAACGGTTGGCGTAGACCAGGGTAAAGGCGCCGATGGCGTTGAGGATCTGCACGAAGAAGACCTTGGTGGGAACTGACCAGCCGTATGAGGCCAGTTCGGAAGGGGACTTGAGCAGGAACGCAACCGGTATCAGCACCACGGCCGCGATTGCCATATAAACGAACACGCTCTCGGCATCGGGGGTGTGGTTGTTGGCCAGTTTCATCACGAAGGCCTGGATGCCCCAGCAGATGAACACCACGGCCGCCAGAAGTATCCAAATCCAGCTTGTTACAGTGCCTTCCTTATCAGAGGGTATGGCAAAGCAGATAATGGCTACAAAGGCCAGTATTATGCCCAGAATGCCAAGTTTGGAGACCTTCTCCTTGAGGATGGTGGCCGACAGCAGCACCGTGACGATGGGCGCCACCGAAATCATCGGCATCACAAGGTAGGAGGGGGCGTATTTGAGCGCCAGGAACAGCACAAGCTGTCCGCCGGCACCCAGCAGGCCCACGCCCATGCTCAGGGCAACGGTCTTGGGACGTACGTCCAGTTTCCACTTGATGTTGAACAGGGCAAAAATGGCGCAGGGAATCATGGAGATGGCCCATATTACATACACCATTTCAGAAGGGAAATGCTTGGGTATGCCCAGATAGGTGTCGCCCAGGGTGGGGTCGGAGAATGTCATCCAGACGCCCCAGGTGAGCATCGTTATGATGGCATACAGCAGCCAGTTGTGTTTCTTTTCTGCCATGTTAATTTACTGAATATCAAATAGCTTGTTGTAACCTGTCTTTGAATCCCATACTCCCTCGTTAGCCAGGGCGGCGCTGTATTCCGCACGGTCGGCCAGCAGGGGATCTGCCAGATGGAGATACAGGGTCCCCTTGGCAGATGGAAGGGTGATGCTGGCCTCGATTCTGTGTGATCCCGGATGCCATGTACGGGGGTCGCTGCCAAGGTCAAAGAGAGTCTTCTCGCCATTGTCCGCAACGAATACCAATCGTGCATCACGGGGATTCTGGAATGCCGAGAAGCCGTCGTTACGCAGGTAAAGGACCACCGTATATGGTTTTCCGGCTTCTGGAGTAGGTGTATGCTTCACCTTTTCCAGTACAATGCGGTATCCGAGTCGGCGGGTAATCTCGTCAAAACAGCCGTCTTTTCTCCATCGATTCAACACGCTCTTGTTGTAGTCGATGTTGAGGTACGACCAGTGGTAGTCCTCCATATCCTTCAATGAGGCCTGGCACTTGCAGAAGTCAGAAACGTTGCATGTTTCGCCACCCATGAAAGTATATCTGGTGTCTCCCTTCCAGAAGGGGCGGGAGTTGGTCTCTGTGAAGGTCCCATAGTCGTCGTCGGAAGCTCCGAAACAGTCGTTGTAGGCCCCAATCCTGGAGAGAGCCGAGCCATTGTGGGCAGTTGCGGCAGTAAGGGTGTCGGACAGTTTCAGGCCGTACATGTGCATCTTGAAGTCGGGAGTGCGGACGGCAACCTGGCGCGATACAGGCAGGGCGTCCAGCATGGCTTCCAATACGCGCTTGCGGGGTTGATAATCTTCTGCGGAACTGGGATCCATAATAAAATGGTCGGTATAATACCATTCTCCCCATACTCCCACGTAACCGGCCTGGAACAGCATTATCACATCTTCGTTCTGCTGCAGCAACGGTTTCACCTGTTCTATATGCCGCATTACCCACTGCTCCTCTGCATCCCACGGCTTGCTGGACTCGGCGTCGCTTTCCTTGTAGCAGAAGCGGAGTATACACTTGGCACCCCCCTGACGGAGAGCGTCAAAGTTGTTCTGGATGGCGGTCAGGACATTGCCCGGTATGTCGGAAGACATACATTTGTCCAAACGGTATTGCGTGTAGAGCAGGGTGCGCCCCTGGGTACGCTGGCTCTTGACAGTGCTCAAGGAAATGTTGGGGCTGGATACACTCAACTCGCACGGATAGTAAAAACCGCGCTCGGGATTTGTTACATCCCCGTCTGTCTCCTGAAACTCCACTACGGAGAGACCGTCGTCGTCGGGGGTATCGTTGCCGGGATTGTTTTTATCGCAGGCAAACAGGCCCAGGCAGCACAACACTGCCAAGGCCTGATATAACAGTTGTCTTTTCATCGATTAGTTGCTGTATGCAGCACGGATGGGGCCGATGTCCTGACAGAGATCGGGATTGGAAGTATTGCGGAAGCAAACGCCCCATGCATACCTGGTGTCATCGTCTGTAAGACCCACGATGTCGATTTTTTCAATAGCGAACTCCACCTTGACCAGCCTGCCGGCGGTAACTGCCATGATGTTCTCCGGCCTGGGGGCGATGTTGTCTCCCGTGCCGTCATTTCCGGAGTTCTGCCAACCAAGGTTGGGAACTACGCCTTCTGCCTTCCAGGAATCCTGCTGGAAGAATTCGCCGTTGTAGTCATAGGGTTTAACTTTGCCTTCCGCGTCCAAGTAGGTCAGCGGGCCTATATTGACCTGGTTCCAGGCAACGCCGAGCTTCATTGTCTCGGGATTGAAGAAGAAAAAGTTCTGTGCGCACATCTCGCAGCCGAGACCGGGGATTGCGGGCTCAGTGGGATCGTCGCTGTCGGCATAGGTAAAGAAACCTGTCTCCTCTTTGCCGTCCGGGTCAAAAAAGAGGTTGAAGGGGGGGAGGCTGGTAGAGATACCGTCATTGAAGTCATCGCCTTTGAACCCCTCGGCTCCGTTGTAAGAATCACCCCATTCATGGCAAATGGCGTTTTGAGGGAGCGCCTCTACGAGAATCTCCGCATAAACATAAACGTTCAATGCATCTGAAGCCGTTTTGATAACGGGAATGGGGTCGGAAGATGTAGCCTTGACAATTGCCAGGCAGTCGTCCTTGCCAGCAGCTTCTGCCGTTACCTGATCCCAATCGGAGAAATCTCCGTCTATGCTGATGTCTACGGAGCACACAAGTTCCTGCCCCTCCGGTTCTTTGTCCTTGTTAGGGTCATCGGGAGAGGGTTTGGGACTCTTTTTGCAAGCAAACACAACCAATGCGCCCATCATAAGAGCGGCAATACGAAATAATGTCTTTTTCATATCAGAGTGAAAGATGTTGTTTATTTATCCGACATAAAAATAGACATAATAATAATCAAACGCAACGATAATTCGAAATAATATGTTTCGAAACGTTTCGATTAAAAAAATATTCGAAAAAAAGTGAAATATATGGAAAACGTGCATTTATATATTATATTTGCGAAAGTGAATATTATTTACAACAACCTAAATACTAACTAATAATGAAAAAGACTTTTTTAACAATCCTTACTGTGATTGCAATGGTCAGCATGGTTGCTGCCTGCAAAAAGACCCCGAACCCCAACGACAAACCCAACGACAACCCCAATGACGAGCCTGCAGAAGTTGTCACTATCGATGGTAATTTTGCAGACTGGGCAGCACTCAAGGATGTTGCATCGGCAGAACCTGGCGAAGATGCTGCTTATCCCGGCCTTCTTTTAATGAAAGCTGTTGCAGACGAAACCAACATCTACGTCTATTTCGAGTATGAGCTTCAGGATCTGGGTGACATGGGAATTCAGGCTGCAGCTCCTTTCGAGATTTTTGTTAATTCCGACAATAACGCCCTTACTGGTGGTGCTTCATGGCTCTGGTCCGAGGTTGGATATGAGTACATGCTCGAGTCCGAAAGTGGTTTTCTGGCAAGTGCAACTGCCGTTCGTGACATGGGAGAAGATATAGGTCTATACCTGTTCGATGGCGTTGACGGTGTTGAAGCCTGGGGCGAGGGTGGTCACCTGACTCAGCAAGAGGTAACTGCTTTCTGCGAGAGCGCAGGAACCGTTAAGAACAACATCGCTACTGTAGAGGTATCGTTCCTTCGCAGTGTGGTGAACGCTACAAAGAAAGGAACTGTTGCTATCGGTATTGTCACTTATGACCTTTCCGATCCTAACTGGCACACCTCCGGCGTTCTTCCCCTTGGCGTAAGTGCTGGTGAAGTGGGTTTGCTTGAGGTAACTCTTCCCTAATCTGGAATAATAGTAAAAAAGGTGGCTCATTGACGAGCCACCTTTTTTTGTTTCAAAATATAATCCTATTTGATAAAGGATGTAATCAGACGTCCCCATTCCGCATTCTCCCGGATGCCCGTAAACAGTTGTGAGCCGGGCCCCCAGGCATATACAGGAACGGCGATGCCGTTATGGCTGTCGTTGCCGAATGCTACGCCGATTTCACCTTTTTCAAGGTCGCCGTCCTGAAGGGTAAGGGCGCCGGTGGCATGGTCGGCAGTTATCACCACGAGGGTGTGTCCGTCCGCAGCCGCCCACTGGAGTACATCACCGATTGTGCGGTCAAAATCCAGCAACTCTTCCATTGCCTTTTCTATATCGTTGGCGTGCAGCCAGTCGTCTATGCTCGAGCCTTCGAGCATCACCACGAAACCCTTGTCGCCGGCGGCCTCGTTCAACAGGTCCAGGCAGCGGGCTGTCATAGTGCGGTAAAGGTTGCCGCGTTCTGCCGCAACTGGCAGGTTGTCGTCGGAGAGAAGTCCCAGAACTGGCAGCTGTGCCGCCAAAAGCTCTTCCTCCGTAGCAGCGTAGTTGTAACCCTTCGCCTTCATCTCCTCCACTATGTCCCGGCCGTCCTGCCGGCTCGGGCCGAAGTAATTGCGTCCGCCGCCGGCTATGAAATCGACGCCGCATTCCGTATAGTCGGCGATGATGGCGTCGTAGTGATAGCGGTCGTCGTCGTGGCAGCAGAAGTCGCACGGAGTGGCATCGGCCAAATGACAGGTGACTACCACGCCGGTCTTCTTGCCTAGTTTCTGAGCCTTGTCCAGCATGGAATAGAGCGGTTCGTTGGCGGGACTGCAGCCCACATGGCTGTTAGCTGTCTTTTCTCCCACGGCCAGGGCGGTGCCGCCCGCCGCGGAGTCGGTAATCAGGTCGCTGGTGCTCCAGGTCCGGGACAGACCGACAGATGCCATATTATCCAGATTCAGTTTGCCGTGATTCAATACCCATGCGCAACTTACCTGCTCCAGTCCCATTCCGTCACCGATCATGAAAATGATGTTGCGGATTTCTGCATCCGCTGCCGGCGCCTCGACAGAAACAATGTCGTATGAGTTTGGCGTAGTGTAATACTTCAGCGCAGGTTCCGCCTCTTTGTGTTTGCAGGAAACAACAAGCAGCGCTGCAATGCAAGCAGCAACAACAGATAATCTTTTCATAGAATCATTCATTAATAATGAAATCGTCAAGACCAGTCATATCATAACGATAGAGATATGAATTGTCATCGTCGTCACCGACCCAGATGCATGAATTATTGTGGTCGACGCAAACCGACTCGGGATTGGAGCCATCGGGGACTGGATAAGCACCGAGCATAGCATCGTATACCTTCTCTTGATCTGTGGCGGCTTCTGACGTAAGGAGTTTCTCTGCCGAGAGAACAAAGACCTTCTTGGATTCGGAGTCAATGATCCAAAGCCAGTCTGTCTTGGAATCGTAACAAAGTCCTCCTACCTCCGAAATCAGTGACGCTTCCCATGGTGTTATGCTCCAAAGAACAGTCTTTGTGGCCAGGTCGCACAAGAACAAATGTGAATTGTGCTGGGCTCCGACGAATACTTTGCCGTCCTTGTAATATGCAATTCCTTCTATGCCCGAGTTACCGTAGCTGTTGCAGGCGGGGATGCTGAAGAGAGTCTCTACGTAGGAATTGAAGCTGGGGGCTTTGATAACGCCCACGCCGTTAGGTTCCAGGCCGATGAGAAGGTCCCCTGTTTCTGGATTGCGGGAAACGTCCTCAGAGTCGCCGCCGACGTGTACGGTGCTCAGTACCTCGCCGGTGAAGGAAATCTTTGCCAGGTCGCCCTCGTCACCAAGGCCCCACAGGAAATCCTGGTTTTCGCTCAGACAGATACCGGACAGTTCCTTTATATTCACCGAATATTTGGTTGTTTTCCCGGTCATTTTTGGCATTTTTGGGGCAGGGCCGTCATAAGATTCAAGTTTTGCGGTTATATTCCCCAGGTTCATGCACTTAGCAGTCTCCAAGACTACATCTCCGGCGAGTTTGTAAACTGCAGACCATAAACCTTCCTTGCCAAGAAACAGTGTCAAGCCCCGCTTGAAAGACATATTGCCGGGCATCCAGATCATAACTTTATTGCCTGGTTCTACCGAACCGTAAAGATATGGGTAGCCTGAATTCTGCTTTTGAGTAAAGGCGGTTTGCTCCGAGGTATATTCCACTTCAAAGTTGGTAACGATGACACCGTCCCGGTTATTGGCAGCCAAGGCATAACTGTCATAATCGCCATCCACTGAAAAAGCAAGGGAAGAAGATGCATCAGTGAAAGTAAATGTGTCCTTCTTGAGATAAGCAACTGTCAGCAGTTGATCGCATGAAGAGAAAAAGGTTTTGGTTCCCAACTTACCCTTTAAACCCTTGACCGCCTCAGCCGGCCATGCTGCATACAAGCCATCAGGGCCGGCGGGTGCAGTAGTCACGTCATTCAGTTCGGCTGTGGCGACTTTACCATCTTCCGATATGTTCGACGCTGTCAAGGTTACAATCTCGGCCCAGGCCGCCAGAGTGCCATGCACGAATATCTGGTCACCTGGATTCCACTTTCCCTTGAGGGTGGAGGCAACAAACTTGAACGTCCCCGGCTTGAGTGCCTCTTCGTCGGGTTTGTCTTCGGGCTTGTCGTTGGGTTGTGTGTTTTCTCCGTTGTTCTCAGGATCATTGTTGATGGGATTGCAGGAGCAGGCCGCAAAAGTCATAAAGGCGGCCGCCAGCATCAGGTAGAATAAAGGTCTTTTCATAATACGTATTCGTCGTATACCGGGGTATAAGATTTTTCAATTGTTCCGTCGGGGGATATCACAAAAAAGAATGGGGTCTGGCGGGTATCGATTATTTCCTGTTCGTGGATGAACCGGTAGCATTTCCAGCCGGGAGTGTCGGGCAGGGGACCATGCCCGCAGCAAAGGGCAACCAGAGATGTCCCGGCCCATTTATCTGAATCGAACTTCAGCATCGATTCCCTGCAGGAGGGACAATCCTGGTCGAGGACCAGAAACAGGGTGCGGCCGGGAAACTGGACAATCTCGTCTGACAAAAGCGGAATCTCCGCCCGGTCTCCAATTTGGTTATGGAGGCAGAACTCCCGCCGACGGCGGTATTCATCGGCCTCGAAGTCGCTCAGTATTCCCTGTGAAAGAATCCTGTCGGCGGCGTGGACAAATATCGGGCAGTTGCGGCAAGGCGAGCTTATGGAACTGAAGCCTCTGATAATCCATTCGGAGTATACCAGATAGGCCACTTCGTCTTTGCCAGCCTTTTTCAACAGCATATCCACGGCGGCAAACGCATCCTTCTCAGGAGCCTTGGATGCAAGGAGGGCAAAGTCGGCAAACTCATCTTCCGCTGCCGCAATATTCTCCAAATTGATGGTCCTGGAAGACCAATATCCCCGGACATCAGATTTGTTCTGACATCCGGAGATAATGACCGCCGAGGCGGCAAGGGCCAGTGCGACTAGTCTCACTTGACCTCGAATAATTTGTTGTAGCCGGTTTTATTGTCAAATATGCCCTTGTTGGCAAGTGCCATACTGTAGGCAGGGTAATTTGGCAGGAGCGGATCCGACAGTTCGAGGTAAAGGGTGCCCTTGGCGGAAGTGGGAGTGAAAGAGCTGACTATTCCGTTGTATCCGGGTTGCCAGCCGCGAGGGTCGACTCCCAGCATACTCTTCTCTGTCTTGCCGTCTGAACCTACCCACACCAGCCACGCTTCGCGGGGGTTCATGGGAGCGGCAAAGCCCTTGTTGAACAAGCGGATGGTAACCTTGCAGGGTGTGCCAGCCGCGATGCTGCTGTAATGAACGTCTTTAAGTACAAGCCTATAGCCTAGACGTGCCTTGATCTCATCCATGCATCCGTCGCGCTCCCAGCGGGCAAGGACGTCACGGTTGTATCCGTCGTGCAGGTATGTCCAGTGATAGTCCTCAAGGTCCTTGAGAGTTGCCGGACACAGGCAGAAATCGGACACTTTGCAGGTCTCACCGCCCATAATAGTATAGCTGGTTTCGGCCTTCCAGTATTTGCGGGTTGCATCGCCTTCGAATGTTCCCTCGTCGCTTTCATCGGCACCGAAGCAGTCGTTGTGACCGCCAAGCCTGGAAACCAGAGAACCGTCGTGGGCTGTGGTGGAGGTGATGGTGTCATTCAGCGCCAGGTCGTACATCTTCATCTTGAAGGCGGGGGTGCGCAACTGAATCTGGCGTGAAGCGGGTACGGCATCGAGCAGGGCGTCCGTCAGGGACTTGCGGTCTCCCATCTTGTTGAAGTGGGTGGTGTAGTACCACTCTCCCCATGACCCGATAAAGCCTGCCTGCAGCACGAAGAGCACATCCTCATTCTTGACCAGAATCGGCTTGATCTGGGCCACATGCTTGAGCACTTGGTTCACCTCAGGCTCCTGGTCCTGATCGAGATGTTCGTTGTTGTCGCGGTATGCAAAGCGGACAATGGCCTTTGCGCCGCCGCCCCTGATGGCATCGAAGCAATCCTGAATCCGGTTGAGGTATGCCGTAGAGATGTTGCCGCTCATAAATTCTGTAAGATAAAACTCGAGCAGCCACAGGGAATGGCCGGTCAGGAGTTTTGCCTTAACGTCGGCGGCAGACAGCTGCGTATTTGCGGAGTGAATCTCCAGGGCGCAGTACAAGCCTCTTTCGGGGCTTATCACCTCGCCTTCGGCCTCTTCGAAGTTAACGGCGGTGCCGGTTACGGCATCATCAGGTCCGGGAATGGCTTCTGAACCGATGCCAATCACTTTGAAGGAGACTTCTTTGGTAGAAGCCTTGTAACCGTCGGTCTTCTCCTCTTCCTGGGAAACCTGAATTTTGACTTCGACGTCAGAGATGGATACGGCCGTAATGGTGTACTGAAGGTCTCCGGTAGGCTTTACAAGTGCCACGGAGGGCTTGTCGACATTTACGGTGACGGCTCCCTTGGATTTGGTGGAAACCGTCATCGTGAATGACGAACCTGACTCGATGGGCGCCGTGGGAACGCCGCTCACATTGATTTCTGGATCGGCAAGTTCCTTGGGCTTGGTTACCGTTTTCGGACCATCTTCCTTCCCACACCCAGCGAAGAGCATGAGAAAAACGACGCTTGCGAAAACTAAAACTCTTTTCATCGTTGTCCTTTTTAACGAGGGTTCTGGTCAAGATCGGTAGCGTTGAGCTCGTCTGCAGGAAGCTTGAGCGCAATGCGAAGATCGTCGTAATTGATGACCTCCCAAGGGTGGTAACCTACGTAGCGGCGGTCCAGAGCCTTCTTGTTACGGAAGATGGAGAACATACGGTCGCCTTCGAAGCAGAGCTCCATACGGCGCTCGTCAAGGACGACGTCCAGGGAAGAAGCATAGCCGCGGCTGCCGTAGTTACCGGTAGTGAAGTCTGCGTCGCTGCCCAGGCCGGCGCGGTGACGGATGAAGTTTACATCGTCAAAAGCAGCCTGGTCGTTGTGCAGACGGGCGTTGGCCTCGGCCCTGTTGAGGAATACCTCACCCCAGCGGAGGATGGCGGGAGAACTGAGAGTCGGCTGCTCATCCTGGAAGCTGAACTTGGTGTTGTAATATCTGACAAATGTTCCGCCATTGTTGCGGATACCGTCTTCTTCATTAACATCGTCGCGGATGAAGGCGGGAGTGCGTCCGTTGTAGTAAGATGCATCGCCGGTCATGTTGGCATTGATGAAGTAGCGGGTATAACCGTTAACCTGCTCGGGCACGGCCTTGTAGCTCTTGCCATCATAGGAGAAGCTGTAAGAACCGTCGGCATTGGCTGTGACAGCATCGCCCAGTGCATATCCGGTTACGCAGTAGTCGCCGAGTTCGGGCTTTTCGGGGAAGCAAACCATCTTCTTGCCGTTGTCCAGGATGGCCTTCGGCTCGTAGGTGAAATAAGCCAGGAATCGCCTGTCCTCGGGATAACGGTTGAAGAGCTCGATGAGTTCGTCGTTATAGTACCATTCGCCCCATCCGATGTTGTTCGGCTCAATACCGTCTTTGTAATACATAGCACCGATTGTGGCGCTGGCAGACTTGAGATCGGTGGGGTAAGTCAGATGCACGCACCAGATGGTTTCGGGAGAAGTCCAGGTCGCGGTGGGATACTTTTGAAGTTCATCTATGGTATAGACACCCTTGACCTTGGCGGGAGCCTTTGCAATGAGTTCGTCGCAAAGGTCTACGCAGTCCTGCAGGTGTTCGTCACCCATAAACAGGTAAACGCGTGCCAGAAGGGCCTTTGCGGCGGTTGCCGATACGTAAGATGCGTCACCTCTGGGAGAACCTTTCTCCATATATTTGATGGCTTCCTTGAGGTCCTCGACAACGGCGTCGTAGCATTCGCCAACCGTGGCGCGTTCTGTCTTTGAATAATCCATACCTCTGCGAAGCACGATACCGGGGTTGTCACGTCCGCAGACAAAGGGCCTGGCGTAGAGAGAGACGAAATTGAAGTGGATCAGTGCGCGGAAGAAATAGTTTTCACCGAGCATATGGGCACTCTTGGCGCTTTCGTTGGGGTCGATACCGTCGATATTTGAATTGGCGGCATATATCATCTTGTATCCAATCCACCAGAAATAGTAGTTGTTCTTGGTATTGTCCAGATCTTCGTAGCGGTAGGGATGCAGGAAGGGGTCTGTGGAGTGACCGGAAATGGTGACATTGTCGCCCCTGGTCTCGGAAAGCTGGAACAGGAAGCGGATATATGTATTGCTGTCGTCGTAGGATTCCTTATAGTAAAGGGGGTCCTTCAACAGGGCATATATACCGTCGGTAGTATAGACAGCAGCACCGGGATTCTCTTTGAGCTGGGCCGATGTCATAGAGTCGGAGGAATAGAAGTCCATATTACAGGACGCGAGCGCCAGGATAGCGATTGCAAATGCGAATATCTTTTTCATAACTGTGCTCATAATTAGAAGTTGATGTCAAGACCCATAACAATGGACATAGGGACGGGATAGTTGTCTGCATACAGACCGGCCAGAGACCAGGTGGTGCTTTCCAGGCGTACCTCGGGGTCCATACCGGAGAAGCGAGTGTATGTAAAGATATTGTCGGCCGATACATAAACACGGGCAGAACTCATCTTGATCTTGCTGACAAGGTTCTGGGGCAGATCGTAGGAGAGGGTAATGTTCCTCAGACGGAAGAAACTGCCGTCTTCTAGATAACGTGAAGAGTACTCGTTGGCCTGGCTGTTACCGCCGTTGATGGCCTGAGGGTGGGTAGCATATGCATTGGTTCCGTCGGGATCGCCCTTCTTCCAGCGGATCCATCCGAGGCCGTTGTCAAACGACTGCTGGTTGAAACCGCCCTTGGCACCGTCGGTATCCAGAATGTGCTGACGGGTACGGTTGTAAATCTTGTTGCCGACCACGAAGCTTCCGGTGGCGCTCAAGGTAAAGCCTTTCCACGAAACAGCTGTGTTAAGACCGCCGCTGAACCAGGGGGATGCACTGCCCACAACCTGGGGAGTGGCGTCGCCGTAAGTGTCGACATAGGTCGTCTCGGTAACGTTGCCGTCTTCGTCATATTCCAGATGCTCCCACAGAGGACGGCCAGTCTCTACGTCAACGCCTACCCACTTGGGCATATACCAGGAATAGATGTCAAGGCCTTCCTTGATTAACTGGGTAACCTCGACCTTGGTATTGTTGATTTCTTTATGTTCAGGAAGTTCCAGCACGCGGTTCTGGTTGACACCCAGGTTGATACCTGCGGTCCAGACGAAATTCCTGTTCTTGATGATGGCACCGTCTGCCGCGAACTCGATACCCATATTGCGTACCTTTCCGACATTGTCCATTACGGAGAAGAAGCCGGTAGAAGGAGGCAGTGGCCTGTCGAGCAGAAGGTTGGAATTGATGGTGTGGTAGGCATCCAGGGTTATGTTCCAGTTGTTGAAGAGGGTGGCGTCAACACCGATGCTGGCCATATATGCCTCTTCCCATCCGAGATTGTAGTTGGCCCGGCGCTCGAGGAACGCAGACACCACGTTGTTGTACTGGGCAGTGAGTGCGAATGTATCCTGGTACTGGAACGGTTCGATATTGTCGTTACCGGTCTTACCGTAACCCGCACGGAGCTTGAGGAAAGAGAAAGCAGCAGAATTCTTCAAGAAATCTTCGTTGGAAATAATCCACGCCGCAGATGCGCCGGGGAAGAAACCGCCGCGGTTCAGAGGACCGAACTTGTAGCTCTCGTCGTAGCGGAGAGAAGCTGTCAGGATGTACTTGCCAAGGTATGAATACTGGGCCTGGCTCAGAAGTGCCCAGGAACGGGAGTGATAGTCACTTCCGGAAACACCGGTCATAATGGTGTTGTTCAGCGATCTCTGACCCGAGGGCATTCCGTTACCGGAAGCGCCCATATCGCGGGAATAGCCTTCGCCATATTCCCAACCCACGATTGCGCTGACATCGTGTGCGCTGAATGACTTGTGGAACTTGGCCAGGTTGGTTGTGCCCCATCCGTTCCACTCTCCATCAGAGTTGACAAGTTCTCCGTCGGGTGCGCCCAGGGTTGTACCGGGATCGTAGTATTTTTCGCTGAAGATGTTGGAACTGTCGTAACGGTTGGTCGACGTCAGGGTCAGCCAATCGGTTACGTTCCAGATAAACTGGAGGTCTCCTACAATGCCTTCGCTGTGGCTCTTGTTGTAGCAGTATTTCTCACTATGGAATACGTTGTAGGTATTGGAAGAATACCACTTGCCGCCATCTGAACGTCTGGCGGAGCTCACCAGGAGGGGTTCGTTGGTGTAATTGCCGTCTGCATCCTTTACATACGGGACATCGAAAGGCAGCATCACGTAGCAGGCTTCGCGGGTCTGGTCACACTCGTAGTCGCTGTATTCTTTCTTGTAGTTCAAGCGGACGTTCATCAAGAGTTTCTCGGAGATGGGAGCGGAGAGATTGATGCGGGCTGCGTTGCGCTTGTAGCCGGTATTAATCATTGAACCCTGCTCGTTGTAGTGGTCGAGGCTGACGTAGTAACCTACCTTGCCCGCCTTTCCGGATGCAGAAGCGAAATAGTTCTGTACGACACCGGTCTTGAAGCAGTTGTCAATCCAGTTGAAATTCTGGTTTTCGAGAGCATCGTATGCAGGAGCGGGAATCTTTGATTTGGCGTAGATTGTTGAATAAAAGTCGTACAGCTCGTAAGAATCCATAGTTTTGAACCTGCCGGAAAGAGCTCTCTTGATACCGGCGCTGGCCTTGAAGTTGATTATGGACTTGTCGCTCTTGGCGCTCTTGGTGGTGACGACGATGACACCGCCGGCTGCGGCTGCACCATAAAGGGCAGTTGCCGATGCATCCTTGAGGACTGTGAGGGTCTCGATATCGTTGGGGTTGAAGCTGCCGCCGGCAACGCCGTCCACAACGTAGAGCGGACCTGCGCCGGCATTGATGGAACCGGTACCGCGAATACGGATGTCAGCACCGTCGCCGGGCTGACCGGAGGCGTTCATTGCTACAACGCCGGCCACTTTGCCCTGGAGCATATTGCCGACATCGGGAGCTGTCACGTCGGTAAGTTTTTCACCGCTCATAGAAACCACGGCAGAAGTCAGCTCGGCCTTTTTCTGAGAGGTGTAACCAAGTACCACGACTTCGTCCAGGAGGAGGTTGTCGGGCTGAAGGTTGATGTCGATGCGGGCGCGGTCGCCAACCTGCTCGGTTACAGTCTTGTAGCCGATGCTGGAGAAGGTGAGGGTGGCGTCGGACGATACCGAAATGACATAGTTGCCGTCATAGTCGGTAACTGTGCCGCCACCGTTGGAAGCTACGACTCCGGCGCCGATGACAGGTTCGCCGTTGGATGCGTCAAGCACCCTTCCGGTCACCTGATGCGTCTGAGCGAACATCTGTGACGAGATGGCCAGCAGTGCCAGCGCAATCGTCAGAATACGGATGGATTTAAGTTTCATCGGATAGTTGGTATTATATAAATGTGAATATTGACGGATTATAACAGATCATTCAGGCCGATAAGGTTAAAGGCGCGGAAGTATTTGTCCATATCGCGCTCGATGCGGGCCAGTACCACGCCTTCGGCGTCGATGCCTATGCGGGCGAGGTTGTCATACAGGAATCTGCGGGCTGCCAGGGTGCGGGGCTGCTGCCAGATATAGCGGCAGCAGGTGGCCACGATCCAGTCCTGACGGTCGGGGGTGAGTTCGCAGAGGTCTTTGCCAAGTTCATCCTCGTGCAGCCACTTCTCCCAGCGGTGGGAGTCGTGAACCTCGGCCAGCAGGGTGTCGCGCATGTTGGAAAGCACGGCTACCTTGCCCTCTTTCTCGAGGCGTTTCTCCACCTCTTCCAGTTCGCACAGCGCGCGGTATTCGCCCATCGTGAACTCAGGGCCTACGTTTGCGGCACCCATGCCGCAGAGAGGGTACTCCTCGGGGTTGGCTACATCATCGGTGTAGTGACCTTTGATGTAGCTTCCCAGAGGACGGACCTTTGCCGTCAGACGTTTGGCCACTTCGCCATCGAAGATGGTGGTGTCCAGGTCGGTACCAACCTTTCCGACTATGAAACACGGCCAGACGTCGGCAAGTCCTTTACCAACCAACCCTGATTTCAAATCATGTATGAAAGTATCGAAAGTTGTTTCGTCTGCAAGTCCGCCGTGGACCTCTTCTGTGCCCACTTCGTAGGAGATGGGGGCGATGCCCTTCTCCTTGCGGAAACGCTCCACGTGGTCTATGAGCTCCACGGTGCGTGCGGCAACCAGGTGGATGTCAATGATTTCTCCCTTGGGGACGTTGATGTCCACGGTGGGGTCCACGTGAATCAGGTCATATCCTGCCAGAACAGCCGCCTCGAACGATTTCTTGACGCCGTTCATGGCATCTTCCGTGCTCCATTTCTCGGTGCGCTGCTTGTCCTTGAGCCAGGGGCCGCCGTGGTCGATGGCGATGATGACGGGACCGGTGAAGTTGATTCTTTCGGTCTCGAAACGTACCATGCGGCAGAACGCCTCCTGCGTCATGCCGGTGTAACCGCCGTCGCAGTCAACCTGATTGAGGGTGGCTGCAAAGTAGATGGGGGCGTTGTTGCGCTTGGCAGCCTGCAGGCTGGCGCGGATCACGGTGGGGGAATTTGGGCAGGCCGCAAAGATGGTGCGGGGGATGCCCGTCTCCTTCTGGAGCTGGTCTATTCTCTGAAGCAGTTTTTCTGTCTTGCGCATATACCTATTTTTAAATATATAAAGTAACGCCTTCTACCACACGGGAGATGTTGCCCGATACGGAAGGGGTGTCGGGATTGAGGCCCGAATTGATGGATTTGAACATACCCAGCATCTGGGCGACGAAAACGTATGCCACGCAGCCGTAGCATGCGGGCATATCTTCGCTGAAGCCGAGCTCTACGCAGAGGTCTGCATTCACGCCGGGATCCTTGGTGCATACCACCACGCTTGCGGTAACCTTGTTGGTGGCCTGAATCTGCTTGATCAGATCCAGCTCGTAGCGGCGGATGCGCTCTATGGGAGACACCAGATAAACCAGCAGTGACTCGGGGTTCACCAGGGCCTTGGGACCGTGGCGGAAGCCCAGGAAAGAGTCGAAGGCGCACATAACGGCACCGTCGGTGAGCTCCTGAAGCTTAAGGCGGGACTCTTCGGCAACGCCCTGCAGCGGGCCGCTGCCCAGAAAGATGGCGCGCTTGAAATCGCGGTGAGTGAGCTTCTCGATATCGCTTTCATATTTCCCCATGGCTGCCTTTACAGATGCGGCCACGGTTGCAATGAGCTCGCGGTCCTTCTCCAGACGGTCGATATTGGCAATCATGGAGCAGGAGAGGAGCATGGTGGAGTAGCTGCTTGTCATGGCCAGGGACAGGTCGTTGGTCTCCGGAGGAAGCAGGATGCAGAGGATGTTGTCGCCCTTTCTCTTTGCAAGGGCTCCATCTGCGTTGCAGGTGATGAAGACGTGGGCGATGCGGCCGGCGGTGGCGTCAGCTGCCTTGACGGCGCCGATGCTCTCCGGGCTGTTGCCGCTGCGTGCAAATGAGATGAGCAGCACTTTGCTGTCCTGGTTGAAATAGAATTCCGGAGCGGTGAGTATGTCGGTGGTGGCTATCGCGCGCGCACCTCTGAATGGGGTGTCGAACAGCGCACATTCCAGTGCATCGCCGATGTATGCGGAGGTGCCGGCACCGGTCATTACAATTTCGAAACCTTCCGAAATATATTTGTCCAGAAAAGCCTTGATCTGGTTTTTCTGCTTAAGAATAGTCTCACAAGCCTCCAGCCACACTTTAGGTTGCTGTTTAATCTCTTTGTAGGTGTATAAATCCTGTATCATCTAAGTAGTTTTAGTTCGAACAAAAATAAGAAAAAAGCAGTACAACGTTTCGTTTCGAACTCAAAAAACATTTCGTTGGGTTTCGAAAATAATACTTCCTAAACGTTCACTGTTTCTACATTTACGTTCATCGATTTGAGCTGGTTCCGCATATTTATTGGGAAACTGCTGTCGGTGACAATCGTATTCAGCTTGTCCACCGAGGCTATGAATGCCAGCGCCCGCTTGCCGACTTTGCTGGAATCGAACACCGCGATTACCTCTGCGGCGCGGGAAATCATCACCTGGTTTGTGCTCGCTTCCTCTACGTTGGGAGTGGAGAGTCCGGCCTCTACGCTGAAGCTGTCGACGCCCAGGAAAAGTTTGTCGCAGTAGAACAGTTTGAGGTTGGATTCTGCCAGCGGTCCCACCACGGAGAGACTGGTTTCGCGCATCAGACCACCCAGCAGCATCACCTTGAAGCGCCGGTATTTGACCGCCTCCAACATGGCGTTGACAGAGGTGGTGACGATTGTCAAATTATTGAAACTATGCAGGTTGCGCACTACTTCCAGGGCGGTGGTGCCGGAATCGACCAGAATGGTGTCGCCGTCTTTGATGTGTGCGGCGGCCGCCTTGCCGATGGCCTGCTTCTCACGGGAGTTGACCATCTGCTTGAAACTGAAGTTGTGCTCGTCTGGCTCGGTTTGGTTTGTATTGCTCTCCATCAGGGCGCCTCCGTGGACGCGGATCAGAAGCTTGCGCTCCTGCAGGATCCTAAGGTCTTTGCGGATTGTAACCTCGGAAACTCCGAATATCTCTTTGAGCTGTGCGACGGTCACTGTAGAATCTTCGCGAAGTCTCTGTAGAATTGCCGAGCGGCGGCCTTGGGCGGTGTCGTATATTTTCATAGTGTTTCGGTTTTATGCAAATTTAGTAATATTTCGATATGAAACAAAACGAAATGCAAAATCTTTCAAAAAAAAGATTATATTTGTACCGTAGTGAAAATTTCGAAACACAATGAAAAAGTATGATATCGCAGCCATAGGCGAGTTGAACGTGGATATTATCCTCAACGGAATAGAATCGGAACCCGAAATCGGCAAGGAAAAATTTGCGCAGGATATGACCGTTACGCTGGGCAGTTCCACCGCAATCTTCGCGGCAAACGCCGCTTCGCTTGGCAGCAGGGTGTGCTTTGTGGGAATGATCGGCCGCGATTCTTTCGGCTCCCTGGTGCGTACCAGCCTCGAAGCCCGTGGCGTGGACACCCGCTACCTGGTAGAGGGTGACGTTCCCACCGGCGCCTCCATCTGCATGAGCTACGGAGAGGACCGCGCGGTGCTTACATACCAGGGCTCCATGGACGTGATGGGGCTGGACGATATCGATCTTTCCGTGTTTGACGAAACGAAACACATCCACCTGAGTTCGATATTCATGCAGAGCGGTGTGCTGCGCGACCTGGAAAAGATCCTGGACCTGGCTGCGGCCAAGGGCGTGACCGTTTCTCTCGACACCCAGTGGGATCCCATCGAGAAGTGGGCTTTCGATTACAAGAAGCTTCTCCCCAAGATAACCGTGTTCATGCCCAATGAAAAGGAATTGCAGGAACTGACGGGCAAGAAAGACCTGGAAAGCGCCATTGCGGCCGTCGAACCCTATCTGGGCGGCGCCATGATGCTCAAATGCGGCAGCAAGGGCTCCATATTGATAAAGAAGGATGGAACCCGCATAGAACTGCCGGCATTCCTGAACAAGGATGTGGTGGATGCCATCGGAGCCGGCGACAGCTGCAACTCCGGCTTCGTGAGCGCCTTTGTAAAGGGTCTGCCGCTTGAGGAGTGCCAGCGTACCGGCAACCTGACCGGTGCGGTTAATACAACGGCCGCCGGCGGCACCGGGGCTTTCGCTTCGATAGAAAATGTCCGCAAAGTCTGCCGTGAGCGTTTCGGACAAGAAATCAAACTGTAATATGAAAAGAATACTCGCCATAGCCGTTTCGCTGCTGCTTATCGCCGGCTGCGCTCCCAAACCCGCCGACTGCCTCCTTTCGGGAAAGAAAGTCGTCAAGGGGGTCGGCGCCGTCGTTACGGAAGAAACACCGGAGCGCTTTGACGGACTCACCGTGCGCACCGTCGCCTTTGTCAATGAAAGTGACCAGCCGGTCAAGGTCGATGCGATGGAGACCTCCAGAATCGAGGTCAAGGGCAAGACCATCTGGTCTTTCCAGCCCACCTCCAGCGGCGACCGCAAGGACTGGGCGATGCCCGTTGGTCGCGGCTTCTACCAGCGCAACTATCTGGGTATGAACGGTTCCGACTATGGCGGAGGCATCCCCATGGTGTGCCTGTGGACGCCGGAAGTCAATATCAGCGTGGGCCTGACAGAGCCGGTGATGCGGCTGGTTTCGATGCCGGTAAGGCGTCGCGGCAACCGCGCCGAGGCCTGCATCCGCCGGGACTTTGAAGAGCCGGTGGTGCTGCAGCCCGGCGATACCCTGAAGGCATACAGTCAATTTATACTGAACAGCACCGGCGACTTCTTCAATCCGCTGCGCGAGTTCACCCGCTATATGCAGTCGGCCTTTCATTTCGAAATGCCCGTCTCTCCGGAGGCCGCTTTCGAACCGGTATGGTGTGCCTGGGGTTATGAACGAACCTTTACCGTAGATGAAGTCATCGGCACCCTGCCCAAGGTTGTTGAGCTCGGCTTCAAATGGGTCGATGTGGACGACGGCTACCAGATTTGCGAAGGGGACTGGGAGGCCAACGACAGAATAGGTGAGGACGGAATGCGTCGCATTACCGACGCTATTCACGATGCCGGCCTGCTGGCAAAATTGTGGTGGGCGCCGATGTGTGCCGATCCCGGCAGCAAGCTCGCAAACGAACATCCGGAACTTCTTCTTGTCCAGAAAGACGGCAAGCACGAGAACATCAGCTGGTGGGACAGCTGGTACCTGTCTCCTGTAAACAAGGGAACCATGGATTATACCTTGAATCTGGTGGACCGCTTTATACAGGACTGGGGTTTTGACGGCTTCAAGTTGGACGGCCAGTACCTGAACCTTTGCGAGCCCGATTACAACCCCGCCAGCGAACTTGCATACCCGGAAGAGGCCTGCGAGCGCTATCCCGAATTCCTGAAGGGGGTCAAGGAGCATGTGGATGCCATCAAACCGGGCGCTGTGGTGCAGCTCTGCCCCTGCGGTTGCGCGATGAACTTCTTCCTGCTGCCCTATTTCAACCAGGCGGTGGCTTCCGACCCGACTTCCAGCATGCAGATCCGTATGAAGCGCAAGGCATACGCCGCCATGTGCCCCGGCCTGGCCTATTATGCCGACCACGTGGAACTCAGTGACGGCGGCCTCGACTTCCCCTCGCAGGTGGGTGTGGGCGGCGTCATCGGCACCAAATTCACCTGGCCCAAGGCCAACCCCGACGCCACCGAGTGCGGCGGCAGCCTGCTCACGGAAGAGAAGGAGGAGTTGCTGCGCAAGTGGGTTCCCATATATACCGACAAGATGCTCTCCACCGGCAGCTATCTCAACCTTTACGATTTTGGCTTTGACAAGCCCGAGGCGCACGTGATAGAGAAGGAGGGGGTTATGTACTACGCCTTCTACGCTCCCGAGTGGAACGGTCGGCCGATAACCCTCCGTGGCCTGCAGGAGCGTCCTTACAAGGTCACCGAATACGCGTCCGACGACCTTCGTACATACGAGGTTCAGGGCCCCGATCCCGTCATCAATCCCGTTTTCAAAGGGAGCTATCTGATAGAAGTCAAATGATAATCAATTAATAATCCATAAACCAATGAACAA
The DNA here is from genome assembly GCA_017561665.1 of Bacteroidales bacterium. GTDB lineage: Bacteria > Bacteroidota > Bacteroidia > Bacteroidales > UBA932 > Equibacterium. Next base: position 1,662 of record JAFZBQ010000034.1, on the reverse strand, counting down.
AAGAATCTTTTCCTTATTGCTGATTGTCCCGCTGCTTGTTGCATGCACCAAACCTGCAACAATAGCTATTGGCGGCGAAACCGAAATCAGCGTGTACTACGATGGCGGCAGCAACACAATCAGTGTCACCTCCGACCAGGACTGGACCGCGACCTCCAGCGCAGCGTGGGTAAAAGTGAGTCCTGAAAGCGGTGCTGCTTCAGATCAGCCGGTCACCGTTACCATCACATCTGAACCCAACCCCGGGCAGGAGGAAAGGACCGCTACGGTGACTATCGCCGCAGGCGGTACATCCAAGACCGTGACTGTAACGCAGGAAGCTGCACCGGACTATTATGCGAAGGCTGCACCTGAACTTAAAAACGGCGATGTGGTGCTGGCTAACAGCGAACTCACCGAGAAGTTCCTCACCGAGGTCAACTACCCCGACAAAGATCTCTCCTTTACCAAGATCTTCGATTACTACGGCGGCTTTAACGGAAAGGACCTCAACTGGAGCAACTGGCAGGCAAATTGGCCCAATGGGGACAAACCCAACAGCTACAGCATCCGCTGGGCGCCTACCGCAGATTATGTGGGATACAAGCTCCAACTGTCTGACAAACTGGGCTGGTCCCGCGAACAGGAAATCAAGGCGGGTACATACTATGTGGATATCACCAATCTTGTCCCCAACGACAAATATACCTACAAGGTGACCACCAACGACGACAATAAAACTGTGGTTGCCGAGGGTACCTTCGAGACGACAGGTCATCTGCATCAGGTGTTCTTCAAGGGCAACTGCCGCAATGCCCGCGACCTTGGCGGTTGGAAGACAGAAAGTGGCAAAACCTTGAAATATCGCAAGATATATCGCGGAGGCCGTATGAATGACAAATGGGAGACTATGCTTACTTCCACCGGTAAAAAAGATGTGCAGGCAGAGGGTATCCGTGCAGAACTGGAGTTGCGCGGTTCCGATGACTATTGTGAAAAACCCGCTCTCGAAGAGTTTGACTATTGCAAGCCGGTTATCGAGGAGGGCGGCAAGGTTATGCTTGGCGTGTCCAAACCATCTGCAAAGAACTGTGCAAAGTGGTTGAAATTTGACCAGGGAAGGAGTGAAATAGATGTCAGCGCGTATTCACCCACCCAGGCGGAATACGATGCTTTTCAGGTAGCTTACAAGGCAAAAACAAAAGAGTGCTTCGAGTTTGTGATGAATTGTGTCAAGAACAACAAGCCCGTCTACTTCCACTGCTCGTTGGGCCGCGACCGCACCGGCACCATGGGTGTGCTGATCATGGGAGTTCTTGGAGTGCGTGAAGGCGATATTTCCAAGGAGTACGAGCTTACTTATTTCGCCCCTGTAGGCTTCAGCGTATCTTCTTCCGACAAGACCAACAATCCTGAACCGATCTTCAAAAACGACCGTACACACTGGGTTTACAGCGACATCGTTCCGTACTTCTGGCAGAAGGCCGGCAGCGGATCTTTTGCCAGCGGCGTTGAAAAATACCTTGTAGAAGAGGCCGGTGTCAGCAAAGCCGCCATTGACGAATTCCGCAGTCTGATGCTTGAATAATACAGTTCGGATATGAAAAAGATAAATAGAATTCTGGCGCTCATCGCACTCTTTGCGCTGGCCGTTTCCTGCCAGAAGGCAGCTGACCCCTACGG
>JAFZBQ010000033.1 GCA_017561665.1 Bacteroidales bacterium | reverse complement strand
TTGCGGTTCACAGAACCGTTGAGGTCGGTAGTCCATAAGAAATCGCCCGAGGCTATGTTGCGGGTAACCAGATGGACTTCAAAGCCCCGGTTTTCCATTTCGCCCACGTTGCGGGTCACGGTGCCTTCGCTGATGATGGAGGATACACGTCCGTCGTAGAGCAGGTTCTTGGTGTATTTCCGGTACCATTCCAGCTCAAGGTCGATACGGCCCTCGAACAGGCCGACATCCAGTCCGACATTGGTGATGTATGTGGTTTCCCAGCTCAGGCCGGGGTTGGGAGCAGACCCCTGGGTTGCGCCCATCTGGCCGCCGTAGTAGGTAGAAGAACCGTAGGTGTATGTTCCGTATGCGGCACTTGTGTCCACACGGGAGTTGCCGCTGTTGCCGTAGCTGGTCTTGAGCTTGAGCATATTGATGAACGGAATGTTGAAGAACGACTCGTTATGAACGTTCCAGGATGCACCTATCGATGTGAATTCGCCCCAGCGGGAGTAGGTGCTGAACGACGATTTGCCCTGGCGGCGGTACGAAGCCGAGAGATAGTAGCGGTTGTCGTATGAATAATTCAGGGTGCCCAGATAAGAGAGCGACCGGGAATTGCTGGCAGTGGAAGATCCGTTGCGTGAAGCGGTTATTGAATAGCCCACCTCCTTGATATGGTCGTTGGCAAATCCGCTGCCCGTTGCATAGAGGGTGCGGTTTTCTGTGTCGACAAACTCGATGCCGGCCAGAGCACCGATGCGGTGCTTGCCAAAACTGCGGTCAAAGTTGAGACGGTCGATGTTGTTCCATGTGAAATCGAACACGCCGGCGCGTCTTGAAATACCATCCTGCTCATAGCTGGTTTTGCCGTCGAGAGTGGTCTTGGGGTAGTACATCAGTTCAAGGCAGTTTATGGCGTTCACGCCGAACATCGAGGTCAGCTTGAGCCCCTTGATGATGTCGTAGGTGAGGGTGGCGTTGCCGTCGAGCTGCATCGTCCTCTGGATATTATCTGCCAGATCCCTGTTAGGCACTGCGGAATAGACAAACTTGCGCTCCTTTGGAGTGTAGCTGTCGGTGGTTTCGCTATAGCAGTTATACAGGCGCGGAGTCACACCGTCCAGGTCGTAAGGGGAAAATATCGGTATCTGGCGGTAATAAGAGTCGGAAATGGAAGTCAGATTGTTTAAGTTATATGAGAGGGCAAGATTGATGTCGAAAGAGAGGCGGTCGGCCAGTTTGAAGTTGGAGCGGTCGCGGATTGAGAAGCGCTGCTGGTCGTTGCCCTTCTTCACCAGGTCTTCTCCGTAGTAGGTAAGGCCCAGATAATGCTTGGCACGCTCGGTGCCGGAATCGACATTGACGGTGAATTCCCGCATATTACCCGTCCCCAGGTATACGTCGTACCAATCCGTATCGGTAGTGGAGTAGGAGTTAAGGTAGTTGTCCTGATAGGGGAAGTAGGCCAGGTCGTAGCCGGCATTTACCCAGGCGGTCTTGGCCAGGCCCCACCATTGCTCTGCATTGAGTAGTTTGATGGTAGTGGAGCGGTCCACGCGGGAGAGACCGTATTTCATGGATGCGGAGATGCGCAGCTTGCCGTCGCCCTTGCCCTGCCGGGTGGTGACCAGGATAACGCCGTTGGCACCGTCGGCGCCGTAGATGGATGTCGTCGCCGCATCCTTAAGGACGGTGATGGACTCAATATCGTCAGGATTGATGAAAGACATCGGGCTCACGGTGTAGCTGGTGCCATTCAGGCTGCCTTGGGTGCCGGTATAGATAGGGACGCCGTCCACAACCCATAGCGGCTCGCTGGTGGCGTTGAGGGAGGCATCGCCCCTGACCCTTATCTTGTATCTGGTGCGGGTGGCGGAGGTTTCCGACTCCTGGATGTCGAGGCCAGGCACCATGCCTTGCAGCAGGTTGTCAACTCGCGAAGCGGGCAGGGTCTTGAACTGCTCGCGGGTGACCTGGAATGCACTTCCGGTCATGTCGGAGCGTTTCTGGACAAGACCGTAGCCGGCAGAAATCACCGCCTCTTCAATGGAATTGTCGGCTTTCATCTTGATATCAAGGGTCTGCGACCGGTCTATCTTCACCTCCTGGTTCTCCATTCCCACGTATTGGAAGGCAATTGTAGTGGGTTTGGAAAGCTTGATGGTGTATTTTCCGTCAAGATCGGTCATAGTCCCTTCGCTGCCGCCTTTGATATAAACATAGACGCCCGTGAGGGGTTCACCTTCGGTGTCGGTGACGGTTCCGGAAACCGTGTACAACTTCATCTGGGCCAGCAGCCCTGGAGAGTGGGCCGCCGAGAGCAGTAGCAGCAACAGGAAGGTGATTTTTCGTAGTCTGGTCATATATGGTTTATTTATTATCGATTTGTCTGAGCATCTCTGCCACCGCAGTCTCTATCTGGCGGTCTTCTCCGGCAAGCACGGATGCGGGGTCGTTAAACACCAGGATGTCGGGTTCTATCTGCTGGTTTTCCAAGACGCTGCCGTCGGCGCGGCTTACCGAAGTAACTTCGGGGATGCCGAAGACAAGGGTGGGGTCGATCTGGGTTTCCCACCATACGGCGGTCATGGTGCCGGGCACGGGAGCTCCAATCAATTTGCCAATGCCGAGTTGTTTGTATATGTAGGGGAAGCCCGATGCGTCGGAATAGTCGTCTTCGCAAATCAGTACGCAGGAGGGCTTGTTCCATTTGCTGTATGGCTCGGTGCCGATATATTGGCCGCGGGGTTTGAAATCGATGTATGGTTTCCCACCGAGGAATGTGGCCAGGTCGTCGTGGAGCCATCCGCCGCCGTTGTGGCGGGTGTCCACGATGAGGGCATCGCAAGAACGGTATTTGCCCAGTGCGCGGGAATAAACTTCACGGAAACTGTCGGAGTTCATTCCCTGGACATGAACGTAACCGACCCGGCCGCCGGAAAGCTTTTCTACCAGCTGTTCGTTGCGGCGAATCCAGCGTTTGTAAAGGCCTTCGGAATCTGATGATACCGGTTTGACGGTGACCTTGGTCTCTTTATGGCCGCTCTTTATGCCAAGCACGGTCTTCTTGCCCGAAGTGTAGCGCAGGGCGTCGTACCAGGCGGTGCCGGGGGCAATCGCCACGCCGTCTACCGAGGTGATGATGTCACCCTCCTTCAGGTCGGGCTTGACCAGCGCCAGACAGCTGCCCGGTAGTATCTCCTTGATTTTGAGGCCTTCGCCGTCGTAGCCGTCATCGTACAGCACACCGAGCCGGCCGGCAGAAGATCCGCCGGTGGGGCGGTAGCGGGCGCCTGTGTGGGAGGCATTGAGCTCTCCAAGAAACTCTGACAACAGTTCACGGTAGTCGTAGTTATTGTCTATGTACGGGAGGAACTGCTTGTAATTCTCGTAGAAACCATCCCAGTCAATGCCGTGTATGGTCTCGTCATAAAACTTTTCCTTGACTTGTTTCCAGGCATGGGCCAGAATATACTCCCGTTCTGCGGCGGGGTAGTAGTCGTATTCGTCGGCAAAGGATATGGATTCGCCCTTGCCGGTGTTGGGATCCAGTTTCTTGATGGACATACTGCTTAGCAGGAATACCGATTTCCCGTCAGGGGAGGGGAAGAAACTGCCGCGGACACCTTTGTCGATGACCTTGACAGAACGGGACTTGATATCCAACTGGCAGAGGTCATACCCTTTTTCTAGCCTTTGGACAAAGAGCAGCTTGGTGCCGTCAGAGCTCAGGAAATGGTCGCCCATTCGGGCCGATACGCCGGTGAGCCGGACTATGCGGTCCTCGCGGTTGTCCAGGTCGAGAACAAGCGGGTCGATCTTGCCCTTTTCTACTTTTATGCTGTCCTGCTCCTCTTTCTTTTTGGCCTTCTTGTCATCTTCGCTGAGGAGCTTCTCTATCTTGTCTTCCTCTTCGTCACGGGTGAACTTGTAGTATGCTTCACCATCGAAGAACATAATGTAGATGTCCTTCTCAGCGCCCCAGCTGCCATGGCTGCGGTAGCCCGCCTTGTCGCTTGCCCAGGTCATCGCCTTGCCGCCCAGCGCCCAGCGGAAGTTGCTGTCGGAATAGCCGCTGCGGGTCAGGTTGGTTACTTTGGCGGTCTCTACCTCTATCAAGGCTATGTCGGTATTGTTCCAACCGCCGTCTGCCTGATATTCGCTCAGAAGGTACCGGCTGTCGGGACTCCATTCAAAGTCCAGGTCGCCGTCCTTGTAGGAGTATAGGGCGCCTTGCAACACGGTCTTGTCCTTGCCCGACTTTAAGTTGCGCACTACGATATCGGTGCGGTCCTTGAAATATGCCAGGTATTTGCCGTCGGGAGAGATCACCGGATTGGTGCAGGTGACACCTTCCGGGGTAACCCGCTCTTCCTTGAAATCGAAGGTAAATGTGAAATACTTGTCTTTCTTTTCTGTCAGATATGTCTTCCAGATGCCCCAGCTGCCATTTCTCTCTGCAGCATAATAGAGCTCGCGGCCGTCGTCGGAGAAACATACCCCCCGTTCGCGCTCGGGAGTGCATGTGATGCGGCGGGTGGTTTTGTGTTCGATTGATGTGACGAAAATATCGCCGCGCGATTCAAGGGCCACCTCCTTGCCGTTTGGAGAGGCGGCGATATCCACGGCACCGAAGTTGACCTGCCTGCGCACTTTATCCTTGACAAGTTTGTCTTTTGTGACAGTGACGGCCAGTTTTACCGGCTGTGCCCCTTCTTTCATCGTGTAGAGGTCGCCATTGAAAGAGAAAAGGAGTTTGCCGCCGGCGGAGATGCTCAGGCCACGTACCGGATGGGTCTCGAATGCGGTGATCTGGGTGGGCTTGGCGCTGCCGTCGAGCGTCCCTTTCCATACGTTGAATGTGCCGCCGCGCTCGCTCAGGAAGTAGTATTCCTTGCCGCCCGGGGCGAATACCGGGTTGCGATCTTCTCCGGCGAAGGTGGTCAGTCGGGTAAATGTACCGCCGGAATCCATCGTGAAACCGGGTTTGCCATCGTTGTAATACCAAATGTCGCGGGTTACGGACGATGTATGGTGCTTTCGCAGGCCGTCTTCATAGCCCTTGTAGTCTTCGTAAAGCACTGCACCGTCGGCAGAAACGGCCATATTTGGAATATTGATGGATGCCACCAGTTCACTCTTGCCTCCGGCAAGCGGCACTTTGTAGAGTTGGGCGGTGTTGGGATAAACTGCCGCCTGCGTGTCGGGCAGTATGTTGGCGCTGTAAATCACGGTGCCGTCCGGCAGCACGGCCAGCGGAGTTTCTTCGCCGGTAAATGTGGTCAACTGTCTGGGCGTGCCGCCAGTGGCCGGAACCACCCAGATGTCCTTGCTGTTGTCACGTAAAGAGCTGAAAATCAGTTGCTTGCCATCGGCGCTCCAGAGCGGGTCGCTTTCGTAATATGGGGAACTTGTAATCTGCCGGGCTTGTCCGCCGTCTGCATTTACTGTGAAAATATCACCCTGATAGGCAAACGCTACCGTTTGTCCGTCTGGCGATATGGCTGCGTGGCGCAACCAGCGGGGCGTTTCCTGTGCGACCAGGGTAGAAGAAATGAATAGTAAAATGGCGATAGCCGGGCAGATATGTCTTCTCATATTATTGTAATTTTCAATGCTCGCAAAATATCCAGTCTACAAATATACATTATTTCTTAAATTTGTAGGGTGCGAGTTACGATGATATCTGCAACGGTTTTTGACAATATATTGTCATTTGACGAACGTTTGCTCCTGGCTGTAAACGGAGCATGGACGCCGTTTCTTGACGCTATAATGAAACCGCTCTCAGCAATTGCAATATGGTTCCCTATGTATCTGCTGCTGGCGGTGGCGTGCTTTTTCAAACGGTTCTATGCTACGCAATGCGGCGGTTATGCCATACGAAAACCGATAGCCGACAGTAAGTTCTGGATTGCCGGATTGGCGGCGGTGGCGGTGTGCGTGTTCGGCTATCTGCTATGCGACTGGGGCTGCAATCTTGTAAAAGAATTGGTGGCGCGTCCGCGGCCGGGCTACAATCCTGCCACCGCCGGCGGCCGTTTCCCCACCGGGACGGGGTCGCCCTACGGCTTTTTCTCTGCCCACGCCGCCAATACAATATGCTATGCGCTGCTGGTTTCGGGCATCCTGGGCCACCGATGGCTGCGTTTTGCGCTGGTAGTGTGGGCGCTGCTGGTGTCCTACAGCCGCATCTATCTTGGCTATCATTTTCCCGGCGATGTGTTGGTCGGGATTATTTATGGTATATGTGTAGCAATTCTACTCACATTGCTCTATAGATTTGCAATTGATAAGATTGCAGAAAAGTATCCGTCGGCTCAATGACAAACAGCTTTTTATATCAGATAGCCAGGGCATACACCGCGCAGAGTGATGTGGATTTGCGGCGGTGCCTTTTCGTGTTCCCTTCCCGCCGGTCTTCGCTCTTCTTCCAGAAGTATCTGGGGCAGTGCAGCGAACGGCCGCTTCTGTCTCCCGATATCGTCACAATTGGCGATCTGTTCGCCAAATTGAGTCCCTACAAGAGGGGAGACAAGATTCTGCTGATGTACATCCTTTGGGAGAATTACTCCCGCATCTGCAGGGAGAAGGGACGCGAGGCGGAGAGTTTCGATGCTTTTGTCTCTCTGGGAGAGACCGTAACCGCCGATTTCAGCGACGTGGACAAGTACGAGGCCGATGCCTCCAAGCTGTTTACCCATATCCGAGACTTGCGGGAGCTGGATTCGGGCTACGAATTCCTGGAGCCGGAACAGATAGATGCCCTCAAGCGCTTCTGGGGCGTGGTGATTGCCGGCAAGGATTCGGAGCAGAGGAAGAAGTTCCTGGGACTGTGGGAGATACTCTTTGAGTTATACACCTCATTCCGGAGTGATCTGTCTTCGCGCGGCATAGCTTACGAGGGTATGATGCAGCGAGAGGTGGCGGAGCGCATTCAGTTTGGAGAGACTGACTCGATACAAGAGAAGCTGGAAGCATACGATAGAATCGTCGTTGTGGGGCAGAATGCTCTGTGCAAGTGCGAGACGGCGCTGTATGACTATATCAAACAAGAATTTGACGGAGATTTCTATTGGGATTTTTACGGAGAGTGCCTTACCGATCCCGTCAACAAGGCATCATATTTCATAAAGAATTATAAAGAGAGATACCCATCAAGATATCCATTGGAGGCGGAGGCGTCTGCACGGCCTGAAATCAAGGTTGTTGCGGCCTCCAGCGCCGTGGCACAGGCCAAGGTGGCGGCCTGCGAACTGGCCGTAGCAGGGGAGGATTCCACTGCGGTGGTGCTGCCGGACGAGAATCTGCTGATGCCGCTGCTCAATTCCATTCCGGAAAATATCAGCCACATCAACGTCACGATGGGCTACGGGCTGCACAACAGTTCCACCGCGTCGCTTATGGATATGATGGCGGCGCTGCAGATCAACAAGCGCCCGGCCGGCTTCTATCATAAGGATGTATCGGCAATCCTGAACCACCCGTTTATCCGCAATGTCGCCTCTGAAGAGGCCTCGCTGATCAAGCGGCAGATTGTGGAGGGCAACGAGATTTATGTTCCGGCAGAAAGTTTTGCCGGCAATGAGGCCCTGGCGGCCATTTTTGTCCCGGTCGCAGATACCAAAGGCCTGTATGACTGGCAGATGAATGTGCTATCTGTGCTGGCGCCGTCGCTCCCCGACATTGAGAGGGAGTTCTCCCACGGCTACTACACCGCCGTGAGTCATCTCAAGGATCTGGACATCCCGATGGAGATGCGCACCTGTTTCAGGTTCCTTCGTGAAATCACCTCCCGCCTCACCGTCGATTTCCGCGGCGAACCGCTCAGCGGCCTGCAGGTGATGGGTCCGCTGGAGGTACGCGCCATCGACTTCGACACCCTCATCATCCTTTCTGTAAACGAGGGCGTCTTCCCTGCTAAACAGCAGAGCGACAGCCTGATACCATACAACGTCCGCCGCGGCTTCGGCCTGCCTACGGTGGAATTGTTCGACTCCATCGCCGCCTATCACTTTTACCGCAGCATCTACAGGGCAAAGAAGGTCGTGCTGGTCTATGACTCCCGCACCAAGGGGATGCTCAGCGGAGAGGAGAGCCACTTTGTCAAGCAGCTGAAATACCATTATGGTTTCCCGATGACTTTCCAGAGCGTCGACCTTGAGATAAAACCGGTGGAGGGTGACATCAGGAGCGTCAAAAAATCGGAGGAGGTGATGGAGCAGCTCTTCAATCATTTCTTTGAGCCCGATGAGAAGGGGCACTTCAAGGCCTTTTCTGCCAGCAGCGTGATGCAGTATATGGAGTGTCCGCTCAAATTCTATTATTCACAGATAGTGGGTCTGGCAGAGGAAGAGGAGGTCAGCGAGGAGGTCGATGCCGGCAAATTCGGGGATACCTTCCACCATACTATGCAGAGGATATACTCCGGCGTCGGTCAGGGTGGGGTTGTGGACAAGGCCTGGATAGATGCCATCCTCAAACAACGGCAAACCATTCTTGACATGGTGGCGGAGGAATTGAACGAAGTTATCAAGAGGGGGCCTGCAAGCCCGCTTTCAAAGCGGAACCAGATTACGGCCAATCTGGTTGCGGAACTGGTGGCGGCCACTTTGGAGAACGACCGGGAGTACGCTCCGTTTGTTTATGAGGGTAGCGAAAAGAGATACATCAAACCTGTCGATATAAATGTCGGCGGGCAGAGCCGGCAGGTCCATTTCAAGGGATTCATAGACAGGCTGGACCGCAAGGACGGTTTGATGCGCATCTGCGATTACAAGACCGGCAGTGTGAAGGAGGTGTCGTCGTTCCTCAAGACCGATTGTCTGGACGCCGTGTTTGCCGGCAATGCCAAGACATCCTTCCAGCTGCTGACATACGCTATGCTTATGAATCTTGAGGATCCCTCAAGGCAGGAATTCCAGCTGGCCGTGTACGATGTCAAGAAGTTGTTTTACTCTTCTGTTGAGACCAAGTACTGCCCCCCGGAGACGCTCGGTGAATTTATCGGGAGGCTCAAGGGCCTTCTGAAAGAGATTTTTAATCCGGAACTCGAGTTCCACGGGGTTGAGGCTGGCAGCGATGCCTGCAAATATTGTCCCGCAAAGGCCATTTGCGGCAGATAGGAGGAATGGAAATGTCACACGGACAACTCGACATATACAAAGCGTCGGCCGGCAGCGGAAAAACCCACACGCTGACCCACAAGTACATCTCTTTCCTGCTGGCAGACGGAGCGGAAAAAGATGCCTATAAGCATATTCTTGCGGTGACCTTTACCAACAAGGCCACCGAGGAGATGAAGAGCAGGATTGTGAAGACCCTGCACGAGCTATCGCAAGGCAAGGGGGAGGAACTGGAAGGACTGGATCCGGGAGAGAAGGCTGGTGTAATGGCTCGGGCGAAAGCGGCGCTGACCGCCATATTGCACGATTACTCCAATTTCCAGGTCTGCACCATAGACCGGTTCTTCCAGCAGATATTCCGTTCGTTTGCCCGCGAACTGGGCAGTTTCTCCAATTACCGGGTGGAACTCAGGGACGACGATGTCCTGACCCACGTGGTGGACGAGATGCTCTCCGGCCTGGACGATGATTCCGTTCCGGAAAAATCGTTTGACATAATCAACAAGTTTGCCCTGGACCAACTTCGATATAAGTCCAACAACGGTTATGAGAAACAGCTTCTGGAGTTTGCGCAACTATTTGTCAAAGAAGATTTCAAGGTTAAATCGGCCACTTACAGGGCCGACCGCAAAAAGATAGAGGAGATCGAGCTCCTTGCCGCGAAGACGGTTGCCGATTTTGAGAAAAACCTCCGGTCGCTGGCCAGGGAGGCTATGGCGACAATTGCAAAGCAGGGTCTTACCGTAGATGATTTCCCTTATAAAAAGAGCGGCGGAATGGGGCTGGTGCAAAAGTATGCGAATGGGGAGATTAAGGAGCCCGGAGACCGCCTGAAGGCACTGGCGGACAAATGCAGCAATGACAACCCGGACCTGGGCGCACTGCTTACGGCAATCGTTGATTTGTTTGGCGGTTACAGGCAATACCGCACCGCCCAGATCGTCCGCAGCAACGTGGGGGTGATGAAGATATTCCGCAGTATCTACGACACTCTCTCCGCTTATCTCAAAGAGAACAACATAATGCTGTTGGGCGAGACCACCCAGGCCCTTAACAAGATGATAGACGGCAGTGACACCCCGTTTATCTACGAGAGGGTCGGGAGTTGGATAGACCACTATCTTCTGGACGAATTCCAGGACTTCTCGCTGATGCAGTGGGCCAATTTCCGCCCTCTGCTGGAGCAGAGCCTGGACAGCGGCAACGACAATTTGATTGTGGGAGATGTCAAGCAGAGCATTTATAGATGGAGAGGCAGCGACTGGAACACTCTTGACAGCGGAATCCAGAAAGAGTTTGCCGGGCGCAACGTGAATCCGCAAACGCTAAGCACCAACTTCCGCAGCGACAGGGCGATAGTGGAATTCAACAACGATGTTTTCAAACGAATGACAGATAAGGATTCGGGGTTGTTCGAGGGTGATGAAACCATTGCCAGGGCGTATGAAGATTGCCGTCAGAGTGTAAATTCCGGCAAGGAGGGTCACGTCAAGATAACTTACCTTGACAATGAATCGTCCCAAGAGAAGCATCCTGCTCTCGGAGCCCTCAAGGGCGAGATAGAAGCCCTGGACGCTTTGGGCTATCCACGGAGTGCGGTCTATGTTCTGGTACGTACCAATTCCCAGGCATCCCTGGTTGCAGAGCAGCTTATTGCCGACGGAATAGATGTCATAACCGACGAGTCCCTTCTTGTGGGTGCATCTTCGTATGTGCAGAGAGTGGTCGCCGTGCTCAAGTATATCGTCAATCCCGATGATGCCACCAACCTGCAGGTGATAAAGGAGATGGGGGTTGATATGGACAAGGTGGCGCTCGGCGGCAACTCGATATATGATATTTGCGAAAGCGTAGTCCGCTCGATGGACCGGAGCCTCGCTGCGGGTCAGATGCCTTACCTTATGACCTTTATGGACCTGGTTCTGGATTATATGCGTGACCACGGTTCCGATATGGCGGGATTTCTTAAATGGTGGGGAGAAATCGGATGCCAGCAGGCTGTGTCGGCACCCCGCGGCGCCAATGCCGTGCGGATAATGACAATCCACAAAGCCAAGGGACTGGGCTGCCCGGTTGTGATAATGCCTCTCTTCTACGAGCCGCTAACGCCCCGCTCGGACTTGCCAAACTATATGTGGTGCGACGATACATCCGAACTGAAATCAGGCCTGCTGCCGGTAGAATTCAGGAAAAATGCCGCCGAAACAGCGTTCAAGGGCGACTATGATGCGATGTCGCTGCTATACAAGATGGATTCGCTGAACACCGCGTACGTGGCCTTTACCCGCGCCAAACACGAACTTATAGTGTTTGCAGAGAAGAAGACGCATAAGAAAGGAATCTCCGACCTCCTGTATTCACTGTTGTCTTCGGATGGCAAGCTTGTGAACGATGTATATGAGGCTGGCGAAAGGCGGCGTTATGACCGCTCGGAAGAGAGTGACGGCGAAGTGGAATCTGTCCGGATGGATGATTACAACTCCATTCCTATGGAGGGCACCGGCGGCAGCAAGCGCCTGGCGCTGGTATACCGCGGCTCGGATTTCTTTGATCCGGAGGAGCGCGACGCGGCGCGTGCGAGGGGTATCGTGATGCATGACATACTTTCGCGCATCGACACTGTCGCCGATGTGGCCGCTTCTGTGGATACTGCGGTGGCCGGCGGCGAACTTGCTGCGGCGGATCGGGACGATACGGTAGCCCGCGTAAATGAAATGCTGGACTCTGTCAAGAGCTACTGCTGGTTCTCCGGCGAAGGGGAGGCTCTGAACGAACTTTCCATCATCGACACCGACGGCCAGGTATACCGCCCCGACAGGGTTATCATCCGCGGCGGTAAAGTGGCGGTGGTCGACTACAAGTTTGGCGAGCGGCACGGAGGATACCGCAAGCAGGTGGCCCGCTATATGGAAATGCTGCGCCGGATGGGCTACGGAAATGTGGAGGGATATCTTTGGTACGCGGCAGAGAATAATATCGAAAAAGTTGCGTAAATTCGCCTTTCGATGAAAGGCAAACTTTATCTGATACCTTCGCCACTGGGCGAGGGAGACCCGCACGAAGTGCTTGCCGGCGGCGTCTTTGGCGCCATCGCGCATATCCGCACGTTCGTGGTGGAGGAGGTGCGCACCGCCCGCCGTTTCCTTTCTGCCGCAGGCCTCAAGGGAGGCATCGACAGCCTGACTTTCTACGAGCTTAACGAGCATACCGCCGCCGCGGATGCCGCCGGATATGTGGCTCTGCTGGAGGCGGGCGAGGATGTCGGTCTTATCAGCGAGGCCGGATTGCCGGCAGTGGCCGATCCCGGTAGCATCCTGGTGGCAGCCGCCCACCAACACGGAATTGAAGTGGTACCGCTGGTGGGGCCGTCGTCGCTGATGATGGCGCTGATGTCCAGCGGAATGAACGGCCAGTCGTTTGCCTTTACCGGATATCTTCCCGTAAAACCGCAGGAACGCCGCGCACGGTTGGCGGATTTGGAAAAGCTCTCCCGCCGCACCGGCCAGACCCAGATTATCATAGAGACTCCGTACCGAAACGACGCCCTGATGGCCGATATGCTGCAGGTGCTTTCGGCCACGACAAGAGTGTGCGTGGCCGCCAACATCACACAGTCCGACGCCTTTATCCGCACCCTGACGGTAGAGGAATGGAAGAGGGCTGGCACGACTATCGGCAAACGGCCTTGCGTGTTTGTTATATCTGCTTAATATCAGACGGTTATGAAGAAATACGGCACCATCGAACTAAAGAATCTCAAGTTCCACGCATACCACGGCTGCCTGCCTGAAGAACGCACTGCAGGCAACGACTTTGTGGTGAATCTCAGCTGTAAAGTGCCTTTGAAAAAGGCTGCGGAGACAGATCTTATAAACGATACCCTGGACTATGCGGTGCTGTACAATATCGTGAAGGACGCGATGGCAACTCCGGTGTTTCTGCTGGAGAAGGTGGCCGGCACCATCCTCACGGAAATCCGCCGTCAGGCCCCCGAGGTAAAGAGCGCCACCGTGACAGTGTGCAAGATGCGTCCGCCATTTACCTACGCCGTCACGGCGCTGGATACTCCCGATACCGCCGCCTGCATCACCCTGAGTTTCTGATATGAAGACAGTCGCCTTTTCTACGCTGGGGTGCAAACTGAGCTTTGCGGAGACATCCACCTTCGAGCGTGAATTTCTCAGCGCCGGTTTCACGGTTGTGCCACCAACTGAGAAGGCAGATATATATGTAGTAAATACCTGCAGCGTGACGGCCGCCGCCGACAAGAAGGGGCGCAATTTCATTGGCCGCCTGCATCGTCTCACTCCAGAGGCCAGGATAGTTGTAACCGGTTGCCAGGCGCAGTTGAGAGCCGAGTCCCTGGCCGATATGCCGGGCGTCTGGGCGGTTGTCGGCAGCGACTATAAGAGCGACCTGCTGAGCATCGCCACCGCCGATATTTTGGACCGGAAGGTCTTCGTAAAGCCGATAGGAGAGAGTCGCAAATACTTTTCTGCTTATTCCACCACAGAGCGGACCCGCGCCTTCTTGAAGGTTCAGGACGGATGCGACTACCACTGCACCTACTGCACGGTGCCCCTGGCCCGCGGTGACAGCCGCAATGCCCCGATTGCAGAAATCGTTGGGCAGGCCCGCGCAATCGCCGCCGCCGGTTTCAAGGAGGTGGTGATTACCGGCGTCAATACCGGCGATTTTGGCAAGAGCACGGGTGAGAGTTTCCTGGATCTTTTGAAAGCGCTGAATGATGTCGAAGGGATAGAGCGTTATCGCATATCTTCCATAGAACCCAATCTCCTTACCGATGAAATAGTGGACTGGATAGCCTCCGGCACCAAGATTCTGCCGCACTTCCACATCCCGCTGCAGTCGGGTTGCGACCGGATCCTGGCCGCGATGCACCGCCGCTACAACACCGACTTTTTCCGCCGCAAGATAGAGTTCGTCCGCAGCCGTATGGATCACGTGTTTTTCGGCATCGACGTGATTGTGGGGTTCCCCGGTGAGACACAGGATGATTTTGAGACGACCTACAGATTTCTGGAGGAGATACGGCCGGCGTTCATCCACATTTTCCCTTATTCCCGGCGGGCCGGAACCCCGGCGGCGGAGATGCCGAATCAAGTATCTGAAGCCGATAAAAAGGCACGAGTTCAGGCATTGGAGGAGTTGTGCGAGCGGCTGCACGCAGAGTTTTATGCCGCCAACCGCGGTCGCAGAGAGCAGGTGCTGTTCGAGAGTACAAACAAAGAGGGGAGGATGTTCGGCTACAGCCGCAATTATATCAAGGTAGAACGCGACTATGACCCGGCGCTGGTTGGGCGGATAGTCGATGTTATATTATAACTATGGCAAACAAGGTTATATTCATGGGTACCGGCACCTCTTCCGGCGTTCCTATGTTGGGTTGCGGCTGTGAAGTATGCACTTCTCCGGATGCCAAGGACAAGCGCTACCGCAGCTCCATTTACGTTGAGTATGAGGGGCTCAAGCTTCTGGTGGACTGCGGCCCCGATTTCCGCAGCCAGATGCTGCGGGAGGACATCCGCCACATAGACGCCATTCTGCTGACCCACAACCACAAGGACCACACCGGCGGTCTGGACGACGTGCGCAGTTTCAATTACTTCGAGAGGCGGGCGTTCCCCATTTATTGCGAGGGGTATGTGCAGGAATCGCTTAAAAAGGAATACAGCTACGCGTTTGACGAGAATCCCTATCCGGGCGCGCCGCGTTATGAGTTGCACACGATAACCGACGAGCCGTTTGAAATTGGCGGGGTTGAGATTATTCCGGTGCGGGCGCTTCATTTTACTTTGCCTGTGCTTGGATTCCGATTCGGAAAATTCGGCTATCTGACAGACGCCAGTAAAATTTCCGAAGAGAGCATAGAGAAGTTCCGAGGCGTGGAAACGTTTGTGATAAATGCCATCCGATTCAAGCGCCATATATCGCACTTCACTCTGGACCAGGCGCTTGAGGTCGCCGCAAAGGTGGGCGCAAAGCAGACTTTCCTGACGCATCTTTCGCATCAGCTGCCCCGCCACGAAGACCTCAAGAAGATTCTTCCTCCCGGAGTTGA
Organism: Bacteroidales bacterium; assembly: GCA_017561665.1. GTDB lineage: Bacteria > Bacteroidota > Bacteroidia > Bacteroidales > UBA932 > Equibacterium. The sequence continues at coordinate 32,323 of JAFZBQ010000033.1, read as the reverse complement.
GCCAGCTTTCGACGGGTTACGTATTGACTTTTAGAGAAAGAATTTTTACTTTTGAAAGATTGAATTCAATTAATACACAATATGGCATTTAACTCAATAAGCATCGATTTGGGGGCGACCAGCGGCAGGGTTGTCCTCGCCACTTTGGACAAGGGGAAACTTGAATTGGAAGAGGTTCACCGCTTTTCCAACGGCTTTTCTACAATAGCCGGCCGCACATACTGCAACTTGTATTATCTCTTTGACGAAATCCGCAAGGGTCTCAAGAAGATAGGCGCCAGCGGCATCGACGTGGCCTCTATCGGTATCGATACCTGGGGTGTGGATATAGTTTGTGTGGGCCGCGACGGGCACATCCTCTCGCAGCCCCGGGCATATCGCGACCACTATACCGACGGAATGATGGAAGAGTATTTCAAGATTGTCCCCAAGAACGAGGTTTACCGCCGCACCGGCATCCAGTTCATGAATTTCAACACGCTGTTCCAGCTCTTTACGCTGCACCGCGAGGGTAATTCATCACTGGAGGCGGCCGACAAGGTGCTGTTCCTGCCCGATGCGCTGTCGTATCTGCTCACCGGCAAGATGGTGTGCGAATACACCATCCTCTCCACTTCGCAGTTCCTGAATCCTTATGACAAGAAGATAGACGAGGGACTGCTTGAGGCGGCCGGAATCAGCCCTAAGCTTTTCCCGGAGATCGTGATGCCCGGCCATATCGTAGGCACGCTTACCGACGACCTGGCGCGTGAGACCGGTCTTGGTGCAGTGAAGGTGGTGGCCGTCGCAGGTCACGATACCGGCAGTGCCGTGGCAGCCGTCCCCGCAACAACAAAGAACTTCGCTTATTTGTCTTCAGGCACCTGGTCGCTGATCGGCATCGAGGCCTATGAACCGATTATCGGCGCCGAGTCGTTCAAGGAGAATTACACCAACGAAGGCGGCATAGACGGTACCATCCGCTTCCTGAAGAACGTCACAGGAATGTGGCTGCTGGAGCAGTGCCGCGTGAAATGGAAAGAGCAGGGCAAGGACTACAGCTATCCCCAGATTGTGGAGATGATGGGCAAGGCGGCTCCGTTCGTGTCGTTTGTCGATCCCGACGATCCGTCGTTCGCAGCTCCGGAGGATATGGAGAAGGCCATCAAGGATTATTGCGCGGCACACGGCGAGCCCATACCCGAAGATGACAAGGCGATGGTGCGCTGTATCTTCGAGAGCCTTGCGCTCAAGTACCGCAATGTGATAGACACCCTCAATGCCAAGTTTGTGAAGGAACCCATAGAGGTGCTGCATATAATCGGCGGCGGCAGCAAGAATGCTCTGCTGAACCAGATCACCGCCAACGCCACCAAGTTGCGCGTGCTCGCCGGTCCTTCCGAGGCAACCACCATCGGCAATGTGATGATTCAGGCGCGTGCCGCCGGCATAGTCAGCACAAAGGAGGATATGCGCCGCCTGATCGGTGACAGCATCACCACTGAGGAATATCTGCCTCAGGATGCCGTCCTCTGGGATGCCGCTTACGAAAAATTCAAAAAAGTAATATCAAAATAACATTCCATGAAAGAACAACAAGTAATTAAAGCTTACGAGCTTGCAAAAGAACGCTATGCTGCCATCGGTGTCAATACCGACAAAGTGCTGGAGCAGCTTCAGAATTTCCACCTCTCGATGCACTGCTGGCAGGCAGACGATGTAAAGGGCTTCGAGGTGCAGGCCGGCGCCCTTTCGGGCGGTATCCAGTCCACCGGCAATTATCCCGGCGCTGCCCGCAATATAGATGAACTCCGCGCCGACGTGCTCAAGGCAAAGAGCCTGATTCCCGGTACACACCGCCTGAATCTGCACGAGATATACGGCGACTTCCAAGGCAAGGTCGTGGACCGTGACGAGGTAACCGTGGATTATTTCAAGAGCTGGATTGACTGGGGTAAGGCAAACGATACCAAGCTGGACTTCAACTCCACATCTTTCTCGCATCCCAAGAGCGGCAACCTCTCGCTCTCAAACCCCGACAAGGGCATCCGCGATTTCTGGATCGAGCATACCAAGCGCTGCCGTGACATCGCCGACGAGATGGGTAAGGCTCAGGGCGATCCCTGTATCCTGAACGTATGGGTACACGACGGATGCAAGGATGTCTCCGTAAACCATATGCTATATCGCAGCCTGCTCAAGGACTCCCTGGACAAGATTTTCGCAGAGGACAAGAAGCATATGAAGGACTCCATAGAAGGCAAGGTGTTCGGCATCGGCCTGGAGAGTTTCACCGTGGGTTCACACGACTTCTACACTGCATACGCTGCAGCAAACGGCAAGATCCCTACAATCGACACCGGCCACTATCATCCCGCAGAGATACCCGCCGACAAGGTATCCGCACTGCTCAACTTCGTGCCCGAGCTGATGCTGCACGTGAGCCGACCCATCCGCTGGGATTCCGACCACGTAACCATTATGGACGACAACACCCTGGAGCTCTTTGCAGAGATCGTCCGTGCAAATGCTCTGGAGCGCGTACATTATGGTTTGGATTATTTCGACGGCGCAATGAACCGCGTTGGCGCTTACGTTACCGGCAGCCGCGCTGCCCAGAAGTGCATGCTGCGCGCTATGCTGGAGCCTCGCGAGCTGATGAGCAAATACGAGCTCGAGGACAAGCACTTCGAGGTGCTCGCACTCTTCGAAGAGGCAAAGGCAATGCCTTGGGGCGCTATCTACGATATGTTCTGCCTCAAGAACAACGTGCCCGTGGGCGACGAGTTCATCGAGGTCATCCAGAAATATGAGGCACAGGTTACAAGCAAACGTTAATCATTGTAAGCCATGATATTTCTCGGTCTGTTAATAATTGCGATAGGTGCGTTCTGCCAGGCGAGCAGCTACGTCCCCATCAATAAGATCAAGGAGTGGAGCTGGGAGAGCTACTGGATTGTCCAGGGCGTCTTCGCCTGGCTCATCTTCCCGTTCCTGGGCGCTCTGTTGGCAGTGACTCCGGGTGAGAACCTGATGTCGCTCTATACAGCCGATCCCAAGGCGACCCTGCTCACCATATTCTTCGGTATGCTGTGGGGCATCGGAGGCCTTACATTCGGCCTTTCTATGCGCTATCTGGGCGTGGCCCTGGGCCAGAGCCTGGCTTTGGGTATCTGCTCTGCTCTTGGCGTAATCCTGACTCCGGTTGCAACCGACCTGCTGGGTCTTAGCTCCGGCGCCGTGGGCACTATCACCGGTGCGGTTATCGCCGGTGTGGTGGTGATGTTTATCGGCGTGCTGATTATCGGCCTGGCCGGCAGTATGAGGGCCAAGGCTGCTGCCAAGGATAAGAAGGATGGCGAGCAGCCCCAACGGTTCAATTTCGGCAAGGGTATCCTGGTGGCGCTGATTTCCGGCTTTATGAGCGCCTGCTTCGCCATCGGCCTCGGCTGCGGCGACAAGATGTTCTTCGAGGGGACCAACGATATGTTCAAGCAGCTCCCCGCCGTGCTGCTGGTGACTATCGGCGGCTTCATCGTAAATGCCATCTACTGCTTCAGCCAGAACTCCAAGAACAAGACCTGGGGAGACTATAAGAAGGGTAAGCTGTGGGGGCACAACCTGCTGTTCTGCGCCCTGGCCGGTATCCTCTGGTACAGCCAGTTCTTCGGCCTGAGCCTTGGTAAATCGTTCCTGCAGAGCTCACCCGCACTTCTGGCATTCGCCTGGGCAATCCTGATGTCCCTCGACATCCTCTTCTCCAACTTCTGGGGTATCGTGCTCAAGGAGTGGAAGGGCTGCAAACCCAAAATCATCTGGGTTCTGGCCATCGGCCTTGCCATTCTGATATTCTCCATCTTCCTGCCTCAGCTTATAGGCTAGGATCATGAAAAGACTGACGCTTCTGCTCTCGGCCCTGCTGCTTGTTTTTGCCTGCGACAAGGCAGACAAGGCTAGGGTAGACGAGTTACAGCAGAGTCTGGACGAACTGCAGCATCAGGCTCTCCCCGGAGTGCCTGATGCTGACGGTATCGTACCGGACGGTCAGTCTGTATTCGCTTTCTCTTTTGACAGGTGTCGCTATGGAATAGATGCCGGCGGCAGTGTCACCATCAATTACACTTTGCCCGAAGCGGCAACCATCTATGTCACCGGCAAAGAGGGGTGGGGCATCACTGTGCCGGCCGGTTGTGCCTCCCACGGCCAGATTGTAGTCACCGCGCCCGACCCGGCATCGCCTGCGGATTTTATCGTCACCGCCACAACGCCGGACGGCCGGTCCACCGCCGCAATGCTTCCGCTACTAGTCCGTGACCCATATTCTGAGGCTACCCGCCCTGTCTTTAAGGCGATGGGATACCGCGGCCCCAAGAACCATATGGCCACACTGGAGACCTTTCAAAAACTGGCCGACGCCGGCATCAATATAATCACTGTCGAGACCGACGAGGGGCCGTTTATGCACCAGCTGGACCTGGCGGAGCAGGTCGGTATGAAGTGCGTGCCGGTGGTTTGGCCCTATGCCGAGGCTTACGACCGTGACCCCGAGAATTACAAAGGGCTTGACGAGATAATCAATCAGCTCAAGGACCATCCGGCGACATTTGCCTACCATATCTACGACGAGCCATCGACAGTCTTGATCCCTTCCCTCAAGTTGCGAAAGGAAAAGATAGAGAGCCTGGATCCCATTCATCCGGTTTATATCAACCTCAATCCGGAAGGCAGTCAGGAGGGGCTTGGAACGGCAACCTATTACGACTATATCGAGTCATTCATACGTGACTGCGGCGTCAAATTCCTTTCTTACGATATGTATCCGTGCCGTCCTGAGGGAGACCCTACGTATCCCGACGGGATAGTCTGCTACTGGTGGAAATGCAACGAGATTGTATCGCGACTCACCAAGCAGTACGGCATACCGTGGTGGGGGTTTGCGGCAAGCTGCTGGATAGACAATGAAGAGCATCTGTTTGCCAAACCCACGTTGGAGAATCTCCGCCTTCAGGTCTACACCAACCTGGCCTTCGGCGCGCAGGTGATACAGTATTTCGTAATCTTGCAGTACGGCGGCACCAGCTATGCGCCGCTTTTGCTTGACGGTACCTGGACTGAGGCATATGACACCCTGAAGGATTTTAATACCGAACTTCACCGGCGTGGATGGGTTTTCGACGGCTGCGAGTCGGATAAAGTGCGCCACACAAACCTGATCCCATATTGGTCGGAGCTTCTCCGAGAAGCCGACCTGCCGCCCGAGATAAGCGGCCTGGTCACCGACCAGGATGCTCTGATCGGCTTCATTACCAACCGCGGCAATAAATACCTCACCGTCGCCAACAAATCACTCAAAGACAAAATGAGTGTAGATGCCGTCTTTACCGACATGGTTTACACTATAGCACGTGACGGCGTTTTCTGCGAACAGCAGCCTGGCCCGGCACATTTCCTGCTGGACGAAGGTGATATGCTGGTGATCAAGTACCGGTAGTTTTTCTGTTAAAAAATTGTGAATAATACTGCGCGCCTCCACTGCGAAGGTGTGCGGCAGATGACGTAACTTTATGCACCGGTATTATGCCAAATCACATCTAACTAAATATACTATGAAAATCAGCGATCAAGCTATCTACGATGCCCGTACCCTGGGTAGGGGCAGAATGCTGACCCTGGGTCTGCAGCACATGTTCGCGATGTTCGGAGCTACAGTTCTGGTGCCCGTCATCACCGGTCTCTCGATGTCTGCGACGCTCCTCTTTGCAGGTCTGGGTACCCTCATCTTCCATCTTTGCACCAAGCTCAAAGTTCCCGCATTCCTGGGATCTTCTTTCGCATTTCTTGGCGGTTACGCAACGGTGGTTCAGATGGGAATGGCCGGCGGCCTCTCGCAGGCAGAGGCTCTTCCTTACGCCTGCATCGGCGTATTCTGCGCAGGTCTCATCTACTTTATCCTCGCAGGACTTTTCGCAGCCTTCGGCGCAAAGAGGGTTATGCGTTTCTTCCCGCCTGTGGTTACCGGCCCCATCATCATCGCCATCGGTCTCATCCTGGCAGGTTCTGCCATCAACAACTGCAACCAGAACTGGTGGATCGCCCTGCTGGCAATTGCAATCATCGTGGTTTGCAATATCTGGGGCAAGGGCATGATCAAGATCATTCCCATCCTCCTGGGTGTGCTTGGCTCTTATATCGTGGCAGCCTGCTGCGGCCTGTGCGACTTCTCTGCAGTCAAGGAGGCGGCTTGGATAGGCCTCCCCGTTCAGTGGAACAACACCGCTATGTCTGTGTTCGGCAATCCTAACTGGAGCCTGATCATTGCCGCCATTATCGCCATCATTCCCATCTCCCTGGCAACCATGATGGAGCATATCGGCGATATGTGCGCAATTTCATCCACTACCGGTATAAACTATCTTGAAGATCCCGGCCTGCACCGCACGCTGATGGGCGACGGTCTCGCCACCGCGCTTGCATCACTTTTCGGTGCCCCCGCAAACACTACTTATGGAGAGAATACCGGTGTGCTCAATCTCACAAAGGTTTATGACCCTCGCGTGATCCGTATCGCAGCCGTGTTCGCAATCATCCTCTCTTTCTGCCCCAAGTTCTCGGCACTCATCGGTGCGATGCCCGCAGCCACCATCGGCGGCGTTTCGCTCGTGCTCTACGGTATGATTTCCGCCGTCGGCGTACGCAACGTAGTGGAAAATCAGGTAGATTTCAAATCGTCCCGCAACGTGCTTGTAATGGCCTTGATTCTGGTGCTCGCAATCGGTATATCCTATAGCGCTGCCGGCTCCATCACCATCGGTTCCGTCAAGCTTTCCGGTCTTGCAGTGGCAGCCCTCGTGGGTATCGTCCTCAACGCAATCCTTCCCGGCAAGGACTACGAGTTCGGCAAGAACGATGCCGGCGACAAGTCGGTCGATTTTGAGGTAAACAGGCTGGAAAAGAATGAATAAAGATTTGCTGATAAAGCACTTGCGGGTGGTTCCGGACTATCCGGTCAAGGGCATCATGTTCTTTGATGTGACGACTCTGTTCAAAGAGAAGGATTGCATGAAAGAAATTGTGGATGCCATCTGTGAAATCTATAAGGACAAAGGTATTACAAAGGTGGCCGGCATTGAGTCGCGCGGGTTCATATCTGCAGCGGCGGTGGCGCACAGGCTGGGGGCGGGGTTCGTCCCCATCCGCAAGCCGGGCAAACTGCCGGCAGATACCGTGCGCGAGACCTACACCAAGGAATACGGCACCGATATGGTTGAGATTCACACCGATGCCATTTCGCCCGACGACGTGGTACTGATTCACGACGATATCCTGGCCACCGGCGGCACGGCTTCTGCGGCGGCGAATCTGGTGAAGAAGTTCCATCCCAAGGCGGTGTTCCTGAATTTCATCATAGATATCACGGACGTTCCCCGTCTGAGTCCAATACCGGAGGATATCCCCGTAAGTTCTTTATTGCAGTTGAGCGAGAATTAATCTATCATCATATTAACCATATACTTATGTTTAAAAAACTCTTCGTTGCAGCTTTCGCGCTGCTGGCAATGGCAACCGCGGCCAATGCACAGACCAACTTCCAGACCTTCTACGATTTTGGCAGAGGTCACTTTACCACCACCATGGAAGGTTTCCACATGGACAACTGGGGTAATACCTTCTTCTTTATCGATTACGACTACAATCTAAAAGATTTATCTGACGGTACAATACTGTCTCCTGGTAACACCTACTTTGAGATTGCGCGCTGCCTGAACTTCTGGCAGGATTCAAAACTGGCTCCGTTCAGCTGGCAACTTGAGTACAACGGCGGTTTCGGCCACTATGTGTTGAATCCTCCCATCGATCCTTATGCCGCATTCCCCGTAAACAGCGCTTTCCTCACAGGTGTGGATTATTTCATGCACAGCAAGGATTTCAAGAACACCCTCAACCTCAAACTGCTCTACAAATATTTCGTAAAGCTTCCTTCCAAGGTGCCTCTACAGTTCACGGCTGTCTGGGGTTGCCAGGATTTGTTTGGTGCTCCCGGCCTCCGTTTCAGCGGATTCATCGATTTCTGGTGCGAGTATGATAATCTGGTGATTCTCTCAGAGCCTCAGATCTGGTATCAGTTGTTCGACCATTTCAATATCGGCAGCGAGGTTGAGTTCAGCTACAACTTTGCAGGCATGCAGGGCTTCAACATAATGCCTTGCCTTGGTACCAAGTGGGTATTCTAATTCTAAATCATATCAGCTATGAGTTTCATGTCAAAAGTCTTTGGGTTTGACAAGACGCAGCATAACGTACGTACCGAGATTCTGGCGGGTCTGACCACGTTTCTCACTATGGCGTACATTCTGGCTGTCAACCCGGGCATTTTCAGTGCTCTGCCCGGAATGCCTGCCGGCAGCGTATTTACCGCTACCGCCCTGGCAGCCATCGTCGGAACGCTGGTAATGGCGCTCTATGCAAAGAAGCCGTTTGCCCTCGCCCCCGGCATGGGCCTTAACGCTTTCTTCGTGTTTACTGTCTGCCTCACAATGGGGCACACCTGGCAGTTCGCTCTCACAGCCGTGTTCCTTGAGGGTATCATTTTTATTATCCTAACCTTGACTAAGGTTCGTACCTGGCTTATCAATGCCATCCCCGGTACTCTCAAAAAGGCAATCGGAGCCGGTATCGGCCTGTTCATCGCCTTCATCGGTCTTCAGAACGCCGGCGTTATTGTCAATAGCGACGCCACTCTCGTTGTATTGGGTGACATAACTCACGGAAAGGCCCTCCTGGGTCTGATTGGCCTGGCAATTACCGCCGGTCTGGTTATGGCCAAGGTGCGCGGCGGCATCCTCTGGGGCATCCTCATCACAGCCATCATCGGCCTGTTTATAAAGGATCCGGCTACAGGTGCTGCCATCACAACCCTCCCGGAGAAATTCGTCTCTCTGCCCGACAGCATCGCGCCCATCTTCTGCCAGTTTGAATGGAGTCAGATTCTCAGTTGGGATATGCTGGCAGTAGTGTTTACATTCCTGTTTATCGATATGTTCGATACTATGGGCACTATCATTGGTGTACACCAGGGTGCCGGCCTTATCAATAAGGGCAACGATGAGATTCCCGGCGTGGAAAAGATGTTCCTTGCCGATTCAATCGCAACAGTTGCAGGTGCTTGCTTCGGAACATCTACAACAACCACATATGTAGAGAGTGCATCTGGCGTAGGAGAGGGCGGCCGTACCGGTCTCACAGCTTTCTCCGTTGCAGTTCTATTTGCACTGGCGCTGTTCCTGAGCCCCATATTCCTGGCAATCCCCGGCGCAGCCACTGCTCCCGCCCTTATTATTGTGGGAGTTATGATGATGCCGTCTGTCAAGACCATCCATTGGGAGGACTATTGCAAGTCCATCCCTGCATTCATTACCATCATTATGATGCCGCTGGCATACAGCATTTCCGACGGTATCCTTCTTGGTGTTATCTCTTACGTTGTCTGCCACGCCGTTGCCGGCAAGTTCAAAGACATCTCCATCACGATGTGGATTCTTGCAGCCCTGTTTATCTGCAAGTACATCTTCATCTAAGGGATATATTACCTCTCACCTTGAAAGGCGGCGCTGCAAGTGCCGCCTTTTTGCGTTTTTTTAGTACCTTCGCAGTTCGACAATAACTGATATACTGATGGAAGATTCAAAAACCCGTAAGAGAAACTGGCGGGACCGGTATGACGCATACTATGTGTCAGGACTGGATTCGTTGCATATACTGATGCCCTACATAATGGGTCCCAGGACAAAAAACGAGGCGGTGATGGGAGAGGTGATAGACCTCACGGAGGTGGACAAGTATCTCGAGAAGAAGAACGCATCGAACCCCGAATTCAAGTACACCTGGTTCCACGTAATCACGGCCGTTACGGCAAAGACATTCCTGCTGCGTCCCAAGATGAACTATTTCATCGCCGGCCACCGGTATTACGAGCGCAAGAAAATAGTTGTTGCTTTCAATGTAAAGCGCCAGTTCAACGACGAGGCGGAAGAGGCGATTGCAAAGTTCGTCCTAGATCCGGAGGGTGGCGCTCCGATAGAACAGGTGCACGACTATGTGCAGAAATTTGTCCACAAGGTGCGCAAAGAAGATAAAGTGGTGGGTATCACCAAAGCGATGAATATTCTCCAGGTTCTCCCGAGACCGATCTACAAACTGGTCGCCTGGACACTCAACAAGCTGGAGTATTACGGCCACTATCCCAAGTCCCTGGCCAAGGACGATCCCTGCTTCTCGAGTGCATATCTGACAAATCTGGGCAGCATCAAACTTCACGCCGACTATCACCATCTGTTCGACTGGGGCAATATATCATTCTTTATGGTCATCAGCGAGAAGAAACTCCGCCCGTTCTGGCATGAGGACGGCACCTACGACCTTCGCAACACCATCAAGCTTGGCCTGACGGTGGACGAGCGTATCGCCGACGGATACTACTTCTCCAAGACAGTGAAGTTGATGCGCTACCTGTTTGCGCACCCCGAGCTGCTTGACCTGGATGCGGCCACTCCCGTAGAATTTGAGAACTAACCCGAACCGATGAAGTACGTATACGACAATATAGCGACTCCCTGGCTCGAGAGCTACGGAGAAGTTCCTGCACATCTCGATTATCTGGAAACCACAATGTCCGGCGCGGTGCTTCAAACGGCGGCACGGGAGGGCGATTTCACGTGCCTTACCTTTATGGGGCGCAAGATATCATACAAATCGGTTGCAGAAAACCTGGACCTTGTGGCCCGAGCCTTTTATGCCTTGGGCGTCCGTGCCGGGCAGCGGGTGCTGATTTGCCTTCCCAACGTGCCGCAGGCAATCTACTGCCTGTACGGCCTCAACCGTATCGGCGCCGTGGCATCTATGGTCCATCCGCTCTCGGCGGAGGCGGAGATCGCCTTCTATATGAACGAGGCTTCGTGCGACATCGCCGTCACGCTGGACCAATTCTACTCCAAATTCCTTGAGGTGGAGAAGATACGCCCGATATCCAGGCTGATTATCGCCCGCGTCTCCGAAGAGCTGCCGTTCCCGCTTTCCCTGGGACAGAAACTGCTCACCGAGCGCAAGTTCCCCAAGATCAAGAGCGAAGGCAACGTGATTCTCTGGAAAGATTTTATAAAGGGCGCCGAAAGTGTGAAAGAGGGCTATGTGGCCGATAAGGACTACACCAAGGAGGCGGTCGTACTCTTCTCCGGCGGCACCACCGGCACCACCAAGGGTATCATGCTATCCGACCTGAACTTCAACGCCCTTGGGCAGCAGACCGGCGCCATGGCCAATTTTGAAGTGCATCACGCCAAGATGCTGGCGGCGATGCCGGTATTCCACGGCTTCGGCCTGGGCGTGTGCATCCACACTATGATGGTGGTGGGCGGCACGGCCATACTGGTGCCCCGTTTCAACGTCAAGAGTTACGCCAACCTCATCAAGAAGAACCGTCCCAACGTAATTGCCGGCGTGCCCACGCTATTCGAGGCGATTACCCGCAACAAATATCTTGACGGCGCCGACCTGAGCTGCCTGAAAGGCGTTTTCTCTGGCGGCGATTCTCTTACGATAGAGCTCAAGAAAAAGTTTGACAAGTTCCTCTCCGACCACAATGCCGGCGTCCGCGTGCGCGAGGGCTATGGCACCACCGAGTGCGTCACCGCCTGCTGCCTGACACCCTATAACAAAGAGAAGGAGGGGAGCATCGGCATCCCTTATCCCGATACATATTTCCAGATATGCAAACCGGGAACCTGCGACGAGGTGCCTTACGGAGAGGAGGGTGAAATCTGCCTGACCGGCCCCTCGATGATGCTGGGCTACATCAATCACGAAAAGGAAAATGCAGAGACTATGCGCCTGCACGCCGACGGTCACGTATGGCTCCATACAGGCGACCTGGGCGTGATGGATTCCGAAGGCTTCATATATTTCCGCCAGCGCATCAAGAGGATGATAGTGACCAGCGGCTACAACGTATATCCTTCCCAGATAGAGAATATCCTGGAGGGTCATCCCGCCGTGCAGCGCAGCTGCGTGATAGGGGTTCGCGACCCGTACAAGATGCATCGCGTAAAGGCGTTCCTGGTGCTCAAGCCGGGCTACGAAGATTCCGAGCAGCTGCGCGAGAGCATTATGGAGCATTGCCGCCATCAGATTGCAAAATATGCGATGCCAAGCGAGATAGAGGTGCGCGATTCGCTCCCCACGACGCTGGTCGGCAAAGTGGCTTATACTAAACTGGAGGCTGAAGAAAATGAATAAGGAGTTTATAAGGGCCATCAAGTTCCTGCTGTTCTCTATGAGCGCCGGTCTGATTCAGACCATATCCTTCGCACTGCTTAACGAATTTACCGGCTGGCGCTACTGGCCGTGTTATTTGATTGCGCTGACACTGTCGGTGGTGTGGAACTTTACCTTGAACCGCCGGTTCACCTTCAAGAGCACCGCTAACGTTCCGGTTGCGATGTTCAAGGTGATATGCTACTACGCGGTTTTCACGCCCCTGAGCACCTGGGGTGGCGACTACCTGACCGAAACGCTGCACTGGAACGAGTATCTGGTGCTGTTCCTGTGTATGTTTGCCAATCTTGTAACCGAGTTCCTGTTCCAAAGATACGTGGTCTACGGGAAGAAGGTGGACAACCGCGAGAGCGCAAAAGTCGCTGCAGTGATTGCTTTGCTGGCCCTTTCCGGAACGGCTTTCGCCGGAGAAGATGAGAAGGTGGAAGGGTGGAATATCGGTATTCTGCCGTGCGTCAGCTACAACTCCGACCTGGGCCTCCAGTACGGAGTCTGCGCCGATATCTTCAATTACGGCAAGATTTATCCCGAATATCTGCAACGGATGTACGTGGAGGCGTCGCGCTATACCGGCGGCCAGACGCTGCTTCACGGCCAGTTCGATTCGCGCTATCTGATTCCGGGCATCCGCACCACATTCTCCGCCAGTTATCAGTACGACCCTATGTTCCTCTTCTATGGCCTGAACGGTCTGGAGGCTTATGACAAGTCGCGCGATGCCAATGAAAAGACCCGCGAGGCACGATATGCTTATAAGCGCTCTATGGTGCGTGTACTGGCAGATTTTCAGGGTCAGATAGTTCCGCACCTGAACTGGGTCGGCGGCGTTAGCTACTGGTACTATGGTCTGGACGATATCGATCTGAAGAAGAAAGACAAGGAGACAAAGAAGTATTACGAGGTCTATGACCCTACTCAAACGCTGTATCATCAGATGTGCGAGGCCGGCGTATTTGAAGGAAGCGAGGCCACCGGCGGCCATCGCCTGGAGATGAAGGCGGGTTTGGTGCTGGATACCCGCGACAATGAATCGGCTCCCAACCGCGGCCTTTGGGCCGAAGCATATCTGAACGGCTCACCCGACTTGTTCGGAGACGGCTACAATTATCTTAGACTGGCGGCACATCTGCGCCAGTACGTTTCGCTTTGGCCTGACCGTATGGTGTTTGCCTATCACCTGGCATACCAGGGAACTGTGGCCGGCTGTGCGCCGTTCTACAGTATGCAGAACATCAGCACCCTGTTCCTTCGCCAGACCTGCACCGACGGCCTGGGCGGCATCAATACCGTCCGCGGCCTTCTCGCACAGAGGCTGGTGGGTGACAGTTACGCCTGGATGAACAGCGAACTGCGAATCAGGCTGTTCGATTTCAAGTTCATCGGCCAGAACTGGTACGTGGCCACCAATCCACTGTTCGACGCCGGGATGGTCACGAGATTATATAAAGGAGAGGAGTTGGCGCGGTTTTATGGACGCCCGGTAGACGACCTGAAGGCCGAGGCGCTCAAACTGCACTGCAGCGCCGGTGCCGGACTCAAGCTGGTTATGAACACCAACTTCATAATATCGGCAGAATGGGCCAGGCCGTTCAAAAAGACCGACGGCGACAGCGCCTTGTACATCGCCCTCAATTACATCTTCTAATAAAAAAGCCGATCCACCTGGACCGGCTTTCTTGTTGGCGTTATAACCTGCTATTTGAACCACTTGGTGAGGCGGTCGCGTGCATACAGGAAGTAGATGAGCAGGCCGACCCAGCTGAGTGCCAGAACCAGGATGCAGGAGATAATCTTGCCCACCAGGGAGATGGGTTTCTTGAGGATGTCCAATACTGCAATTATAGAGAGGACAACGCCGATAATGTAAATTAAACTTGCCATAACTATTTGGTTTTAAAGATTTTCTAGAGTGTTTTTCCAGTTTTGGAAGGTCGCCTCGTCTGCGCGTTTCCATATATTGGTGACCTTGAAAGTGGTGGGGTAGACCCCCTCGATCTGCTGGGGTATGTTTGGGGTGCGGAACTGCCAGAACATGTCAAAATAGTCTATTTTGCCGTCATAATTCAGGTCGGCGGCAGTGTCACTGTCAATCCAGTCAAAAGAGTAGGGTCCGCCCGTGCAGATAAGGGAGATGGTATCGTCGCCGACTTCCATGTTTGAGTATGTGTCCAGACGGTCGCCGTCCTCATTGGTCGTGTACGGAATGCAATTTCCATAAGGCCCCGGACTCATGAATAGCGACGAAAACATCTGTTGCGGCAGATGTTCCTCGACACGTTTTTTATTGTCTATGGTCACTATGTCGCCAGTCTCGGGGTCGGTTTCGTATCCGATATAGAAGCCAAGCTCGTATGCGGTGAAATTGGTGCCTACGATATGCCGCCACTCCCAAGTGTCTTCTGCCGTGTACTTCATGTCAAAGAGGAGTTTCTCCCCCGACGAAAGGTTCTCCTGATCGTAAAGATAAGCCAGGTACCACCAGCCGTCCAGAGCCTTGTCGTCGTTCAAGACTTCCGGCTGCTCTATTCCGGCGCACGAAAGTGCGAGCAGCAAAGCCAATCCGTATGTCATCAGACGCTTCATAGGGCGGTTTAAACTTATTTTATGTAAAGGTAATAATTTTTCACAATTCAAGGTTTTTAACATTATTTTGAGTAAGTTTGTATAATAGATAAAATTTTAACCAATTAATAATGAAAAAGCTACTAATTATTACATTGCTTGCTGCGTTGGCTTTCAATGCGTTTGCGCAGGAAGAGGAAAAAGAGATGAAGAAGGGTTGGAGCCTTGGTATTCTGCCCACAGCAACTTATTCTGTGGACAACGGATTCCAGGCCGGTGCCTTCGGAGACATTTATTACTATGGCGACGGAAAGACCTATCCCGATCCCCTCCACAAGATCAGTTGGGAAGGTTCGTATTTCACCCACAGCCACCGTATGCGCCTGTATCTGGCATACGACTCCAAGTATCTGATTCCCAATATGCGCGTGAATGCATCCGTTACCTATATGACCGACCCTCTGTACAGCATGTGGGGCTTCAACGGCGCCGCTGCAACGCAGAACTATGATGTTTGGGGCAACAGGGACATATATGTTCCTCTCACCAAAGACAACGTAAACTACTACGGAATGAGCCGCGAGATGCTCCGCATCCTCGCCAATTTCCAGGGCCGTATCACCGACAACCTGAACTGGGCTGCCGGCGTGAACTTCTGGAACTGGAAACTTGGCCCGATGAAGGACGTCGGTGTGGAAGTCGACGGTAATAAGCAGTTTTATAACACCGATGCCACCCTGTACAACTTCCTCTCCAGAAATGGAGTGATTTCCGATGAAGAGAAGGATGGAAGTATGGCGCTGGAACTCAATGCCGGTGTTGTTTACGACACCCGTGACATCGAAGCCGCTCCTAACAGAGGCATCTGGGCCGAAGCATACCTTAACGGAAATGTCCTGGACCAGCGCTATCTGAAGGCCTGCGCTTATTTCCGCCAGTACATCAGCATTCCCGTTCCCATCCCCGCCGGCAATCCCGTATTCGCATACCGCCTGGCCTGGCAGCACACAATCTTGGGCGAAACACCTCTGGCAATGATTCAGAACAACCCTCTGCTGGTCCAGCGTAACATGATTTCCGAGGGCTTCGGATCTTCCAACACCATCCGCGGTCTGCGCGAGAACCGTGTCCTGGCAGAAGGTATGGCATGGGCAAATACCGAACTGCGCATCAAGCTGGTGAAGTTCACCGTTGCCAAGCAGTACTTCTACATAGCAGTTAACCCGTTCTTTGACGCCGGTATCATCACAAGGCCTTATAAGGCAGACGCCCTTGCAGCTATTGCAGATGCGGACGGAAAGATTTACGATCCGGCGTTTGATTTGCTCACCGGATCGCACACTCCCATCTACGATGCATCCAAGGTGAACTATCTCGTTTACAGCGGCGGTGCCGGCCTCAAGATTGCGATGAACCAGAACTTTATCGTTTCCGCCGACTTTGCAAAATGCTTCACCGAGGGAATGGATGCTGGCCTCTGGATCGGTATCGGTATCAACTATCAGTTCTAACAGGTATGAAGAGATTATTCCAACTGGCTGCATTGTTTTTTGTGGCTGCGAGCCTGACCGGTTGTATGGCAGGCAAGTTTATGAGCAACTATGCGCTCAATCCTAACCCTCACGGGATCGACGATATAGAGCGTTGCCGCCATAAAGCAGATTCCCTGCTGCCCGGCAGTACCAAGTGGTATGACGACCTCAAGGCAGAAGGTATCTTGAAGGATACTACCATAGTCGGCTATCGCAACTTCAAAGTTCATGCATGCTATGTGCCGGCCAAGGACCCCGCAAAGGCAAAAGGCACCGCTATTGTGGTTCACGGTTATGGCGACAACCACTTTGTGTTCCTCTACCTGGTGCGTATGTACCGCGACGATTTCAACTACAACGTGCTCTTCCCCGATTTGCAGTATCACGGCTATTCGGAGGGCGACCACATCCAGATGGGCTGGTACGACCGGTTTGACATAGAAAAATGGATTGAGGTGGCGCACAATGTCTTCAACGACGACTTCATGGTGCTTCACGGCGTGTCAATGGGTGCTGCAACTGTGATGATGACCAGTGGCGACCCGCTGCCGGAATACGTGCGCTGCGTGGTTGAGGACTGTGGCTATTCATCTGTAGTGATGCAGTTCAACGGCAACCGCAAACAGAGCTTCGCATTCATCCCGCCGGATGTGCTTCAGAGCGCATCCCTGGTAACCAAGAAGAAATACGGCTGGGGTTTCTGGGAGGCCTCAACTGTGCCTCAGCTCAAGAAATGCACCATCCCGATGTACTTCATCCACGGTGATGCAGACGACTTCGTTCCCATCGAACACCTTTGGGTTAATTTTGCCGCAAAGGAGCAGGGCTACAAAGAGTACTGGGTAGCACCCGGTGCGGTTCACGCCAACTCCTTCCAGAAACATCCGGAAGAGTACAAGGCACGCGTAGAGGATTTCCTTAACCGTGTACACGGCCTGATGAAAAAGTAGAAGGTAAATGAAAAGTAAATACATATTGGCTCTGGATCAGGGAACAAGCTCTTCCAGGGCCATTGTTTTCGACCACGAGGGCCGCATTTGTTCCACGGCCCAGCAGGAGTTCACCCAGCATTTCCCGAAACCGGGATGGGTGGAGCACGACCCCATGGAAATATGGGCATCCGAGGCTTCAGTGATTGCCGAGGCCATCAGCAAAATCGGCATCAACGGCCTTGATATCGCCGCCATAGGCATCACCAACCAGCGCGAGACCACCATCGTGTGGGACGCGGAGACGGGCAAACCTGTCTGCAATGCCATTGTCTGGCAGGACCGCCGCACCTCCGAGTTCTGCGATTCATTGAAGGCTCAGGGTCTGGTGGACATGATCCGCGAGAAGACCGGCCTTATCATAGACGCCTATTTCTCCGGTACCAAGATCAAATGGATTCTGGACAATGTGCCCGGCGCTCGCGAGAGAGCGGAGGCGGGCAAACTGCGCTTCGGCACCGTGGACAGCTGGCTGGTTTGGCAGCTGACCCGCGGCGAGGTGCATGTTACCGACGTCTCCAATGCCTCCCGCACGATGCTGTTCAATATCAACACTTTGGAATGGGATAAGGAACTTCTGGATTTGCTTGGCGTGCCGGCCTCAATGATGCCGCGCGTATGTTCTTCTTCAGAAGTTTACGGCTACACCAAGACCACCATCTTCGCCCACGAAGTGCCCATTGCAGGCATCGCCGGCGACCAGCAGGCGGCCCTATTCGGCCAGATGTGCACCGAGCCCGGTTCCGTCAAGAACACTTACGGCACCGGTTGCTTCCTGTTGATGAATACGGGCGAAAAGCCGATCCTTTCGAAGAATAATCTTCTTACCACCGTTGCCTGGAAGATAGGGGATACGGTGAATTATGCGCTGGAAGGCTCCATATTCGTGGGTGGCAGCGTGGTGCAGTGGCTGCGTGACGGCCTGGGCATCATCCGCTCGTCTTCCGAGATAGAGGCCCTCGCGGCATCGGTTCCCGACAACGGCGGCGTTTACTTTGTGCCGGCCCTTACCGGTATGGGCGCACCTTATTGGGACCAGTATGCCCACGGCGTCATCTGCGGCATTACCCGCGGCACCACCGCGGCCCACATAGCCCGCGCCGCTTTGGAGGGCATCGCCTTCCAGACTATGGATATCGTGGCGGCGATGGAACGTGACGCCGGAGTCCGTCTGGCCAACTTGAAGGTGGACGGCGGCGCTTCCCGGAACAATCTTATGATGCAGTTCCAGAGCGACATCCTCGGCGCTGAAGTTATCCGTCCGGAAGTTACCGAAACCACCGCCATGGGGGCCTGCTACCTGGCAGGACTGGCAGTGGGCTTCTGGAGTTCCCTGGACGAAGTCAAGCGGCAGTGGAAGGCAGAACGCACGTTCAAGCCCTCCGGAGCTGACGTTGCTGGCGTTAAAGCCGGTTGGAAAGATGCAATTTCAAGAACTATAAGCAAACAGTAAAATGGATCCCAAGTATATTTTTGAATTTCTCGGCACACTGGTGCTGGTACTTTTCGGTGACGGCGTCTGCGCCGCCTGCTCTCTGAATTATTCCAAGGCAAAGGGTGCCGGCTGGGTTGTAATAGCCCTCGGCTGGGGCCTCGCCGTAATGATGGGTGTGCTGGTCGCCGGCCCTGTTTCGGGCGCGCATCTGAATCCCGCCGTCTCCGTCGGCCTGGCCATTGCCGGCAAGTTCGAGTGGTCGCTGGTGCTGGGCTACATCATCGCCCAGATGCTGGGCGGTTTCCTGGGTGCCGTGCTGGTGTGGATTTTCTATAAGGACCACTACAAGGCTACCGCAGACCAGCCTGACACCATTCTGGGTACATTCTGCACCATGCCTGCCATCAAGAATCCCTGGCGCAATTTCCTCTGCGAGGCAATCGCGACCTGCGTGCTGGTATTCGTGATTCTGGCGCTCGGCACAGAAGGTAATGCCTTCTCTATGGGCGGTGTCGCTGCCGGCACCGGCTCCATCGGTTCCTGGCCCGTCACCTGCCTGATTATGGCCATCGGTATGTCGCTAGGTGCAACCACCGGTTATGCCATCAACCCCGCCCGCGACCTCTCGCCGCGTCTGGCTCACGCCTTGCTTCCCATCAAGGGCAAACGCGATTCCGGCTGGTGGTACAGCTGGGTTCCCGTCGTTGGCCCTATGGTAGGCTGTGCACTGGCCGCCGGTCTCTTCCTTCTTGTGTTCTAGCTGGCTTCTACGGCCCCCGGTCAAGCCGGGGGTGACGTCAACATCACAGGGGTGACACCAACGTCACAGGGATGACACCAACGTCACGGGGGTGAAGCTAACGTCACAGGGATGACACTAACGTCACGGGGGTGACGCCAACGTCATTGCCGGCCTGACCGGCAATCTGAATGCTCGCCGTTGAGGCGGGCATTTCTTTTATTCGGAGGGCTTCCGCTCTTCGCGGAGGGTCATACCCATAAAGAGGATGGCCAGCAGGCAGGCGGCTATGAGCATAGCGAATGTCCAGCCCCAGCCGGCGTGTTGAGCCACCAGGCCGATGACGGTGTTGGCCAGGATGAATGTGCCCAGGAAGTAGCCGAAGAAACCGGTGAGGCCGGCTGCGGTGCCTGCAGCGTTCTTGGGTGCCAGGTCAAGCGCCTGTACGCCTATGAGCATCACCGGGCCGTAGATGAAGAAGCCGATGCCGATAAGGCAGATGATGACCACGGTGAGGTTATCGATGAAGGCCCAGTACAAACCTACGAATACCAGTACCAGAGCCATGAAGATCATCGTCGGCAGGGCGCGCTTGCCGTGGAACAGTTTGTCTGAGAGCCATCCGCAGAGCAGGGTGCCGGGAATGGCGGCAAACTCGTAGGCAAAATAGGCCCAGCCGGCGCTCTTGAGGTCGATGCCTTTCTCCGTGAGGATTGTCGGCGCCCAATCGAGGCAGCCGTAGCGCACCATATACACGAAGGCGTTTGCCAGGGCGATGAACCACAGGAACTTATTGTTGAGAACGTGTTGGAAGAGAATCTCCTTTGTGGTGAGGGTGGTTTCGTGCTTTTCAGAATAGTTCTTGGGATAGTCGTTACGCCAAGCTTCCACGCTCTGCAGGCCGCAGGACTGCGGTGTATCGCGCAGCAGGATATAGGCCAGCAGGGCTATGAACAGCGCCACTGCTGCCGGGAAGGCGAAGGTACCGATAAGGAAGTAAAGCTCGCTGTGGCTGCCGTAGAACCAGCTGCCGAACCAGGCGGCACCGTATGTTGCCATAGGACCGACAAGTGCGCCGCCGACGTTGTGTGCGCAGTTCCAGATACTCATCATTGTGCCGCGCTCGCTCACGGAGAACCAGTGCGTCATCACCCGTCCGCAAGGAGGCCAGCCCATTCCGTTGAACCATCCCACCAGGAAATTGAGAATGCCCATCACCAGTATGGCCAGTGCCTTGTGGTCGGCCCCGATCCACTGGATGGGGACTATCATAAAGCACATTGAAATGGCTGTAAGTATCAGTCCCAGAGGTAGGAAAACACGTGCGTTGGACCGGTCGGAAACGCTGCCCATCAGGAACTTTGACAAGGCGTAGGCGGCGGCGTTCAGACCCAATACGAAGCCGAGCTCGGTCTTTTCGAAGCCCAGCGGGGCCATAGCCGGGATGGCCATCGACAGGTTTTTGCGCACCAGATAGAATCCGGCGTATCCTATGAACGCTCCCAGAAAGACCTGCCAGCGCAGCCTTTTGTATTTCTTATCCGCTTCGGGGCCGGTCTCGGCCGGCTTGTATGCGGGTTGTTTCAAGAATTTCAACATGGATTATTCGGTTTTGTTGTTATCTATCGCCTCTGCCAGAATGGAAATGGGATTCATGACGGTATAGCCGGTGGACATCTCTATCTGCCATTTGCAGGTCTCGCAGTCGCAGGCCACGACGTCTGGATTGACCGCCTTGATCTGGTCGAAAAGGGGCTGGCCGATGGCCTGTGAGGCTTCGTAGTTTTCCCGCTTGAAGCCGTATGTGCCGGCGATGCCGCAGCAGGCGGAATCGAGCATGGTGAACTCCACGCCCGGAATCATCCGCAGCAGTTTCTCGGAGAATACACCCCAGCCGAGCTTTTCCATATGGCAGGGGGTGTGATAGGCCACCTTCTTGTGATAGTCTGGTTTGAAACGGAGGGCGGCGCCCTTTTCGAGACGTTCGTAAATGTAGCGCGACGCCATAATCACAAAGTCGCGCACGGAAGAATTGTCCACTCCCAGCAGCGACGGGTATTCGTCGCGCAGGGTCAGCGTGCAGGACGACGAGGTGGTGAGCACCATCAGGCCCTTGTCCACCGCTTTGGAGAGTTCAGATACATTGTGCTTGGCGTTGCGGGTGGCCTCTTTGGTCATCCGGTTGGTAATCATCGCTATTCCGCAGCATTTCTCCTTGTCCAGCAGCTGTACTCCAACTCCCAGCGCGTTGAGCACCTTGACCAGATCTTTCCCCAGTCGGGGATAATTATAGTTGACATAACAGCCGTGGAAGTAGGCCACCTGCTCGCCGAATGCCGCCTGCTCCTTTTCGTGCCGGCCCATCCAGAATTCGAAACTGTACGGGCTGTACTTCGGAAAGGTTCTGCGGTGGTCAATCTTGAACATCGCATCCATCATAGTCCTGGTCACTCCAAGGCCGGTGACGGCGTTGGCGATGGGGGCTACCGGCCGCGCCAGGCTTCCCATAAAGTCGGTGGATGCCAGCAGTCGGTCGCGCCATTTGGGCGGGGAAGTGTCGTATTTGATGCGGGCGGCCTGGATGAGGTCGGCCACCTTTACGCCGGAAGGACAGGCGACTTCGCACCGCTTACAGTTCAGACAGTACTTCAAGGCATAGTTGAAGAAGAAGGGATCCTTAAGGCGAAGGCGTTCGCCGTCGGGTCCGGCCTGTTTTGGACCGGGGTATAGAGGATTGACCTGCAGCACGGGGCAGTATGCTGTGCACACTGTGCATTTCATGCACTCTTCGAAGTTGTGCGTGCTTGATGTATATTCCTGCAGTTTCATTCCTTTGTATTTTTAAGTATTTCATCTGCCGCCGCCAGGGCGCTGCGTATTGCCAGTCCGCCGCCGGTGCCCAGTTCGGGACGGGTTTCACCCAAAATTGAGCCGATGGCGTACAGGTTCTTTATCGGTTCGCCGCCCTTGAGTGCGTGCAACGAAGAATCGGTGGCGACGCCGTATTTCATATATGGCTGCTCCCGCATAAACTCGGGATTATACCAGTCGCTGCGGTCCCCGGCCTGTTCCACGTCAAGTCCGAATACCGGCTCCGATATCTCGAACGGGTTGGACTTGAGTCCCTTGGAGAAGAAGGCTCCGGTGGAGAGTATGAAATTGTCGGCCTCCAGGAAGTGGTTCCCGAGGTTATGGGTAACTATGCTGTGAACAGCGCCGTCATATACGTGCGCCCCGGTGGCCTCGTCTCCCATCAGGTATGTGCCGCCCAGCAGCTCGTAGCGCCGCTTAAGGAGAATCTGTGTGCGGATGCCCGGCACCGACGGGGGCAGGGTACCTGTAAAGACGACTTGCGCCGGAATGCCCTGTCGGATGCGGCTCAGTACAGAAGTGTCCCTGAGTCCGAATACTTGCGGCAGAATCACCGTGTCTTCGTCGCGGAGCAGGATGCGGATTTCGCGCACAACGGTTTCCCAGATGCGGTCCATCGTGCGGGCAATCTGGACGCTGCGCATCTCGCTGGGGCTCTTTTCCAACTGCTCCAGTTCGGGGAGATTGAGAAGCTTGATACGGCACTGAACCCCCTGCTTTTCCAGTCCTTCGGCCAGGAACGAACAAAAGAAGTCGTGGTAGCCGGTGAAACTGACAATCAGTGCTTTCTGACCGATCTTGGTTTCGGGGAACAGGCTGATGTCCTCCAGGGAGAGGGCTGCTTTCTTGAATGTTCCCATCGGCATAAGCCGTACGCCGGGGGTGTAGTGCAGAGCGATGCCCGCCTCGGCAAAGAGGTCGGTGACGCGTTGTGGAGCATCTTCCATAGACTCCAGCGTGCCGGAGAAGAAATGCAGCGCATTCTGCCCTGTGCTGATGATGGCGGTGGAGCAGCCCGCCTTTTGGAGGCTGATACCGGCCGTAAGCCCGGCCAGTCCGCCGCCGATTATGACTGTATTGAACTTCATAATCCCAGTACGTGTTTATAGACCCATTGGGTGTATTCCGCCTCGCGCAGGGTATCGCCCCATCCGATAGGGAAGTTGCCCTTCCAGCGCTCTTGGAGGAATTCCTTGAGGTCTTCGCGTTCTTTCTCTATGCAACCGTGCGATTTGGCCAGCAGGCCGGCGGCCCGGCAGGCGCAGAACTCGCCCTGGCAGGTTCCCATTCCGATTCTGGTGCGGCGGCGCAGGTCGGTTAGGGTGGAGGCGTCCAGCCGTTCTATGGCGTTGATGACTTCGCCTACGGAGACCTCCTCGCATTCGCAGATAAGCGCTTCGTCAAGGGTATCCCGGGTGCGTATGCGGCTGGCGCGGGTGCCCATGCGGGCTGCGGCGGCCTTCTGAGCCATGGAGGGCTTCTCCCAGATCTTGCGTGCCACAGCTTCGTAAGAACTTTCTTCGCTGCCCGGCAGCGGTGTCTCTGCGGTTTGGCACTGCTTGTCAACGGCCAGTTTCCGGCAGATGGCATCGGTGGCAATCTCGGCCATCAGGCGATAGGTCATAAGTTTGCCGCCGGTAATGGTTATGAAACCTTTTAGGCCGTCGCGTTCTTCGTGGTCCAGGCAAACAATGCCGCGGGAGATGTTTCGCCCTGACGGGTCATCGTCGGCGCTGACAAGCGGCCGAACCCCGGCGTAGGCGCGCAGGATGCGGGTAGAGGAGAGCGAAGGCGTCATTTTGGCCCCCTCGGTTATAAGCAAGTTGACTTCGTCGGGGGTGACGCTGACGTTGTCGCACTCTTCGAACGGTATGCGGGTTGAGGTGGTGCCGATAATGCAGACGGTGTCGCCCGGCACCAGAATGTCGGCATTGGATGGCTTGCGACAGCGGTTTATCACCATATTGTTGACGCGGTGGGCAAATACCAGAAGCGCTCCTTTTGCGGGATACATTCCAACGTGGACCCCCGCCATTTCTGCGATGTCGTGCCCCCAGATGCCGCCGGCGTTTACCGTGACGGGAGCGTAGAAATCCCGCTCCTCTCCGGTGACAAGGTTGCGGGTGTGTACGCCGCGAATGGTATCACTTTCTTTAATGAAGCCCGTTACCGTGGTGTGCAGGCGCACCTGGCCGCCGTGTAGTTTGCCGTCCAGCATATTGGCGGCGCACAGGCGGAACGGGTCCACACTGCCGTCGGGCACGCGTACCGCTCCGGTTATGTCGGGATTGACAGACGGTTCCAGCCTCTTGGCAAGTTCCGGATCGATAACCTCGGCGCTGATGCCGGCCTTGCGGCACGCCTCCACAAACGTCTGCTGATAGGCCAGGTCATCTTCAGGAAGAGTGATGAACAGGCCGTCGGTCTCATCCACGCAGTGCGAGGCGATGCGGCGCAGGATCATATTCTCCTTGATACATTCCTCAGCGCTTTCGGGGTCGTTCACGGCATAGCGGGCGCCGGAGTGAAGCAGGCCGTGGTTGCGGCCGGTGGCGCCGGTGGCGATGTCGCTGCGCTCAATGAGAAGCGTCTTGAGTCCGCGCATCGCGCAGTCGCGCATAGTCCCGGCTCCGGTGATGCCGCCGCCAATAATAATAACGTCGTATTCTTGGTTACTCATTGTTCTGATTTAGAAAACAACTACACAGCCGCCGCCGGGCGCCAGGTGAACCTTGACTTCGCCGCCGCTGACCTTGACGGCCTCCTTACGGTAGTCCTGGCCGTTGCGGTGGGCATTGACGCCGTCGCGCCAGAGGGTGGCTTCGGTGCCGTCAGCAGCCTCGAAAGGCAGTTTGATGGTGATGTCCCGTGCGTCCCAGTCGGTCATTGCGGCCAGATACCACTTGCCGCCGCTGCGGCGGGCCATCACGACATAGTCGCCGATGCGGCCGTCCAAAGCTATGGTCTCGTCCCAGACAGTGGGGACGGAGGCGATGAAGCGGGTGCATTCCTCCTCTGCCTCATAGTTGGTGGGGGAGTCGCACAACATCGTGAAAGGTGCGTCAAACACTATGTATTCCGCCAGCTGACGGCAGCGGGTGCCCTGGCTCATCGGCTCGTTGTCGCAAGGGTAGTAATTCGCCTTTATGGCGTTGCGCATCGCGCCCTGGGTGTAGTCGCACGGGCCGGCCACCAGGCGGGTGAAAGGTATTGTGACATCGTAGGTAACCTCGTCATATTCCGGCCCCATCCACTTGAGTTGCTCAAGGCCGTTCACTCCTTCGAAATTGAGGACGTTTGGCCAGGTGCGTATCAGGCCGGCGGGCTTGAACGCGCCGTGGAAATCGACGAACTGATGATACTTTGCGGCGGTGCGGGCGGCCTGCTCGTAGAAGGCCACCATCGGCTGGTCGTCGCGATTCATAAAGTCGATTTTCCAGCCGGCGATGCCCATCTCGCTGTAGTGCTTGCAGACCCCTTCCATATCGCGGTTGAAGGCCCAGTAACCGGCCCAGAGCACCAGTTTGACGCCGCGCTCGATGGCGTAGCGGCTGAGCATCGGCAGGTCAATTTCAGGCACCACCTGCATCAGGTCGGCCTGCAGGTTTACCGCCCAGCCTTCGTCCAGAATCACATATTCCACGCCGTGGGCCGCAGCAAAATCTATATAATACTTGTATGTGTCGTTGTTGATGCCGGAAGCGAAATCAACTCCCTTGATATTCCAGTCGTTCCACCAGTCCCACGCCACCTTGCCGGGCTTTACCCACGAGAAATCGCCTTCCGATGGCTTTGCCAGGCGCCATACGAGGTCGTTGTCGGCCAGCGAGGCGTCATCGTCGGTGATTACCATCACCCTCCAGGGGAGTTCCTCGCCCTTTTCGCCTTTGTAAATGTAGGGTTCGCGGGAGGTGATTACACCCTGCAGCATGTTGTGGCCGCCCTGGACGATGGTCTTGGGATAGCCGGCAAACATCGCCTCCAGGCCGGTGCCGCCGTTTCGGTTGCAAAGGTACATTCCGGGATAGTTGAGCAGGTCGGATTCGGTGATGCAGATTCTGGGGCCGGCGGTTGATTCAAGGGTCACCGGCAGGAACGCCATACGGGTAGGGTCCCATGCCGAAATGCGTATGTTGGAATACACATTCTCAAACGAATTGAAGAATTGGTTTTCAAAAGAGCCGCCGTTCCTTACGTAGGGAATCCAACCCATCGGGTCGTCGGGGAAATTGAATTCCGCAGTCTCGGAAGCGATGGTTTCTGCTTTCTTTGTGACGAATCTGTATGCCACGCCGTCGTCGGCCACGCGGAATATCAGGTCAAACTGCTTTGAAACAAGTTTCAGCTGATTATAATTGTCTTTGACCTCGCTGCGCTTGTAGTTCTGCGCCTTCAGGGTCTGAGATACGCTGCTGCGCTGTGCCTTACGGAATTTGGCATTCGGGCCGTACTGGATGCCATCGGCAAGAGTAAGGCACATTTTAGACGGCGCCATCAATTGCGTACCGTCTTTTGAAACGCTCCAGGAAAGGGTGGAGCCGCTTTGAATCATTACGTTTATCCTTCCGTCGGGAGATGAAATCTTGTAATCCTTTGCCTGTACAGACAGGGCCAGAAGCGCGGCCAGGGCAGTAATCAGCACTTTTTTCATGTAGTTTTTGATAATTGTGTTCTTAAACTATAAAGTTAACGAATTTTTTGGAAATAATGAAATAGTGTTATATTTGTGGGAAATTTCCAACATTTACCACATATGCAAGATAATGAAGGCAAATACATCTTCGGAGTAGTGAAGGTGGGTGACAAAGGGCAGGTTGTGATTCCTCGCGACGCCCGCAAGCTTTATGACATCAAACCGGGCGATGCCCTGCTGGTACTCGGAGACCAGAGAGGGATGGCACTTATCAAAACGCAAGTGTTTCAAAGTGCGATAGATCAGGCGATGGAGGGCCTTTCAAAATGAGAAAGCATTGGATAGACAATCTGCGCTGGGTTACTGTGCTGCTGGTGCTGTTCTACCACGTAATCTATTTCTACAATAACAAAGGCGTATTTGGCGGTATCGGCGGGTTCGGAGAATTTCCGCAGGTAAAACAGTATCAGGATATCGTGATGTATATCCTCTATCCGTTCTTTATGCCGTTGCTGTTCATCCTGGCAGGCATCAGCGCCCGCTATGCGCTGGAAAAGAAGTCGGCGGGGGAGTGGTTCAGGGCCCGTACCCGCAAGCTGCTGGTACCCGGCACCATCGGTCTGTTCGTGTTCCACTGGATGGTGGGCTATTTCAATACCGCCGTGGCGGCAAAGGCAGGTACTTTTGGCGAGATGCCGGCAGTGGCAAAGTTCATTATGTGGTCCATCAGCGGCACCGGTCCTCTGTGGTTCATCCAGGTGCTGTGGCTGCTCTGCCTGGTGCTTCTGCTGATACGCGCAATCGACAGCAAGGACAAATTCTACAACTTGTGCGGCAAGGCTAATCTGGTGGTGGTAATACTGCTAGGCGTGCTGTTCTGGGCAGGTGAGCAGACATTGATAAAGAATCCCCGCCCAGAAAGCGCCGACGGTCTCTGGAACCTCTACAAGCCGTTGTTCTATCTGATTCCTTTCCTGCTGGGTTACTTCGTTTTTGCTCACGAGCAGGTTCAGGAGAAACTGGCTAAGATTTGGATACCGCTTCTGGTCGCCGCAGTGGCAGCCGGAACGGCGTTGATAATTACGACATTCGGTCAGGACAATACTTCTCCCCAGTATCTTGGCAGCCCGCTGAATTGCATATACGGCTGGCTGGCCTGCCTGGCGCTGATGGCATGGTTCAAGGCCAAATTTGACTATACCGGTAAGTTCGCCGGCTATATGACCCGGAGCAGCTTCGGTCTCTATATCGTTCACTATCTGGTAATCGCCAGCCTGGGCTATATGATGAAACAGTACACCCAACTGCCGCCGTGGGCTATGTACGTTATTCTGGCAGTAGCAGTATTCACACTCTCGCCTCTGATTTACGAGATTATCCGCCGCATACCGCTCGTCCGCTGGTGCGTGTTCGGAGAAAAGAAGGTCAAGGCCTGAAACCGGCATCCACGTAATTATAGAGACTGGCCACGACGTTGGCAGAGAAACTGTGAGCGATGGGGACAATGGCGTCCCAGTCCAGGTTACCGAATTTGATAAGGGCATATATGGTGCCGGCGTTAAAATTATCGCCGGCACCTATTGTACTAACCACAGGCGTCTCCTGCGGCACCGGATAGCTGCGGCGGAAGCCGGGCGAGAATACCTCCGTCTCGCGCGCCCCTTTGGTGCAGATAAAGTTGCTGCAGAGCGGTGATATGTGTTGAGTATATACCTCTGCGACATCCTGGGTGCCATAAAGCGCCTCGATATCCTCTGACGAGCCGCGGACTATATCGCTTAGGGCGATGTTCTCTTCTATTTGAGGCGGCGAATCGGCGGCGTTGTGATTTTTGCGGAAATTGATGTCGTAATAGACAGTGGCGCCGGCTTGGCGCGCCTTGCGAATGATGGCACGGACCTGCTCACGGGTCTCGGGATTGACGGCAAAGAAAGATCCGAACAGGACGATATCGCCAGGCGCGAATTCCAACTCCGGCGCCTCAAACCTTGGAATATTCAGGTCACGGTAGAACTCGTATTTGGCATTGCGGCTCTCGTCCAGCATTGCCATCGAAACCGATGTCTGTCCGTGCGCCCTTCTCACCGCCTCTGTGCCGACTCCGTTCTCTTCCATAAACGAGACGACAATATCGCCGACGGCATCGTCGCCTATCTGTGTCACCATTCTCAGTCCGGTGGCGGAAAAGTCGCGGCCGGCAGTGCGGCCAAGCGATATCATAGCGTTGAATGTGGAGCCGCCCGGAACGGCAGCCCTCGGCTGCATATTTTCGAATACCATGTCCAGTACGGTTTCGCCTATGCCTGTGATTGTCATATGATTATCATTCTGTGTATTGGTCCAGCATTGCCGTGCAGCCTTCCACAAGGTCGCGGTAGGTCGCCTCAAAGTCGCCGGTGTACCAGGGGTCGGCCACGTCGCGGCTTTTGCCGGCGTAGGACATCATCATATGGATTTTGCCCTCCGGGTCATCTGGAATGATGTATTTCATCAGCCTC
Source organism: Bacteroidales bacterium (assembly GCA_017561665.1). GTDB lineage: Bacteria > Bacteroidota > Bacteroidia > Bacteroidales > UBA932 > Equibacterium. The sequence continues at coordinate 2,758 of JAFZBQ010000033.1, read as the reverse complement.
AGGTTTGAGGCGTCCATACAGATGATGGTATCGAAGCGGTCGTAGTCGCCGCTGTTGATGCGCCGTGCCCGTTTTTGATTGTCGAAAGGGATGCCGTGCTGCGTCAGGCAGCGCTTTGCCGGTGGATAGATGGGGTTGCCCATCTCCTCGTAAGAAACCGCCGCCGATTCGATATGGTACTGGTCTTCTATGCCGCGCTCCTTGACCATTGCCTTGAGTATGAACTCCGCCATAGCGCTGCGGCAGATGTTTCCGTGACAGACAAATAAGATTCTGTGCATCATACCTTTGACATTGCGAACAGGAAGACGGCTGTCCCGATTATTGCGTAGATGAGAATCAAAAAGAGCAGGTACCACAAGCCGGTCTTGATGGTTAGCTTCAGGGCCTTCTTGTTGCCGATCTGCAGCATCTGGCAATAGTCTATGAACAGCAGGATGCCCATCAGTATCAGCCCCAGGTTGGTATTCTGCCCTAAAGAGAGGAGCAGCGCCAGGAACATGAAGATGCAGAACTGGCACAGGACGTATGCCGATGCGGCCGCTGCGCCCGAAGCGCTTATTTTATATCTGCGAAGCACGACTATCAGCACCAGCCAGATCATAAGGAAGTTGCCAAGAAACAGCGGTATGCCCTTGCTGCGAAGGTCGCCTTCGATGGCGGCGAGGGATTGCTTCCAGGGGGCGTCGGCCGCTTCGGGGTAGAGGTCCAGGCGGGTCAGCAGCAAGGCGTCCTTCATCGTATTTACAATGGTCCGGAGTTTCTCACCCGAGACGTTGAAGGTGGCGGTGCCGTCATCATCTATCTTCAGATGGGCGTCTTCGTCCTGAAGCTCGTCCATAAGGGCGGCGTCGCTGAAGCCCCGGATAAGGCTGTCGGCCATTGAATCTTTTTCGGTGCCCGGTTTTACTACGGCAACGATCAGGGTGAATACGGAATAGAACACCAGCAGGGCGGTGAAGGGGGCGAGGTAGCGTTCGTGCTGGCCGCGCATTATGTAGTCCCGCATCATATAGCCTGGCCGCAGCAGCAAATGGGAGAACGTGCGCTTGGCGTCGTTGTTCAGAAACGGGATAGCCTCGCGTGTGCCGATATAGACGCCTTTGCGCGGCTTCTTCTCCTTCTTTTTGCGAGGCTTGCGCCACGGGATGTACCCCAATTCGTTGTACATCCGCCACAGCCGCAGCCGCGGCTTGAGCCATTTGGACAGTTTCTCCGGTAGTTTCATCCCCGCAAAAGTACAATAATTACCAGAGTTGTCCCGGGAGTTTCAGTTTTTCCTTAGGAGGGAATGCCTTGTCAAACTCTTCGCACTCGTTCTCGTCTACGAAGTAGCCGGCGGGTGTGGCATACTCTCCGGTGATGCCTGTCAGATATCCGGAAATGAGTTCTTTGCAGAGAAAGAAAGAGGCGTCTTCGCCCTCAGGGAGACCGTGATAGCGGATTGAGAACTCGGATGCGTATGTGAAGCCGCACTTGCCGTAGAAACCGATATTCCCTTCGAAACAAACGGCTCCGAATCCCATTTCGGCTGCCTTTTTGAGGCTGTAGTCTAGTAGCGCCTTGCCGTAACCCTGACGCTTGTATTCCGGGAGTATTCCGATAGGCCCCATAGTCAATATTGGAATTGTCCTGCCGTCGTCAGAGCTGATTGTGGCCCGCATATAGATGCATTGGCCGATTATTTTCCCGTCGGCTTCCATCACGAAATCCAGCTCCGGAATAAATGCGGGGTCGTCCCTGAGGCAGTGGAGAACATAATGCTCCAGGCAGCCCGGGCGGTAGATATTCCAAAACGATTCGCGTACGAGATTCTCGACCTGGCGGTATTCTTCCTGCCGCTCGTTGCGTATGATGAAGTTTGCGTTCATTATTTCTTCCAACGTTTGAGCATCGGGAAGTATTGCTTCATTTGGGCTATATACTCCTCTTTGGTAATGGGCTGGGGAAGGTTTTTGTTCACCTCGTCCACAAACTGGGCGCAGAATTCAATCATCTCGTCCATCGTGCACTCCTTGGTAAAGGCACCGTCCTTGTAGCAATAGATGCAGTAGTCTTCGTTTTTGCTGCCGTCGGCGTTGGTGCCAAGCATCTCTTCCGTGAGCGGCATTCCGCAGCTCTGGCAGAATTTCATTTCGTTAGTCATATCTGTATTTGTTTTATTGCAGGTTTCAGGACTGGATGTAGTGGTGGGCTTTCCGGCTTTGGTCCAGGCGAGATATCCCCCCAGCATATTGTAAGTCTTATAGCCCAATCCATCAAGTATGGCGGCAGCATCCGCGCTGCGCCTACCGCTGCGGCAATAGACCATCGTTGCGCGGTCTTTGTTCAGAAGGGTCATCGCGTTATCTAAGAAATCATTGCCGCGCCAGTCGATATTTATAGCTCCGGGCAGATGGCCGGCTGCGTACTCTTCTGCCGTGCGTACGTCCACCAGCTGCAGGGTGTTGTCTTCGGCGAGCATCTTCTCAAACTCATCAACCGTAAGATCTTCGTATCCCTTGCAGCCAAACAAGCTCAACAGGGAAAGTATGCACATAATCAGGTGTTTCATATTAAAAGGTGAGATATCGTCTATGCAGTATATCTAAGCCAAAGGTACGAAAAACCCGCTAATAGTGGACGAGGTGTCTTTCCCTAAAAAAAGTTGACTCGTAAAACACGAGTTACAATGTTTGTGTATCGTAAATCACTGAGAAATCTGTACTACGAGCAAGCCGTGAATCTTTTCTACAGGGAAGGATTATCTTATAGGCGT